>DATGEP010000300.1:0-21517 GCA_035310125.1 Ktedonobacterales bacterium
CGCTTCGCGCTCTGCGGCACTGGCCGCTGCACCAGGATGTCGCCGATCTGCAAGTGCCCACCCCGCTTGAGCACGCGCGCCATCTCTTTGAGTGCAGCCGCTTTGTCGGGCACCAGATTGAGTGCCCCATTGGAGATGACGACATCCGCCCAGCCGTCGGGCACCGGTAGTGTCTCGGCGTAGCCCTCGCGGAACGCGACGTTGGCACAGCCCGCCTCGGAGGCGCTGGCTCGTGCTTTCGCCAGCATGGCGGGGGTCATGTCCACGCCAATGACATACCCCCCCGCGCCGACCATGCGCGCGGCGATCAGACTGTCCAGGCCGGCGCCGCAGCCGACATCCACGACGCGCTCGCCTGGCAGGAACGCGCCCAGACGAAAGGGATTGCCGGTGCCTGCGAACGATGCGAGCGTGCCCTCGGGGATGCCGTCGAGCCACTCGTCGTCATAACCGAGCAGGCGGGCGAGGGGACGCCCGGTGTGAAAGTGGAAGCCCTGTTCTGGATTGCAGGCGACCGCCATATATTCATCGCGGATCGCCTGGCGTAGCTCCTCTATGTCGAGCGGGCTATTCATCTGGCCGGAGCTCGTCATACGCTTGCCTCCTCCATAGTGGTGTGGAATCAGTCACCCGGCTCATTCAGGCTGGTTTGACGCCGGAGATGACGAGGTAGCCGAGGTAGGGCACGGCCCGCTGGATGCGTGGCATCAGCCACGCCATCTTCTTGAGATATGCCGGGCGTGAAAACGCACAGCCCAGGATTGCCAGGCAGCGCATCAGGCCCTCATCGCTCAGAAACCCGCGTGGCGTCATCATCTCGAAGGGTCCCGAAACCGCCTCGACCTGTTCAAGCCCGGCATCGCGGTAGATGCGCATCCAGTCGTCCAGCGTGTCGAAGGTCATGCCAGGGCAGACTTCGCCGAGGAAGACCTGGCGCGCCTCGGCTGGCGGCGCCTTGCGCCAGAGAAACTCGGTGGCGAGCACGCGCCCTCGTGGGCAGCAGACCCGCACAAGCTCGCGGGCCGCGCGCGAGCGCTCGACAAACATCGTAACGGCCTCCGCAATGACACGGTCGAAGGTGCCGTCCGCATACCGCAGCGCGGTGATGTTGCCTTCCTCGACGTTGATCCGGCCTTCGATGCCGGCCGCATGGATGTTAGCTCTAGCACGGGCGAGCATAATCGGCGAGATGTCGGCAGCCGTAACTTCGACGCAGAAGCGTTGGGCTATAGCGATGGCCGTCGTCGCGACTCCGCAACCGATGTCCAGCACCCGCTGGCCGAGCCGAAGGTTCGCCCGCTCGAACAACTCCTCGGTGGAACGCCTGCCGCCTGGATGGATCACGCGCTTGCCGATTACCGCTAGGAAGGTATAGGGATCGAGCGCCTGGACGTCGCGGACGGTCAGATGAGGGACGCTGGTAGAGGTGATCGCCATGACACAGCCTCCTGTGGTACTAGACACGCTCGACTGGGCCGTGCTCCAAACTCTCCGTTGTTGGCTCTCGTCTCCAGTGCCATGAGTATTCAAGTATTCAATAGAATAATCATAGAATTGCTTGTTGTCAAGGGCAATCACTGGATGACTTCGCGCGACGCTCGCGGGAATGCCGCTACGCCTGTAACCCCAGCTCGTCGCGTAGCGGTTGGACCACCTCGCGCGCGAGCCGGGCGACGATACCCTCAGGATAGGGATAGCTGAGATTGCAGATGAGGTGATTCGCCCCCGCCGCGATGTAGTCCTGGATAGCTCGGCGCGTGGCGGGCAGGTCGTCGTAGCTCACACGCACCTGGACTGAGCGCTGGATAGCGGCTGGGTCACGCCCCACGGCGGCGCAGTGATCATCCAGCACGGCGCTCTTGTGGCGGAACACATCGGGAGGGCCGCCCGCCATGTTCCAGATGTCCGCGTACTGCGCGGCGATGCGCAGCGTCTTGCGCTCGCCGCCGCCACCAATCACGAAAGGCGGGTACGGCTTTTGGATGGGCTTTGGCTCGCAGCGGGCGGCGCGCAGCGTGTAGTACTGGCCCTCATAGTCCGCCGTCGTCTCGGTCCAGAGGCGGCGAATCACCTCGCAGGCTTCGCCAAGCCGCGCGATGCGCTCGCCAGTGGTGTACATCGGGATGTCGTAGGAGGTATGCTCCAGCTCATTCCAGCCCGCGCCGATGCCGAAGTCCAGGCGTCCGTTGGAGATGATATCCACCGTCGCGCCCATGTTAGCCAGCACGGCTGGATGCCGATAGGTGTTGCCCGTCACCATGATACCAACGCGCAACCGCTGCGTCTCGGCGGCAAAGGCCGCAAGCAGCGTCCAGCCCTCCAGACACGGGCCAGTTGGGTCGTCGCCCAGCGGCATGAAGTGGTCGAAGAGCCAGGCGTGCGCAAACTCTGGCTGTGCGTCAGCGTCGCGCCAGACGCGCAGCATGTCCGCATACGTTGTGTGCTGGGGTGCTGTCTTAACGCCGAAGCTCACCTGGTTGCCGGTCGCCATCGTGTATCTCTCCATCACAAAGGGGGCATGTGTATGATGCACGCATTATACGGCGCGCCGACCCGCAGGAGTGTACGCGGTCCTGGCACAGCAGCTATAATGCATGGGCTGATGGATGAAAAGGGCCGCGATGGCGTGACCAGTGAGGATGTGCATGCTGAAACCAACCGCGACGCCAGTTTCTCCATCCCGATTTCGCACGCGGCTGGGGAGCGCGTTCCTGAAATGTGTGTCTGATGGACACGCATGGCGATGGCGCGCGGGCATCTTCTGCGCGGCCTTCGTGGTGCTGCTGACGGTTGCGCTGCATATTGTGGGAGCGACACTGCCAGCGGGCGACGAGCCGTGGTATCTGCTTCAGGGTTATGGGATATGGCACTTCCACAGCCCGAACCTTGCTCTGGCCGTGCGCGATCACTCTATCTACCGTCAATTCCTCGGCAATCTGCCCGATGACCATACCCACGATTTCGTGGGCAACGGCGAGCGGGTGCTGGCCTATCTCCCCGGCTACGCGGCGATCATCGGATGGCTCTATGCGTGGGGCGGACGTCCGTTGATCGCCGGGACGCAGGCGCTGCTCGCCGTGCTGGTCTATGATGAGGCGCTGCGCCTCTACGCTTCGCGCGGAGTGGCGGTCTTCGCGGCGTCAGCCTATGTCATGTCCCTGCCAGTCCTGGTGTACGCTGGCGAGATATTCCCGACCACCTTCGCCCTCGTCGCGGCCTTCGTGGGGTATCTGCTGGTCGCGCGGGTGTTGCCTGCCGCGACGGGCAGGCGGTGCATCCTGGCGGGCCTTAGCCTGGGGTTGATCGCGGGCGCGCTGCCCTGGCTGCATACGAAGTACGGACTGATCGCGCTCGTACTGCCCGCGCTGGGGCTGATCGCGCTGCTGGCGCGCACGGGCCGTAGAGAAACACGCGCGACGTGGTACGCGGCCACATTGATCATTGCGCTGCCTGCGCTCAGCTTCGCGCTGATCATGCTCTACAGCCGTCACTACTTCGGCACCTGGTATCCGCAGTACCGGACGGGATCTGGTCAGAGTTTTGGCGCTCCGAATCTAGGAAACGCGGGGACGCTCTTCCAACAGATGTTTCTCGACGCGCAGGCGGGACTGCTTTCGTGGGTGCCGCTGGACATACTGGCGCCCATCGGGCTGATTCTACTTGCCCGCCGCATGCCGCGCCGGGCGCTGTTGATCGTCGCGTGTCTTGTGGGGCTGCTGGGCATGTTTCTCTCGGTGATCGTGGCCGGGCGCATCAACGAAGCCTATGCATTCCCAGCGCGCTTTACAGTCGAGTCGTCGCCGTTCCTGGCGCTCTGCGTCGCGGGCGTCTTCGCCACCGGTGAGCCGGCATTCCGCCGGGCGGTTTCTCGCCTGGCAATGCGGTTGCGCCGTCGGGAGCTGCTCCCGGCCACGTGGAAACCAGCACGGCTGCTCCAGGTTGGGCTGGCGCTGGCATGTCTCACGTTGCTGGCTTTTGGCGCATGGCTCGCGGCGGTGCCGCAGCTCGATCCGCAGTTGCTGTATCCCAGCGAGGCTGGCCAGCGGCTGACGTATAAATATCCGCATCTGCTGCCCGCTGGTTGGTTTGCGCTCTTTCCAGAATCCCCAGGCATTCCGGTCTACTCAGGCGCGCCCCATTTCGATAGCGACCGCTCACACGGGATCAGGGTATACGATGCGCAGGGAACAGTAGGTTATCTCGCCGCGCCAGGCGGCGGCACGGAAAGCGGGACCATCGCGGAGACGGTAGATCTGCGCGTGCCGCCCGGACGGTATGAGGCAACGTTCACCATCACCTGCGATCCTGTGCGGGATGCCGCCGCTACCTTTACGGTGATCGCGCTGCGTGAGCCAACTTTCCGTGATACACCGGTCGGCGCGCGCGTGGTGACGGGCGCAGTCTGTCAAGGTACAGCGGCGCGCGTGCCAGTACGGTTCCAATTCACCAGTGATGGCTACCGGCTGCTGGCGCTCGCGGGGAAATCGTGGAATGCCACCACGCTGACCGTCTGGTCCGTCACCTTCGGACCAGCCCCACGCGCAGCTACGGGAGATACCGAGTGAGCCGCCCCATTGCTCCGCACAGTCGGGCAAGCGGGCCGGGCCGGGTATCCATCTATGGGGTGAGCGCGACCGGTGTTATCCTCGTGGCGACGGTGGCGCGCCTGCTCATCGTCGCGCTGGGCTGGCCGCAGAACGACAGCGACGAGGGCACGATGGGGCTGATGGCGCTGCACATTCTCCAGCGCGGCGAGCATCCCATCTTCTTTTACGGGCAAAACTACATGGGCGCGCTCGAAGCGTATCTGGCCGCCGCGTCATTCAAGGTCTTCGGTGTCTCGGTGGTCTCGTTGCGGCTGGGTGTGCTGCTGCTCTATGCGCTCTTTCTTGCCAGCACCTACCTGCTGGCGGCGCTGCTCTACAACCGGCGAGTGGCGCTCGCCTCAGTCGTCGTGTTGGGGCTGGGTACGCACGAGATTCTCGTTCGCCAGCTCGAAGCCGCGGGCGGCTACGCTGAGACGCTGGCCTTCGGCTCGCTGGCAATGCTGCTGGCCTCGTGGCTGGCGCTCTCCTACGCTCCCACTCCGACGAACACGGAACGATACCGGCGCTTGTCGGCTTATACCGCGTGGGGAGTGGTCGTGGGGTTGGGTCTGTGGAGCGATGTGCTGGTGCTGCCATTCGTTGTAGCCGCCGGTGCAATCCTGCTCGTCTGTTGCTGGCGCGAGCTGCGAACACGGGCGCTGGCGCTGCTCATCATCGGGTTCAGCCTCGGCGCGTTGCCGCTGATCGCATACAACATTGCGCCGCCGGGCGGACAAAACTCGCTGGTGGTCTTTTTACAGCTTCATAGCGCGGGCGGGACTGGACGCTCCGGCGTGGGCCTCATGCTGGCGCAACAACTGGTGGGGACGGCGCTGGTGAGCGTTCCGGCGATTACGGGGGCGAATCCGCTCTGCCCGCTCAATCAGCAAACATCCTGGCCGCTCACCGCCGCATCCAGTGGGCAGGCGCTTGCCTGTACCACTGTGCATGGCATCTGGAGCGTGGGCGTGCTGGGGCTGGGTGCGCTAGGTGCGCTGGGTGCGCTTGCCGCGCCGGGAGTATTGCGGCGCACGCTCGGACGTAAGCCGCGTGACTGGCGCAAGGCGTGGACGCTGCTGGCGGAGGTGGAGCGGCGGCAGGTGATGCTTACCACATGCCGGCTGGCGCTGCTGGGGGGCGCGGCGCTCACGCTGGCCTCCTATGCGACGAGTCCGGCGCCGGCGCTGGATCCCTGGACGACAGCGCGCTATCTGCTGCCGCTGCTGATCGCGACGCCGCTGGCGCTCGCGCCGCTGGTGGGCGCCGGTGAGGTCTGGTGGCCGCGCGCGACGAGAGGGGGAGCGCGGCTGCGCGGCGTGGGGCGGTATGCGGTGCTTGCCGGCGTTTGCGCGGTACTGCTGCTGGGAATGGTCCAGGCGTTCGGGGTGACGCCCGCCGCGCATGCGCACAACGCGCAATTCACCGCCCTCCAGGCTGAGCTTGAGCGTGTGGGCGCGGTGCGTATCTATACCGACTACTGGACCTGCGACCGGATCGCATTCCAGACGCAGGAGCGCATTGTATGCAGTGTGCTTGGCGACGATCTGCGCACCGGATTCAACCGCTATGCCGCTTACGCGCGCATCGTGGCGGCTGTGCCACACGCGGCGTATGTCTTCAGCGACGGATCGCCGCAGGCGCTCGCGCTGGCTGCCGAAGCCAACGGCGTCCTGCGGCAGTATCGGCGGCTGGAGATGGACGGCTACGTGGTATACCTCTTCCAACCGGCACAAGCGAAGACCTGAAACGCTGGCCCACTTGACGGGACCAATGCCAATTAGACCTTAATAGGGCACTTCCTATCGTTGTCTCACATGCGTAGCTGCCGTGCGAGCGAATGCCGCCCGCATCTGCCACGCGCGCCAGGAAACGAGTGCGCCCCATGCGCTCCGGCTCACGCTCAGCCCCATCCGCTCGGGTGCGCGCCCGCCGCGTGCGGTCAGCCGCACAACCGGAGTCCGGCCACGATCTCACGCAGCCATCTCGCGGCCAGCAGAAGACGATACAGGAGCTTTCCGAAGGTGCGCTGCATATCACCGTGTATGATCTGCTCGCGCCCGCGACTGGGGGCTGCTCAACTGAGCGCCGCATGTCCTCACCATCTGGTGAGGACATGCCCAGGTACACGACCGAAAACCCAGCTATGTGGTCAGGTTGCCAGGGATGCGTGCCAGGTACACTGCTTGGCAAGGTCCCGCGGATACGCGCTGACTTCCAGGAGGCACCTATGCTACCAGCGGACCTCCCCTGGCCCGGCCGCATTCCCGCCAGCGCGGCAGCGCTAACGGTGAGCGTCTCGCGCGATCTCGAGGCGCGCCTGCCCCAGTTCCTGCGCGACCTTGAAGCCCTGGTCAACCTCGATTCGGGGACCTATGACCACGACGATGTCGCGCGAGCCGGCGCGGTGGTGCGGGCGCGCTGCGCCGCCTGGGGCGCGGAGATCGTGGAGCATCCGGGCGGCATGTACGCAGATAGCTTCGCCGCGACGCTGCATGGGCAGGGAACCGCGCGCGTCATGCTGCTCTGTCACCTGGATACCGTCTTCCCGACCGGCACCGCCGCCGCGCGCCCCTTTGGCATTGAGGGAGACCGCGCGCGCGGCCCCGGCACCTGCGATATGAAGGGTGGTCTGCTCGCCGCCATTTACGCCATTGAAGCGTTGCGTCGGCTCGGCTTCGACGGCTTCGCGCAGGTGCGGCTGCTCTGCACCACCGACGAAGAGGTGGGCGCCCCCAGCTCACGCCCATTTTTGGAGCGCATGGCCGCCGGTATGCACGCCGTGCTCGTGCTGGAAGCCGCTCGCGAAAACGGCGATATCGTCGGCCAGCGCAAGGGTGGCGGCTTCTACCGGCTAGAGGTAGCCGGCCATGCGGCGCATGCCGGAGTCGAGCCGGAGAAAGGGCGGAGCGCCGCGCTGACACTGAGCCGGCAGGTGGTGGCGCTGCATGCGTTAAACGACTTTGCGGCGGGACGCACGGTAAATGTTGGTACCCTGCGCGCGGGCACTCGCCCGAATGTCGTCCCGGATGCCGCCGAGGCTGAAGTGGATCTGCGCGCGTACACCCATGCGGACATGGCGGCGCTGCTCCGCGAGGTTGAGGACGCGCTCGCGCGTGAGGCCATAGCGGGGACAACCTACACGTGGACGCCATTGCAGGTGCGTCCACCGTGGGAGCGCAATCCAGGCACAGACAACCTTGTGGCGCGGGCGCGGGCGGTCGCCGCCACGCTTGGCTTCGATGTTCACGCCGCGACAACCGGCGGCACCTCCGATGGCAACTTCACCGCCGCGTTGGGCATTCCCACGCTGGACGGCCTGGGTCCCATCGGCGGATTGGACCACGGACCGCATGAATACGTTGCCATTCCGTCTATCGTGCCGCGCACGGCCCTGCTTGCGGGCCTGATCGCGGCGCTGGCGGAGGCGTGACACGAGGTTTGAGAAGGGAGGGGGGGAAGCACTCCACCTGGATTCCATCGGACTCGTAGTGACCCTGCCACTCGACGCGCGGGCCTGGGAGGGGAGTACTGTACCGTGGCCACTGTTTCCACCAAACAAGACCTCATCCGCGAGGATGTCAAGCGCCTGCACGGGCTTGGCTACGCACAGGAGCTATTCCGGGAAATGGGCGGTTTCTCGAACTTCGCCATCTCCTTTACCATCATCTCGATACTTACCGGCACGCTGGGAATCGGCGCCGTGCCCTACATTTTGCAGACCCGACTGGGTAGCGACGCGGCGTTTATCATCTTCGGCTTGATCCTGGTGGCGCAGTTCTTGTGTGTAATGTCCTCGGTGACGGCCAACTCGCGCATGATCTACGCTTTCTCGCGTGATGGCGCCGTGCCCGGGCACAGGCTCTGGCACACGCTCAACAAGCGGCGCATCCCTGGCAACGCGGTCTGGCTGGCGGCGCTGGGCTATACCGCCAGGCTCGCCTCCGAGCTGGAGTTTTATCTTTTCAAGGAGACCTTCGAGTCGGCACGGGCCAAGCATTACCACGATCTGCGCACCTACGGGACGTACATCGCGGATTACCATATCCTTCAGACCACCAAAGAGGAGGGCATCGTCCGGCAGATCCGCTGGGGCCACGACAACCGTACCTGCGGGCTGCGTGTCATCGGCGAGCATGGCAGCCTGCGCGTCGAGAATCGCGTGCCTGGCGCCGACGCGAACCCGTACCTGGCCTTCGCCGCCACGCTCGCCGCCGGCATTGCCGGTATCCAGCGCTGGCTCCCGCTCCCCGACATGTTCACCGGCGACGCCTATGAGGCGGAGGCGCAACACCATGTGCCGCGGGTGCCAGGCGCGCTGTATGAGGCGATCCACGGCCTGGAGCATAGCCAGCTAGCGCGCGAGGCATTCGGCGAGCGCGTGGTAGCGCATTATCTCAACGCCGCGCAGCAGGAGCAGGCGGCCTACGACCACGCCGTCACCTGCTGGGAGCTGGATCGTTACTTCGAGCGGATTTAAGGAGCGTGCAAACATGCGATTGGCAGGCAAAGTGATCTTCGTAACGGGCGCCGGGAGCGGCATGGGGCGAGTGGCGGCGCAAATGTTCACGCGGGAAGGCGCCGCCGTCGTGGCAACCGACTATATGGCGGGTCCGCTCGAAGAGACGGTGGCGACGGTGCGCGCCGCCGGTGGCGAGATTGTGGCTGTACCGGGTGATGTCTCCGTCGAGGAGGACGTGCGGCGCGCCATCGCGGAAGGCGCGCGCACCTTCGGTCCCATCAACGTGCTTTACAACAACGCCGGCATCATGCCCGCCGAAGACACATCCGTCGAGGAGACCGACAACGATACCTGGCGGCGCGTCCTCGACGTGAATCTACGCGGCGTTTTCCTCTGCTGCAAACACGGCATCCCAGAGCTGCGCCGGGCCGGTGGCGGCTCCATCATCAATATCGCCTCGTTTGTCGCGCAGGTCGGCTGCACCATTCCTCAGGACGCCTACACGGCCAGCAAGGGCGGCGTCGTCTCGCTCACTCGCTCGCTCGCCGTCCAATATGGCCGGCATGGCATCCGCGCCAACGCGCTCTGTCCCGGTCCGATTGAGACGCCTCTTCTGCGCCGGCTCTGGACGAGCGAGCAGGAGCGCGACAAGCGCCTCAACCGCATCCCGCTCGGCCGCTTCGGCACGCCGGAAGACATCGTTCAGGCGGGAATCTTCCTCGCCTCCGATGAGTCCTCGTGGATGACCGGCACGACATTCATGGTGGATGGCGGCATTACGATCAACTATTTCTAAAACGTCCCTGACATTCCTCAGGCTATCGAGAAGGACGGCGGGAAGCAGCGTATGGCGGAATCTGCAACGAAGCGGCGCGAGCCGCTCTTGATCGGCGGCGAGCGCGTGCCAAGCGCCGACGGCCAGACATTTTGGACCGAGAATCCTGCCACTGGCGAGGCGCTGGCGGAGGTCGCGCTGGCCGGCGTCGAGGATGCGCATCGGGCCGTCGCGGCGGCGCGACGCGCCTTCGACGAGGGACCCTGGCCGCGCTGGTCGGCGACACAGCGCGGGCGCGCGTTGCTCGCGGTATCCCGCCTGATCCGCGAGCGGCTGGATACACTGGCCGAATTGGAGACGCGCAATAGCGGGAAGGCGATTGCCGACGCGAGGGACGAGGTGGAAGGGGCGGCCAACACCTTCGAGTATTACGCCGGAGCGGCCAACAAGCTCCACGGGGAGACGATTCCAGTCTCTGCCGGCGGTCTCGATTTCACGTTGCGCGGTCCGGTCGGCGTCGCCGCACAGATCATCCCCTGGAACTTTCCCATCGTGATCGCCGCCTGGAAGATGGCTCCGGCGTTAGCCGCCGGCTGCACGATCATCGTCAAGCCGGCCTCCTACACCCCGCTAACCGCGCTCGCGCTCGGCGACATCTGTATGGAAGCTGGCATCCCGGCCGGCGTGGTGAACGTCCTCCCCGGCGGCGGCGCGGTGGTTGGCATGGCGCTGGCCAGCCATCCGGCGGTAGATAAAGTCGCGTTCACCGGGTCAACGGAGGTTGGGCGCACGATTCTGCATGCGGCGGCGGAGAACATCTCGCGCGTGTCGCTGGAGCTTGGCGGCAAGTCGCCGTGCATCGTCTTTGCCGACGCCGATCTGGAACGCGCCGCCGAACGTATCCCCTATAGCGTCTTCGCGAACGCGGGGCAAGACTGCTGCGCCCGCACGCGCATCTTCGTCCAGCGCGAGGTGCTCGACACGTTTACCGAGCGGTTCGTGGCCCGCACTCAGCGGCTGCGCGTCGGGGACCCACTGGCACGAGAGACGGAGATCGGCTCGCTGGTCTCCGCCAGCCAGAAGCAGCGCTCGCTCGACTACCTGCGGATCGGGCAGGAAGAGGGCGCCCAGGTGCTGGCGGGAGGACAGACGCCAGCCGATGCGGCGCTGGAGCGCGGCCACTACCTGTTGCCCGCCGTCGTGGGAGGCGTGCGCAACGACATGCGCATCGCTTGCGAGGAGATATTCGGTCCGGTCGCCTGCATCATCCCCTTTGTGGACGAGGAGGATGTCGTGCGCCAGGTGAACGATTCGCCCTATGGTCTCTCCGGCTCACTCTGGACACGAGACGTGGGGCGGGCGCTGCGCGTTGCGCAGGCCGTCCGCACTGGTGTCTTGAGCGTCAACAGCAATAGCTCTGTGCATGTCGAGGCGCCCTTCGGGGGCTACAAACAGTCGGGCATTGGCCGTGAGCTGGGCATGCACGGTCTGCTGCTCTACACCGAAGTCAAAAACGTCTACATAGATTCGATCTGATCGTGGCGCCTACCGCGTGTTGTGCATCGGCATGATGACGTAGGTGTAGTCACCGGCGCCGATGGGTTTGACCACACCTGGCTGCTGCGGCGAGTTGAGCTCCAACGCGACTTCCGGAGTATCCAGCACGGCCAGCACGTCCGTCAGGTATTTGACGTTGAAGATGATCTCCAGGCCCTTGCCATCCACGGCGGCTTCGAGCGTCGTTACAGCGTCGCCCACATCTTCGGCGGTCGCCTGGAGAACGACGGACCCCGGTGTTATCCCGCCGTTCTCGCCCGGCTCGACCTTCAGGCGCACGATATTGGAGCTATCGCGGGCAAAGAGTGAGGCGGTTTTCGCCGCCTGGCGGAAGTCGGCGGTATTGAGCGTGGCGCGCGTGGCGGCGCCCTTCGGCACGATGGCCTCGAAGTTGGGGAACTGGCCGGCGATGAGGTTCGAGACAAGATCAACGCCGTCGGCGTGAAAGAGCACCTGATTGCGGTTGGGTGTCACGACCATCTGGATGGAGCCCTCGGCGGGCAAGACCTTCGCCAGCTCGCTCAGGGTGCGGGCGGGGATGAGCACATCGCCGGAGGCGGCTTCGCTGCCGGGCAGATTGGCCGCGCGGACGGCGAGACGGAAGCTGTCGGCGGAGGCGAAGGTGAGGTGGCCGTCGCGCACGCGGGCGAGCACGCCGGTGAAGACGGGGCGGGCGTCATCGGTGGCAGCAGCGAAGGTCGTCTGCGCGATCATGTCCTTCAATTCGGCGGCATCTATGCTGATGGGCTGCTCGCCACCCTCAGCCGTAGGGATGGACGGAAAATCGCTAGGGTCCATGCCGCGAATGGTGGCCTGGCTGCGCTGTCCTTTGACGAGCATATTCTGGGTATCAGGCTGGAGAGTTAGCTCGACACCAGCGGCCGGTAGACTGTTCACGAAGTCCGTGAAGAGGCGAGCTGGAACGGTCGTCGTACCCTCCTGCTGGATGCTAGCGGGCACGCGGCAAGTGATGCCGATTTCGAGATTTGTGGCGGAAAGCCGGATAGAATCGCCTTCGGCTGCCACCAAGATATGCGAGAGAATCGGCAGGGTCGTGCGGGTGGAGACCGCGTGGCTAACGGTGGAGAGTCCCCTGGCGAGATCTTGCTGTTTGCAGGTGAGCTTCACGGCGATGGCCTCCTCAGGCGAGTAGTTCGACAGCGCGGGCATAAAAAAGGCAGGGCGCCCGGCGACGCTCTGCGAATGGTGCGTCTGCCGCCTAGTATACTCCTTCCAGGCATGCTATCTCAACTCGGAAACCGAGGTGGCTAGATCGGCGGGCGGAGTATGCTGTGCGGGACTCTTACGGGGAGGTGGCCGATGGGACGATACGACATCCTGCGGCGCATCGAGCGGCTGGACGCACGCATTCGTCGCGGGTGGCCTGAAGCTACGCGCGCGGGCGCTGCGTTTCTTCCCACCGCGCCGGCAGCCGCGCTACTACACGCGGCAACGCCAGCGAATGTATCCCAACGGCTATGCCATCGAGGAGCTGCGAACGGAGACTACCGGCTCGCGACGAAATTGATGCCCAGGATGGCGCTGCACACGACGATGAGGCCCACCAGGCCGCCGATGCCGCCGCTAATAGCGACCAGCGGGATGCCAAATAGCAGCGAGCAGATGGCGAGCGACAGACGCTGGCCGGAGTCGAGCGTGCTGGGGCGCAGGGGAAGCTGAGCCTGTCGCGCGGGAGTTTGCCGGGCGACCTTTTCAACGAGGGCGTCGAGAAAATGGTCGTCGTAGTCGGAGCCAAGCTCGCGGCGGGCGGCCAGGGTCGCCTGAATCTCGCGTTTGATCTCGCCCCGGTTTGGCTGCGGTGTCATGGTCGCGCACTCCTGTCCTTCATGGCAACGTATACTCTTGATAAGCAGTGTACGCGAAGAGATACGCGAGGTTGTGCCGAAGTTGTAGCAAAGTTGTGGCAAATAGGGCTGGAAACCTCAGCGATAGCCGCCGTAGATGGCGTGTCCGGCATACATCCAGAAACAGTCGGCGAAAGTGAAGCCGGCATCGCGCAGCCACACCAGCTGATCGAACAGCGGCGATGGCATGTCCATCGGGTCAGGCTCTGTCTGCGCGAAGTGGTTCCAGTCGGTCTCGCGGAATCGCTGGTACGCATCGAGGGCGCCACGGAACGCAAGGCTCTGCTCGCGGGTGGCGGCATCCCACTGCTCCGCAAAGAGCAGGCGGGCATGCTCCGTCGTGGGCGCAACGAGATCGCCAATCAAGAGGGCGCCGCCGGGCTCCAGGCGCACGGCCAGGTCAGCGTAGAGGGCGCGCTTGCCGTCACCCGTGAGATGGTGGATGCAGAGGGAAGAGAGCACGCAGCGCAAGGGGCGGGGCAATGTGTGGCGCCAATCCTCGGCCTCGATGGTGAACGCGCCAACCTCCACGCGGTCGCCATAGGGAGCGAGCACTGTGCGCAGTCGCTCGCGCATCGTCGCGGAGCCATCCAGGGCGATATAGTGACAGCGCGGGAAGGCGTCCAGCACGGCGCGGGCGAGGGAGCCGCCGCCAGCGGCCAGCTCGACCGCGGTGAACGGCTCCTCGGGCTGAGCGGGAATGAGGCGGCAGAGGGTGGCGATCTGCTCAGCGCGCCTGGGCACGACGACGTCATCAAAATCGAGAAAGTGGGACGAGTCTTCCTCGCTCCATCTCATCTCTGTGGCCGAAGTATCTGTAGAATCGCTCATGCGTCTGCCTTTCTGAGTCTGGCGCGGCGGTCATTACGCGATCACCATATCGGAGAGCATGACACATGGGCGGGGGCAATGGCAGGAAGATTTCTGGTCAGTATTCGATGGATGATGAATCCAATCAGCTCGTGAGTGGCTATGCGCTGGCCCGCTCATCGCGGGGATCTTTCCAGCGCCACCACTGGAGCAGGTTGGGATCGGGGTTGGGCGTAGACGCGAAATAGACGGCGCAGCGGAAGACGTACAGCACGCAGCGATCCACTCGCATGCCGGTCCGCGCGCAGAGCTGGTCGTAGAGGTCTTGCGGGTCGCGACTGGCGAGATCCGCAATGGAGTGAACGCCGAGGTTCCAGAGGTCTTCGGCGATAGAGGTGCCGACGCTGGGAATATGGTGCAGCGTGCTCAGAGCCGTGGACTTCTCACTCGCCGGCATGGGTAACCCTCCCCGCGAAGCCTAAAATGTAGCCGTTGCAGTCCTGCGCGGAGAATTCGCGCGCGCCGTAGAAGGTATCGTGCAGGTCTACGAGAATGGGCAGGTGGTCTTTGACATGGGCATAGAGCGTCTCGATATCCTCCACCTCCACGTAGATCGTGAGCGCGCCGCCGATCTTGCGGTCGCGCAGGGCGGGAACCTCGCCACCGAGACTGGCGCGCGATTGGAACATCAGCTCAGCGCCGCCGGAGCTGACCATCGCCCAGTCGAAAGGGCGCTGTTCCGGAGCAGTGGCGGCGAGCGTGAAGCCAAGCACGTCGCGATAAAAGTCCACGGTGCGGTCAACGTCTTCGACCATGAGGTTGGGCGTGAGCTTCTGGTACGTGGGCATGCCTCTCCTCCTCCAGATACCGGCGGTTAGCGCTGCGATGACACGGCCATCCCACGAGTTGGAGATCGAGGGGTGAAGCGGGGCTATCCACCGATGGGTGTAGAACAAGTGTACCTGGAAAGAGTGTTCGAGTCAAGAGTACCAGCCAGGGCATCTGCGGCATGTTTACGGCATGGTGGTCTCGTCTGAGCGCCGCAATGCCTGAAAGACCGCATCCGTCCCGAAGGTGAGGGCGGCGACAGGTATGCGCTCGTCAGCGGCGTGAAGCAGCGCGGTGAAGTTTAGCTCGCGAGGCAGACTCATCGGCGTGAAGCCGTAGGTCTGGATGCCGATACGCGTGAAGAAACGGGCATCCGTGACGGCGGCAAGCAGCATCGGGATCGGGAGGCCATCGGGGTCGGCCTCGCGAAGAATGCCAGCGAGGGTCTCGAAGAGCGCCATGTCAGGAGCGGGAGCCGCGTAGGTATCAGCATGCGCGACGCGCAGCTCCACATCCGGGCCGAGCAGGGCGCGCAGCTCGCGCAGCAGATCGTCTGGCGTCTGGCCGGGGAGAATCCGACCGTCCATCTCCACGGTGATTTCGCTGGGAATGACGTTGTTCTTCTCGCCGCCGGAGATGATTGTGGCGTTGACGGTGTTGTGCAGCAGCGGATCGAAAACGGCGCCCGACGGACCGAGCAGCGCCAGGACGCGATCGGTGAGCGCGGGAGTGAGCAGACGGCGCAGGAGCATGCTGGATGCGGGCTGAAGCGCGCTCGCGATGGCAGTGATCATCTCAGTCGCGGCGGGCGTCACATGCACGGGCAGACGGCGGCGGTCCAGCGTCGTGAGCAGGCGCCCCAGACGCGCGGCGGCGCCACCACGGGCGGGCAGCGAGGCGTGGCCGCCGGGTCCGCGCAAGGTGGCGCGCACGATGCAGGACTGTTTTTCGGCGACCATGATGGGATAGAAGCGATGCGCGCCGATGTATGATGTGAAGCCGCCAAGCTCACCAAGGGCAAAGCGGACGCCGTCGAAAAGGTCGCGATGCTCGCGCGTCATGTAGTCCGCGCCGTACTCGCCTCCGGCCTCCTCGTCGCTGAGGATCAGCAGCAGCACGTCGCCGGGGAGCATGGAGCCTTCAATCTTCGCGCGCAGGAAGGCGGCCAGATACATCGCCACCTCGCCCTTCATATCAATCGCGCCCCGGCCCCAGATGTAGCCCTCTGCTTCTTCAGCCGCGAACGGGGGATGCGTCCACTCCTGGTGCGTCGTGGGCACGACATCCACGTGGCCGTAGAGCAGCAGCGGCGGCGCGTCGCCCGCGCCAGGGAGGCGGGCTAACAGGTTCGGACGGGCGGGGTCACGAGCGAGGGTGCGTGACTCGATGCCGGCGGCGGCGAGCAGGTCACGGATATAGGCGATGCAAGCGGCCTCGTTGCCGGGAGGATTGGTGGTGTCGAAGCGAATCAGATGCTGGAGCAGCTCCGCTGGCCGCTGGTAGATGTTCGCCGTGTTTTCTGTCGCGGGCATGCGCTCGCCTTTCCGCTATCGCGACGAACCGGGCACGGGCAGAACAGAAATGTATACCGCCCGCGTACCGCCATCCCGTTCCCGCCGTGCGCTCTCACTATTATGCGGCAAAATCGCAGCCGGATTCATGCTGCCGCCCGTGACGGATAGGCGCTTTCGCTTCCGCCGCTACCCACCTGGCCCGCCCGCGCGTTAAAATACCTGGGACGGCTTGTGAGATAGCCGCCGACAGGGGAACGCGCATGATCTGCCCGAATTGCCAGACCGTAAATACGGAGAACTCCCGGTTCTGCATCGAATGCGGCCAGCCGCTGCCGCGCGTTTGCCCCAATTGCGGGACGGTGAACCCACCGAACGCGCGCTTCTGCAACCAGTGCGGTACGCCACTTCAGGCACAGACCGCCGCCGTTGTGCCCGCATCCGCGCTTACGTCCGCCGCCACTCCCAGACAGGCGCCCGCCACGCCCATAGTAACCGCGCCCACCAGCGGCGGCCTGAGCGTCGCGACCGAGCAGGCCGAAGAGCGGCGCATCGTGACGGTGCTCTTCGCGGACCTCACCAGCTCGACGGCGCTGGCGGATGGCATGGACCCCGAGGATGTGCGCATGCTGCTGGCCGGCTTCTTCGCGATGATGGCACGCGAGATCCACCGACACGGCGGCACCGTGGAGAAGTATATCGGCGATGCAGTAATGGCCGTCTTCGGATTGCCTGTGGCCCATGAGGATGACCCGCTACGAGCAGTGCGCGCCGGGCTGGATATGCAGGCGGCGCTGCTGCGCTACAACGAGGGACGGCGGGCCAGCGATCCCAGCGCGCCGGAGCTTCAGATGCGCATCGGAATCAATACCGGCGATGTCGTGGCCGCCAGCGGACAGGCCGAGGGGCGCGACTTTCTGATTACCGGCGATCCGGTCAACGTCGCGGCGCGCTTGCAGCAGACCGCCGCGCCGGGAAGCATCCTCGCCGGCCCGCGCACCTACCGGGGCACGAGCGGCGCCGTGGTGTACCGCTCGCTGCCGGCGATTTCGCTACGCGGCAAGGCCCGCCCCATTCCGGCGTGGGAAGTCGTCGAGATGGTCGGCGAGGGGCAAGCGCCCCTGCCGCGTCCGCGTGGTGTGCAGGGATTGCGGGCGCCTCTGATTGGGCGCGACCTGGAGCTGGATCTGTTGCGCACGCTCTATTCGCGCGTCTTCAATGAGCGGCGACCACATCTCGTCACCATCGTGGGGGTGCCGGGTGTCGGCAAGACACGCCTGGCGCGCGAGTTCCTGGCACAGGTGGCGGGCGCGCCAGGCGGCGCTCCGACGGCAGACGCGGAGACAGACGAGGCGCGCCGCCCACGGGTGCTGGAAGGACGCTGCCCCCCGTATGGCGAAAGCATCACATACTGGCCGCTGGCCGAGATGCTGCGTGCCTACTGCGACTTTTCAGCGCTGGACATGCCCGAGACGGCGCGCGCGAAGCTCCTCGCCTGTGTTCGCGAGGCGCTGACATCGGCGGGGCGTGCCGACGACCCCGAGCTGCTGGCGGCATACCTGGGCCATACCATCGGCATCGAGTCGCGCGAGCGGCGCCAGGCACTGTTGCCCGCCGAGAGCCAGCAATTGCAGGAGGGCGTCTGGCGCGCCTGGCGCGCGTTCTTCGAGGCGCTGGCGGTGCACCATCCGCTGCTGGTGATGGTGGATGACATCCACTGGGCGGACGACTCGCTGCTCGATCTGCTGGAATACGTGGCGGGCCGCGCGACGGAGGTCTCTTTGATGCTGCTCTGCCCCGCGCGCCCGGAGCTGCTGGAGCGGCGTCCCGGGTGGGGCGGTGGCAAGCGCAATTATGTGACCATCGGCCTGGAGCCGCTCTCGCAGCGCGACGCGGAGCGGCTGGTCCGCGAGCTGCTGCCCGAGGCACCGGAGAGCCTGCGCGCGGGGATTCTGGACAAAGCTGAGGGCAACCCGTTCTATGTCGAAGAGATCATTCGCATGTTGGTAGATCGAGGCATCCTGATCCACCATGACGAAGAGGCGGGCGTCTGCTGGCGCGTGGCGCCGGAGTGGGAGGAGAGCGATGAGGTCACGGACCCGGCGATTCCTGATACCGTGCAGGGCGTGCTGGCGGCGCGTCTCGATCTGCTCTCAGAAGACGAGCGCGATGTCTTGCGGCATGCGGCGGTGATTGGGCGGTTTTTCTGGCCAAGCGCGCTGCGGCGCCTTCATCCTCAATTCAGTGACGACGACCTCTACGAGATCCTGGATGCGCTGCGCGACAAGGATCTGATCCGCGAGAGCGAGCGCCCCGAGGCGACGCTGGCACCCGCTGGCGAGCCGCTCTACACCTTCAACCATGCGCTAACACGCGAGGTGACGTATGCCGGCATCCCGCGAACCCGCCGCGCTCGCGAGCATGAGCGTGTGGCTGTTTGGGTGGAAGAGCTGGCACGAGGACGCGAGGGCGAGTTCGCCGACATCCTGGCGCAACATTACCGCCAGTTCTACATCCAGGGTGGTCTGGCGCGCTCACGCAACGCGGCGCGACGGCGGCAAATCCGCGAGAAGGTGGTGCGCTATCTGGCGCTCGCGGGCGATCAGTCGCAGGCGCGACACGCGGCGGCGAAGGCGGAGCGCTACTTCGCGGATGCGCTGGCGCTGCTGGCCGAAGACCCGATGACCGAGGACGTACCCCAGCGTGTGGAGATGCTGATGAAGCGAGGCGACGCGCGCTGGCTGCAAGTGCGCGCCGACGAAGCCTGGGCGGACTATCGCGAGGCGCTGCGCACCTGGGCGGCATACAGCATGGTCACCGTGGAGCGGGAGACGCCGGACGGTACCGCAGGCAGCACCATCAACGCACCTATCGCGGCGGATGGGGCGCCTCCACTGCTGGCGCAGCTCCCATCAGCCAGTGGTTCCGCCCGCGCGCACGTGGCGCTGCCTCCCGCCTGGCGTGGTTGGGGATTGCGGCTCTACCGATTGCTGGTGCAGCTCCCTACGCGCTCCGGCGTACTCTTCCAGCAGCCGCCACCGCATGAGGAGCTCCTGCCGTTGCTGGAGGAAGGGCTGCGGCTGGCCGAGGAGCTGGGCCAGCATGCCACATTGGCGGGCGCGGATCTGCTGACGGCCAAAGCGTTCTTCTGGTGGTCCTACGCCGAGCGGCGTGGCGAGGCCGAGCTGCTGGACGCGCTGCGCAGCGCCCGCGAGGCGGTGCGCATTACCGAGGCGCTCGACGATGCCCGCGGCGCATCGGAGGCGCTGGACGCACTGGGCAACATGCAGGCAATCACCACTGATCTGCGTGGCAGCCTGGAGAGCCAGACGCGGCGGCTGGTCTGGGCGCAACGACTGGACGATACGACCGAGCTGGTGGACATCTCGGCTGAGGTCTGCATGGCGTACGAGATGGTTGGCGAATATCCAGTGGCCATCGAGCATGGATCGCGGGCGCTGGCGCTCGCGGAAGCGGCGGATATGCCGGCGCTTCCGGCGCGGGCGCTGCTCCGTCTGGTGGTGGCGTACTTCGACTGGGAGCGCTGGCCGGAGACCATCGAGGCGGGCAAGCGTTTTGTGGCCGCCTCGACACGAACGAGCCTGGCGCGCTCCGAGGTATCACAGTGGGCGCTGCTGGCCTACGCGACGGCGCATGCGCGCATGGGACAGCGGGACGAATCCGACCAGGTGGAGCTGCTGTTGAACGATGCGCTGCCGCTGGATCAGGTGCAGTTCGTCAGTCTCTACAAAGCGCGACTGGCGCTGGCACGCGGCGCAGAGCGCGAGGCGCGCCAATTGCTGCTGGCAGGGCTGGATGCTCATTCGGGGCGGTCCGTGCTGCCCGCGCTGCTGGCGGAGCTGGCGGAGCTGGGCGCGCGCGGCGGCGATCGGGAGCTGTATGAGCGGTTCGGGGCGCAGGCGCAAGAGCTCGGCTGGCGCTCCGGCGCGCGCAAGCCGCTGGCGCAGGCAATTCGGGCGCGGGGCATCGTGGCAGTGGCGGCTTCGCGTTGGGACGACGCGCTGGGCGACCTGGAGAGCGCGCTGAATCGCTATCGAGAGCTGGATACGCCGTGGGAGGAAGCGCGGACACGCTATGTGCTGGCGGGGTGCTACCGGCGGAGGAATGAGTCTGGCGACGACGAGCGGGCGCGTGAGGCGCTGCGCGAGGCGCTGCGGCTCTTCGAGAGGCTGCATGCGGTACGGGACATCGCGCGGGCCAAGGCGGCGCTGGCGGGCGGAGATGTGCGCCTGCCGTAGAAGGAGCAGATGCGGTGGCGACGGTACGAAAGGGCCCGCGCGTTGGGCGGGAGGGAAAGTTGTCGGTGGGGTCAGCCGCGGTCATTTTTGATGAGACACGCCTCAAGGCGCTGCTGACGCGGCGGACGGATAACGGCCAGTGGTGCCTGCCAGGAGGACGGATGGAGCCGGGCGAGAGCATCGCGGAGTGCTGCGCGCGGGAGGTGCTGGAGGAGACAGGACTGATCGTGCGGGTAGGCCGGCTGGTGGGTGTGTACACGAACCCTGACCGGCTGATCACCTATCCTGACGGCAACCGCTGGCAGGTCATCTCGCACTGCTTTGAGGCAGAGGTGATTGGCGGCGAGCCACGCCTGAGCGACGAGACGACAGCTTTTGGCTATTTCTCTCTCGAAGAGATCGCCGGAATGGACCTGCTGGAGCCGCACCGCGAACGCATCGCGGATGCGTTCACCGAGCAGGTGGCGGCGTTCGTACGGTAGGTAATAGATCGGTGGTCGCGCAGGGAGCCACGCAAGATGGGGCGCCCCGTGTGTGCTCCTATGGTGTTTGCGCCTGCGGCTCCGGCAACCTGCCGGCTGGCGTCATCCACGGGTGAAGCTCTACCACAAAGCGACCGATACGCACCGCCGGATCGGCCTCGGCGTGTGTGCGCGCTTCCTCCAGCGTCGCAGTCCGAAAGATGCTGAAGCCGCGAATGTCGCTGCCGTCGTCCACGGGGCCTGCCGCGATGGTCGCGCCCGCGTTCATCAGCTCGCGGGTATGCGCTATATGCCGCGCTTGCAGCGCACCAAGCTCTGGGGATTCCTCGGCGGTCCAGGCAGGTCCTTTGCGCAGCAGGCAGATGTAATATGTCCGTAGCTCCAC
>DATGEP010000301.1:0-19568 GCA_035310125.1 Ktedonobacterales bacterium
CGCGATACGGCGAGGTCGGTGCGACTTGCGAGCATCCTGCGCATGCCGCATACTATCAGGTATGTGGCGCGCGTCCGGTATGTTGCCGCTCGTGAGCCGCGATATTGCCATAGCCGATGCTGCAAAGATGACGATACGGAGGAAGTATGTCGCCGCTCGATGGCGTGCGCGTCGTGGACCTCACCCGCGCCCTGGCTGGTCCGTTCTGCACGATGATTCTGGGCGATCTGGGCGCCGAGGTAATCAAGGTTGAGCAGCCGGGCGTCGGCGACGACGCTCGCCACTGGGGGCCACCATTCAAGAACGGCGAAAGCGCCTACTTCCTCAACGCCAATCGGAATAAGCGCGGCATCACGCTCAATCTCAAACGCGAGGGTGCGCGCGAGGTGTTATGGCGACTCATCGAGCAGGCGGATGTCTTCATCGAGAACTTCCGCCCAGGGCTGATCGGGCGGCTGGGCTTCGGCTACGACGAGGCCATCCAGCGCAATCCACGCCTCATCTACTGTTCTATCTCCGCCTATGGGCAGGACGGACCGGATGCGCTGCGGCCAGGGTATGACATCATTCTCCAGGGGATGAGCGGCGCAACCAGTGTGACGGGCGACCCGGACGGCAGCCCGTACCGCGCGGGCATGCCAATTTGCGACATCCTATCCGGCATGTTCGCCGGCCAGGGCATCCTCGCGGCGCTGCATGCCCGCGAGCGCACCGGGCGCGGCCAGCGCGTGGAGACGACGCTGCTTGGCGCGACGGTCGCGGCGATGGCCAATCTCGCCGGGAGCTATCTCATGACCGGGGAGGCGCCCGCGCGCGTTGGGAATAGCCATCCGCAGATCGCGCCATATGATCTGGTACGCACCGCTGACGGGTATGTCAACGTCGCGGGCGCCAACGCTGACCTGTGGCGCAATCTGTGTGGCGCGCTCCATCTGGAGCCGCTGCTGGACGACCCGCGCTTCGCGACCAATGGCGAGCGGGTACACAATCGCAAGGCGCTGCTGGCGGCCATCGAGGAGCGCACGACACGGCTGAGCACCGCCGAGCTCCTGGAAACGCTGGATGCGGCGGGCGTGCCCGCTGGCCCGATTCGTGATCTGAAGCAGGTCTTCGAGAGTCCGCAGGCATTGCACATGGGACTCGCCCTGAGCCAGCCGCACCCCACCGTCGGCGAGGCCCGCAGCGTCAATACGCCGCTACGCCTCTCTGAGACACCGCCAACCATGCGCTTTGCCGCGCCCACCCTGGGCCAGCATACCGACGATGTGCTGCGTGAGCTGGGTTACGACGAGGCGACGGTGCGCCGCTGGCATGATGAGGGCACCGTCTAACGCGCATCGCACCCCTATTGCTCGCGAAGGAACGCGGCACCGGAGTCATATGACTGAGGCTAGAAATTGTACGTAACCGTGATGTTGTCCTGAATCTGCATGTTGAGGTAGCCGGAGATGGGCTTCTTGCCCTGGAGCAGGGCGGACCACTGCGCCTCGGCGTCCGCGCCGTTGGTGCCGATGACGGCATTGCTGACGTTTCCGTTGGCGCTCTTCAGGTGCGACGTATCTACATAGACGGTGAGGTAATCGCCGACGCCGTTCAGGAAGTCTGCGCTGCCGGCCTGTTTCTCCACCAGCTCGGAGTACGTGCCATGCCCATCGGCACCGATGGAGAAGGCGTGCGGCGTATACCATGAGATGTAGATGTGCTGGGTGCGCGTGACGGTCGTACTGGCAGTGTCGCAGCCGTTGTCGTCAGGCCGCGGCCCTGCGAAGTGGCGCATCACGGCTGGCGTCTCCAGCGTTTCCGATAGAGGGATGGCTGGTCCACATGCCACCATAACCTGACCCATTACCATCGTCCGGCCCGGTGTGTCACTCGCGGTAGAGGGCTGAAGCAACTCATAGTATGACTGGGAACAGTCCGCGAAGATGACTTCCGTCTGGATCGAATTGGTAGGGAAGGCACAATTGTCAGGCGTGTAGAAGTGTGATGGGAAAAAGCCGGAGTAGCCTAGGATGGTCGCGTTGCCCGGCAGATAGGTACGCTGCATGTCAATGTAGTCCGCGGGCGCCTGCGGTGTCTGATAGACCGTGGCGGTCTTCGCGTAGGTCACGGAGATTTGCAGCTGGTGGACGGCGCCGCCATTGGGCAGCAACGTGACGTAGTCGGTCTGGTGCTCGGTGACGAAGGTGTTGGCTTTGTTGCCGCCGAAGTTGGTATCTACGACGAAGAAGCCATCGTTGCCGTTCTGATTGATCTCGGAGGCCAGCCCCAGCTGCTGAAGAATAAGCTCCGCGCGTGGGTCCGCGAAGTAGATTTGCAGGTCTTTGTCTTTGATCGCTTGTTGAGCGACCGCCAGCACCGGCTTCAATGCGGCGCCGTGCAGCGATTTAATCTTCGTGAGCAGCACGGACGACAACTCATGCGTGAAGGATTTGCGCGGCTGATTCTTCGGTCCCGAGCCCCCCAGCTGGAACCTGTGAATCGCGTACTGAAGATTCTTGGCCGTAATGGTGACGTGGTACTGGGGCAGCTCAAGGCCGTTGGGGGCGACGACTTGCAGCAGGTCTTCGATCAGCACCGGCGTAAAGGCGATCTCACCCTGGAGCTGGGTGTTGGGTGGAATTGAGCCGTCGCCGAAGCCCGCCTCTTTCGCGATCTCCATCGCCGTACGAGCGTTGGTGGGGAAGTCCGGCGAGAGATTTGAATCGCGCGCGCCCCAGCCAAGCTGGCATTGTGGGATGTCACGATACGGCCACCACCAGTAGACGAGCGGCGGCTGCGGGCCAGTGCTGGCGCAATTGCTTGGGTCAACGATGTTTTTGGTGTAGTAGGCCCCGTCCAGGTTGTACATGTCATTCAGGGCGAGCGGATGCGTTTTGGATTGCTTGCCACCGTCGAGCACGAGGTAGCCAAAGTTGCCCTGGAAGCCGCCGCCAGGGCGCAGCTCACTGCGATCCATAGCGACGACGAGGTAGTAGGCAGGCTGGCCGATGCCGAGCATGGCGGGCACGAAGTTTAGGAGCGAGGTCATCTCACCGAGCGCGGCTTGCGCCGTCGGGAGGAGCCCCAGGTATTTGCCGTATTTTGAGCCGGGCTGAAGCTGCGAGGGCAGAGCGCTCATGTCCAGGCTGTGGTATGCGTCTATGGCATCCTGTACGCGCAGTGTGGCATCCTGCAAGACGGCGCGCGCCTGCGTGATGTTGTCCGGGGTGATGCCGGGCGAATCGGAGGAGAGCGCGCCACCAGCCAGCGGCGAGAGCAGCGTTTGCGCGACGGTCAACCCCTCATCGGCGGAGGCGGTGAGGTCGAAGCCTATGCGCACGAGCAACCGGTAGTCGCGCATTTGTGGACTCACGGCGGCGAGCGGCGCGCCGATGACACTGAAAGCGCCGTTGATCTCATAGAGGTCATGCGTGATGCCATCCACTTGTGTCTGAGCCTCTTTGAGATTGGCGGTGTTGAAGAGCGCGGAGCTGCCGCCCGCGAAGAGACCTTGCAGCGTAGAGACGCGATGCGCGGCGTCGGCGGCGTCGTAGCCCAGCCGTAAAAGCGGGATCATCGGCGCGCAGCAGGTGAGCATGAAGCCGAGCAGGAAGAATGCCAGGAGCGCCGCGGCGGCGGGGCGCCTGCGCAACAGCATGCGCAAGCGGGCGAGCCGGCCCAACGGCACGCCGACGGCGCCAAGCTGTGCCAGCGTGTTCAGCGACTCGGCCAGCGCGCTATCCTGGGATTCGTACTCGTCGCGCCCAGCGCCGCGCCCCGGCGACCAGAAGCCGCTATCACCGAATTGGTCGCGGCCTGCCCCGGCGTATTCCATACTATCTTGGGAGCCAGCGGCCCAGCCGGTGTCCCAGGTGCCTGTCTCCCAAGCGCCGTCCCATTCGTCGTCTTCCCAGTCCTGCGGGCCGCGACGCCAGCGGCCATTGCCGTCGTCGCCTGGTGGACGGCCTCGACCACGCCCAGAGCCGGAGGAGCTATTCTTCGGGGCGGGATAGTCGCGATAATCGCCGCGCGGCGAGCGGCCGACGGGACGACCCGCGTATGACTCATCGGGATCTACGGGCACATCGAACGGCGCTGAATCGTCCCGATCCCAGGTTTCCAGCTCATCAGGCTTGAAGTCGGTCGCCATCCAGTTGCCGGCGCGCGGCGCGCGGGAGCCGGTCTCATGCCCGCCAGCAGCAACACGGCGGAGATTGTCGCCGATGCGGCGCGCCTGGCCGGTGAACGCCTCCCAGGCTCCGCCACCGCGGCGCTCACCATCGCGCGCGCCGCGAAGCCGGTCATTGAGCGGCGTACTCGCCAGCTCTGGACGAGCAGGTGGCGGCGCGCCATAGCGTGGCAGCGGCGCGGGCGCTCCACTGGGAACGTACTGGTCAGGTGGCGGCGTGGCGCTGGAGCCACCGCCGGGAATATATTTCGACGCGTGGGTAGGGAAGTTCTCCTGCTGAGGTGGAGCGGGCGCGATCTCCGGTGCGCGCTCATCCCTGGCATCCTGGTTGGCGCCGCCGTAGCGGCTGAGCAAACCTCCGCTACTTCCGCGCGGGGCGCTGTCGGCTCGACCAGGGGGACGGTTTCCGGGGCCGGAGTTGGGGCGGGAGCGCGCGCCACCTGGGGACTCGCGCCGTGTTGGGCTGGATTGCCGCTTCCGCTCAAGCTCCTCGTCCATGCTCTCGTGTCCCCTTCGCCTGGCGCTGCCAGTGGTCGCTACCTTGTGAAGCAGGTGTGCGACACGTGCCGAACCCACCCCCACATCTGTATGTGACGTACTTGTCGCCACTCAGCCGCACGATGTGGTCAAACGTACATAATGCAGAGCGCGGGCCACGCGCTCCAAACGTGAGACGTTCTATCACTCCCAATGGTGACACGTGCCGGCTCAATAGGCAACTTCTTAAGAAGATTCTCATTTGCTGGGCGCTTACGCTCATCCGCCAGGGGGCAGGCTACCATCTGCGCGCGGCAGCGTCAAGCGAACCCGGACCCCGGCGACGCCGCGGCCATCCGCTATTCATCGTATTTGAGGCCGCCAGAATGGTCGCTTCACCCCACATGCCGGGTGTGGATAGGTCGGGAGCTCGCGGGCGCAGCGCATGGCTGGCGCTACACGCCAGCGAAGGGTGTGTCCATACCCTCGACGATGAAGGCGTGGGCCATCGTGGGTGTGTTGCGTGCGTAGCCAACGCGGCCAGCGCCGTCGAGCAGGATGAGTCCGCCGGAGCCGCCGACCCGGTCGCCGAGCAGACGAATCGCCGCACTGGCCGCGGCCTGCGCGGACATGCCGCCGGCGATGAAGTCCAGCGCACGGCGGGCGAGGAGGAGTCGAATGAAATCTTCTCCGTGGCCGGTGCTGGAGACGCCACCCAGGCCGTTTTCGGCGTAGAAGCCCGCGCCGACGATTGGTGTGTCGCCAATGCGGCCGGGATGCTTGGCGGCGATGCCGCCCGTTGAGGCGCCAGCCGCGACCAGCCCGGAGGCATCTACGGCGACGGCGCCCACGGTGCCGTGCTTCTCGGCATCAGAATGAACAGCGGGTGCGTCCGTACTGGCTGCGGCATAGACGCCATTTCGCGCGCCATTCGAGATGCCGGATATCGTGGAGACGCTGACGAGCGAGCCGACGTTCACATCGTCGCCGCTCTGGTAGCCCTGGCGCCAGCGCTCAAGTTGTGTTTGCGTGACGAGCTCCGCGGGGTCGCAGAGCGGCAGGCCCGATTCGATGGCGAATTGCTCGGCGCCGGCACCCATCAGTAGCACGTGTGGGCTGGCGAGGACGGCGCGAGCAAGCGCGATGGGATTCTTGACGCGCTCGACGCCCGCGACGGCGCCCGCGTCAAGGGTGGCGCCGTCCATGATGCCGGCATCAAGCTGCGCGTGGCCGGCGGTGGTCAGTACAGCGCCTGTGCCCGCATTGAAGCCGGGATTATCCTCCAGCGCCACAATCGCGGCGCTCACGGCATCCACCGCGCTCCCACCCTGGCGTAGCACACGCCAGCCAGCTACCGCGGCCGCATGACATCCCGCGCGCGCCGCATCGTAGCGCTCGCGTGCCATTGCTCCCGCTCCGCCATGCACAATCAGCGCGAGCCCCATAGCCTAAGCCCTCCGTCTTCGAGGAATGCCGGTCTGCGCGCAAACACCATCGTCGCGCGCGGCGTCTTTCTATTTTAGCATGACGGACCAGCAGCGGAAACGAACGTTCAAGCAGGAGATTCAGGAGGTTTGGTAGCGATGTGGGGGTGTTCAGTCGCGACAGAAAGGCACAACCGCCGGGGAGGTGCTCGCGAAGGTCGCGATCCACGTATCCCTGGCGGTTGTGCAGCGGCAGCGTGCCGAATTAAACGAACGCGCGGCGAACTACCAGCGGCGCTCGCGGTCGTAGTCGTCGCGGCGCGGGCGGTCGCTGTAGCTGCGGCCACCGCCGCCACCACCACCGGAGCGGTAACC
The DNA here is from genome assembly GCA_035310125.1 of Ktedonobacterales bacterium. Classification (GTDB taxonomy): domain Bacteria; phylum Chloroflexota; class Ktedonobacteria; order Ktedonobacterales; family JADMIN01; genus DATGEP01. Next base: position 6,448 of record DATGEP010000301.1, read on the forward strand.
ACCGGAGCGCTCTGGGCGCGGCTTGGCTTCGTTCACGGTAATAGCGCGGTCGCCAAGGGTGGTGCCGTTGAGGGCCGCGATGGCGCTGCGGGCGCCTTCGTCGGTGCCCATCTGGACAAAGCCGAAGCCCTTGCTCTGACCGCTGTCGCGATCCATGACAATGGTGGCCTCAACGACTTCACCGTACGCACTAAACATCTGGGTCAACTGGTCGCTGTCGGCGGAGTAGGGCAGGTTCCCTACATAGATACGAGTGGCCACAAGGGCTCCTTCATGGGGGATGCACCGCGCGGGAAATGCGCGTCATCCATTCGAAACAATCACAAGCCGATCTGTGCGCCACTCGGCCAATCTGGGGAGGATGTGGTGGGGGAGAGGTGCAGACCCGGTTAAGAGGCTACACCGGCGCCTGCACCACAACGATGCGTACGCGATCAACTCTTGGCGAAGCATACCACATTTGCAGCGCAACCGCTGGATGCCATCGTGAGGTGTTCAGATGCCGTACGCGCGGAAGTGGTATACTTTCCAGTATCTACCTGCCTCGGACCCGGACCGTACGACCGAGGATACGCTCCAAACGGAAACTCCCTGTATGCGCCTGAGAGTCCGCGCTCCACATCGGACTCTGCCATTCACTCTCTCCGTTCTTGTCACAGCATGCGCGTACGAGCCGCGTGCGCCTTGGGCGCTTCTGGTGACAACGGTTCCGATAGGGAGCACATAAATGGGTATAGGTACTCTCATTGGCCTCCTGGCTGGAGGCGTTGTCCTGCTGCTCCTCGTCTTCGCGCTGGCAGGTATACGCGTAGTCTATCAGTATGAGCGCGGCGTCATTTTCGTGCTGGGCCGGCTGATTGGCGCTAAAGGGCCGGGCATGTTCTGGGTGCCGCCACTCATCAGTCGTATGCGCAAGATTGACTTGCGCCTCATCACGGTCGAGCTGCCGCCACAGGAAAGCGTGACCCGCGACAATGTGACGGTACGAGTCAGCGCGGTCCTGTTCTTCGCAGTGACGGACCCCAATCAGGTCGTCAATAATGTGCTTGATTATTACAAAGCGACTATCCAGATCGCGCAGACATCGCTGCGGAGTGTGCTCGGCCAGTCGCTGCTGGATCAGGTGCTGAGCGGCCGCGAGGAGATCAAGCGCAGAGTACAGACAACGGTGGACGAGCATACGGAGCCCTGGGGGCTCAAAGTGACCGCCGTGGAAATCAAAGATGTCCAGCTGCCGCTGACGATGCAGCGGGCGATGGCAAAGCAAGCCGAAGCGGAACGGGAAAAGCGGGCGAAGGTGCTGCTCGCGCAGGGTGAGCTCCAGGCGGCACAGACGCTGACCGACGCGGCGGCGACGCTTTCGACGCAGCCGGTCGCTTTGCAGCTGCGCTACCTGCAAACGCTCACGGAGATTGCCGTGGAGAAGACCTCGACCATCGTGTTCCCTCTGCCAATTGAGCTGGTGTCGCCGTTGACGGCGTTGCTGCGCCGGGCCGCTGGCGGTGAAGCGGCGCCGGTCAGCCCCGTGCTTCCCGCACCGGTCGTCGTGCCCGCTGATGTCGTGCCGGCGCTCCTATCGGAGCAGCACAACGGGCAGCAACCGCATGCCACATAGCATCCGGCGCTGGGAACTGCAAGAGCCGGATGAGCCTCTATCAAAATGTGGTACAGTGTAGTGACAGTTAATTGCGTCCGCGCAGTGTGTGCGCGGCCACTGGCAGAGTCCGCGTTCCCTCTCCACTGACCACCCAAACATTCTCCGGGTGGCGCAAAAGCTGCATTTCAGCGTACGCCCTCCAGGTGCTGGCCTCTTCGTTGGATGGCGCCACACCGCACTGTAGCGGCGTCGTGAATACTTTCCGGTCCGTGCGACGCAAACCTCTACCGGCTCGCGCCGCCGCACCTCATCCTCATATGAGCGCCGAATGTTCACACGCCTGGTCCGCATATCACGAAGGGATGCCACCAGATGAGCACCGTACTAGACTGCTTGCAGGAAATCGTCAGCAAAGGGCCGGGCTATATGATTCACAGCTCTGTTGTGGCCGGCGCCGATAAAACCTCAGATTGGGAGCCTTCCGCACTGCTCGCGGACATGCAGAAAAAGTCGCCGGGGGTCCTCGAGGATCATGCGTGGACGGAGTGGATCACCAGTGCACGCGGCCCGGACGTGTGTTACATCCACTATGGAATCTCCGGCAGCTCGCTCAGCCACCGCGAGGTGCCTGGATATGGTCATCTGCGTGCGTCGGTGATACCGATGCGGCAGGAAGACACGAGCAATGCCCCTGGCTCGCTGGCGCGCCAGCTCGGCATGTAATTTGACTGACACGCGTAGAGAGGAACGTATGAATGGAAGGTCAACGGAAGCGAGCGATTGCGCTCTGCCAGATGGAAGGCTGCGAGGCGCAGGCCAAGCAAAAATGCCGGCTCTGCGGCCTCGATTCCTGCGCCGCGCACGGCTTTTGGATCAAAGCTATGCAGCTTGGCTCTATGCGAGGATTGACGCCGCCTGACGCGAGCCTCTGGCTCTGCGCGGTCTGCTCGGCTAACTTGCAGCTCGCGATCCCGCCGAATCCCAATCCACGACATCGGGTTGGCATCGGGCGAGTTGCCGTCACGGCACCGATAGATCTTCCATAAGCAATCGGCAGCGTATCACTGGTGCTGCCGTGTCGAGCCACGAAATCAGAAGCCCAACCGCCGCGCCTGGGATACGACGCATGTGTCGTCATGCTTCCCCGCGTATCCAAACTCACCGCCGCGCTTGAGCGAGCAATGGGGGCAGGACTCCACCATTGTGACGGCATCCCGGCACATGCGTGCCTCAGCCACCCGCTGGACGATGGGACGCATCGCCGCGTTCTCGGCCTCAAGCTCGCGCAGACGGATCTGTAACGACTCTACGGTGTCCGCGACTTCAATGCTTTCCATTGTATACCTGGTTTCTCTTCGTTGCAGCGGCCACACGGGTTATGGCGTTCGGTGGCCGCGGCGGACTCCGCTTGTGAAGGACAAGCAGGCGCGGGAGAAGTATCATAGGGGGAATGTAAGGATGTAGTGGGGAGATGCGAGGCATTCCCGCCGTCCGCTGTTCCCTCTCGCCAGCATGCGATTCCGCATGGTTGGGCGTCAGGTGTGGTCAGCATCTGGCACTCAGATTGGAACGATCTCATTGCGCTGGACAGAGTATAGCACACGCTCGGCTGTCACGCCGGGTTGCGGGAACCCGGTATTTCTGACATAATCAAAGCGACGAGAGCTATTCCTGGTCGCGCTGCCTTCGACGGCGGCTCCCCTCCTCTGCATTGATGCCACCTCGGGTACACGCGCAGCGGTCCGTATCACCGGGACTGTCCCCCAACACTCGGTTGAAAGCGCCTCTCGTGTCCATGCATGACACGGACTGTCGGGCCTACGCGAGGGCGTGCTTCGATAGATGGTGGATGGCGCTGACGTACGAGAATGCGTACGCGACGGTACGCGGGCAGAATCTGCCGTTTACCAAGTCCGAACGTCCCCTATCCACGGTCGCGATGGCAGCGACGGAAAACATATGCCGCCGCAATTCGCGGCTCATAGGAAAGATGGCGAGCAGTATGAGAGAGTCCATGGATCCGAGTATCCGCGCTCGATGGGCGGCGGTGTCGCCGGATAGCCTGATGACAGTAGACGAGCTGATGGCGCTGCCCGCGGATAGGTGGCGCTATGAGCTGGTGGCGGGACGGCTGGTAAAGCGGCTGCCGACGGATGTCCTCCATGAGATGATCGAGCGTGTTCTCAGGGCCGCGCTAGAGACCTACGCCCTCGCGTCGGGCGCGGGTGGCGTGGTGCTGACGGAGACGGGTGCGCTGGTGAGTGCGGATGAGGAGCCGCCTACGGTGCTCGTTCCCACACTAGGATATGTCCGTGCCGAGCGGGTGCCGGCGGACGGCGCCGCATCGGAGGCGGTGTCTGTGCGTGTCGTTCCCGATCTAGTGGTCGAGATGGCCACGCCCGGGTCGCCGCGCACAGATCTGGCGGAACGGGCGCGAGTCTGGCTGGCCGCTGGCGCGCAGGTCGTATGGGTGATCTGGCCCAACCGCCGCCAGGTGGACATCTGGCGGCCTGGCCCCGACGCGCTCGCCGCCAATCCGGCGATGGTGACGCGCAGCATGCACGAGTCCATCGAGGGCGATCCCGCGCTGCCAGGCTTTACCTATCCCGTGGCGCATCTGTTCTCGTGAAGGGTGATGGGATTGGCCGCGGAGTCGCGACGTTCGAGAAACACCCATACGCGCCGTTTGGAGTATTGAAGCGAATGGCTTTGCGCGCCTATGTGCTCGCCGGTGCGGGCGGGTTGGCGTCGTGATCCGTGAAGGTGTTCCGCCACGGCCCCGTAGCCGCGATGAAAGGCTGCATCAGAGCGCGCTCCGCCTGCACCGTGTGCATCAAATCGTGCGCCGCCCATTCGTGCAGCATCTCTCCCAATGTCACGGTTCCCAGCTCGGAGTGCCGCGCCGTTCGTGCCAGATCTGCCGCTGTGAGCGTCGCAAGCAGCGCCAGACTGTCGTCGCGCAGCCGGGCAAACTCTTCCGCAACCGCGACAGCCGGCTGATCCCCGGAATGCGTCCCCTCTGTGTCAGGATCCCAGGACGCAAAGTCGTTGCCGGCTAGAAATGCCCGCACGCGCACCGGGAATACCCAGCGCTCTGTGTCCACGATGTGACGCAGACAGTCCAGCGCCGACCATTCACCCGGCTTCGGCGTCCGCTCCAGTAGTTCGCCTGGCAGCGATATGGCGAGCGCGTGCCACCGGGCGGGCGTGACCGCCAGCACCGCTCGTGTCGCATCAATCACATTGTTCATTGTCGCCTCCCTTCAGTTGTCTCGCAGCCTGTTTGCCTATGCGGTATCCTCACACCAGCCACTCCGTGTTCGGCGGCTCCCGCGAGGCAGGCGGCTCAGGCGGATTTGGTGGGCGCGGCGAGCCCTGACCAGTATTGGAGGCGCGCGCGGGCGTCACACCACTCGACTCCGCTACGACACCCGCATACCAGCGTTGCATACGCCGCCGCCGCTCGCTCAGGTACGCGCCGAATGCGGGTAGTAGCGCCGCTGGCGGTAACGCCCCCAACGCTTCCTGCTCGCGCTCCTCCGCGAGAAAGAATCGTAATAGTGTGAAGCCGATACCGGCCAGCAACAGGTTCATCAGTGGCAGAAACACGCCACCTAGCCGCAGCTGGAGCCACCCATTCGCGTACGTGTAGTTGAAGGCCCCATGAAGCACGAGTACGGCGAGAAGGATGACCACCAGTCCGGGTGACAGATGGAACCGCCGCCCGCCGCGCTCCCGCCAGATCGCCGCGCAGATCGTCACCGTCCAGACGGCCTCGCCAAGTAGCTGAAGGGCAAGCTGGAACGCCAGCATGTGATCAAGTGCGGCGATGCCGGAGCGGAAAAGAAGCGCCTCCGCATGTGGGACGGCGCTCACCGTAGCCCGGTACACCAGATAGCTTGCCAGCGCCATCTGCGTCAGCGTGAAGCCGAGCGCGGCCGCCAACCCGATGCGCAGCCCATCGCGCACGCCGCTCGCACGCGGGCTCCAGAGGAAATAGACCACCGCGAGCGTCTTCAAGAGCTCCTCGCCGGCTGCCAGCGCCAGCGCTCCCTGCCACGTCACGACGTTGAGCTTGAGCCAGCCGCTGTACAGCGCGAATGCCGACACGACACCCGCCGCCAGCCCGCATAGCAGCGCCAGCGGCAAATCCCGATTCAGCGTCGTGAGATTGCCTTCCCGCTCCCACCATGCGACGACCGCGACGGCGGGCAGCAGTGCGGCGAATGCCAGCGTGTAGACCGGCACCAGCGCGCTCAGCGTATCCGGCACAATCGCCAGCCACGCCAAGGCGAGCAGCGCGCTGCCGAGAATCAGCACCCGCCACCACCAGAAGGTCCGCTGCGCGCGCGCCCAGCGCGCCACCGCGATTGCCAGCTGCGTCCAGCCCGCGCTCGCCGTCGTGCCGGCGCCGCCGGGAGTGGGTGGCGCTATTGTAGTGTCCGGACGTACCACGAACGAATGAAACTCGTTATCCCGCCGTAATGACATGCGCCCTTCCTCCTCGCCGCTGGGTGGCGCGAGATTACCGAAGATTACTCTATATCTATGCTCGAAGTATACGCCTGGCAGGTCTTGATTCCGTCATTTTGCCCTTTTTGGATAGCCATCACGTCCACCCTTACCCACGCGGACCATGTTAGAATGACGGTGCGCCGGTGCCGTGGAAACGCCACGTCACCTGAACGGCGCACACGAAGGACTGGTGGTTTAGCCATGAGCAGCCTGCCACTGGAGGGCAAGCGCGCCGTCGTGACGGGCGCGAGCAAGGGCATCGGGCGCAGCATCGCGTTTGCCTTCGCCAGAGAAGGCGCGACGCTGGCGCTGGTGGCGCGCGGCCACGATGAGCTGGAGGCGCTAGCCCGCGAGATACGCGAAGCCGGCGGGCATGCGGAAGCCATTCCCGCCGATGTCACCAACGCGGAGCAGGTGCGGCGCATGGCGGATGCTACCCACGCGGCGCTCGGCGGGGTGGATATTCTGGTGAATTGCGCAGGGGCGGCGGAGAGTCACGACTTTCCGCGCCATCCCGACGAGCTGTGGCACCGCATGCTCGCCGTCAACCTGACCAGCGTTTACTATGTGTGCCGGGCATTTGTGCCGGGAATGATCACCCTGCCCTCGGCGCGAATCATCAATGTCGCCTCCATCGCCGCCAAGACCGGTGGACGCTACATCGCCGCCTATACCGCCTCCAAGCACGGTGTGCTGGGGCTGACACGGGCGCTGGCTAGCGAGTTGGTGCGCTACAACATCACCGTCAATGCCATCTGTCCAGGGTACGTGGATACGCCGATGACGGAGGCCAGTATCGCCAATATCGCCGCGCGCACCGGGTCAACGCAGGAGCAAGCGCGCGCTGCGCTGGAGCTGACCAGCCCGCAGAAGCGGCTGATCGCGCCCGACGAGGTCGCCGCCGTGGCGCTGTTTCTGGCGCGGGACGCGAGCTATGGCATCACCGGGCAGGCCATCAATGTGGACGGCGGCGCGGTGATGTATTGAAGCGCCCGTGTGAGCGTGGCCCCGGCGCGAACGCTGGGGCATGCGTGGCGGCTGGATGCTACCTCACCTGATTGAGCTGGGTGCATGTGGCGCCACAACCCAACCAGCGCGGCTGCCGGCTAGGACGCCGCTGGCAGCAGATGCTCACGACGGGTGGGAATGGGCGAGCCGCTACGATAGATCGCCTTGTATTGGTCGAAATCCCAGTGGCTCAGAAAGCTGGTCGCGGCGTCTATGCCTGATTGGTACAGTGCATCCTTCTGGTTCTGGTCGATAGTGAAGTCCGTCGAAGCGACTCCAATCGTATCTATGGCGATCGTTCGCACGAACTTGTCCGCGCTCAGGTAATAGGCGTCGTGCGCTTCCATCGCCGTGAAGAACATCGCCGCCAGCTCTGAGATGGGGCCGTTGACAGGGTGGCGGACCTGAAGCGCGGGTTGCGCGTCGTCGGCGCACACCAGCTTGAAGCCGAAGGTCGGCCACCTCGGCGGACCATCTGAATCAAAGATTTCCACTGGGAAATTACTCAACAATCCGCCATCCACGATATAGTTCTGGCTGATCTGCACGGGCATGAAGAAGAAGGGAATGCTCATACTCATGCGCACCGCCAGGGCGACATCCAGGTCATCTGGCGCGATACCAATCAAAGCGGCATCGCGCGGCAGCACCAGCATGCGCCCGCCGGAGATATCAGATGCGACCACCTGGAGCTTGTAGCGGTTGCGATCTTCGGTCGCGTTCGCGTCCAGCGTCAGATCACGGAATGTGTGGATCCCCTTGGCGCTGAGGAGACCGCGCATCAGGTGCAAGAAGTAATTTCCCTCGTACAGGCCCTTCTTGAAAAGCTCGTCAACAATCTGCCCAGCGAACGGGATTCGGCCGATAAGCGACTGGTCCTCGAACTGGTTGAAGTCGAGGTTCATCATGATGCGCTTCAGCTCGTCGGCATGGTAGCCCGCCGCCAGCAGCGAGGCCACAATCGCGCCCGCGGACGTGCCCGCGACACGTACAAACTCGTACCCCTCCTGCTCGATGACAGTAAACGCTCCAATCAGGCCAATCCCCTTTACGCCGCCACCTTCGAACACGCCATCGAGATTGCGCACCTGCTGACTCATGGATGTTCCCCTCTCGTGCTTCACGCGCGCCATCGCGCGACCGGCGCACGCCTCACTCGCGCCGCTTGCTGAACCACTGGACAACCTGACCATGCTCGTATGATGTACTATACCTCCGAAGCAGCCGGTGGCGAGAGTGAGATTTGCCGTGCGTAACTTGTGCCGTGGCGAGCCGTAGGTAGAGATGATCTGAGGCAAGTGATTGTTCATCACGGGGAGGGAGCTATGCCGGAGCATCCGCGAAATCACCCGCACCACCACAGCGCGGTTGAGCGCACTGAGCATGAAGGCGCTGCGCCGGAGCCATATCCATTCATCTACAGCAAAGATCCGCTGGACGAGCGTCGCTTTCTCCGTCCCGGAGAAGGCTACGGTCCCGCCTTCGCGCACGGACCTTCCAGCGGGGTACTCTGGATATTAGGTATCATCCTGGCGGTCATTATTGGCGGGGGGTTAATCAGTATTCTCGTGCAGGCAGTGATGAAGTAGCCGGCCTACTCCTCCGGGGGAATGTCGGCGTGCCACGTTTTCAGCTTGTCGCGCAGACGGAAGAGCTCGCGAAAGGCGTGGAAGATAACGCGCAGATTGGCGCCCGTCGCGCTCCCATGCTGTCGCGGATAGTGACGCACCGGCACCTGGATGAGCTTTACGCGCAGGCGCGAAAGCTTGACCAGCATCTCCGTGTTGACCATCGCGCCCTCGGACCGTACATCGCAGACACGCACAAGCGCGGTATCGTAGAGCTTGAATGCGCAGTCAACATCGCGTACATGCAGGCCGAACAGCAGCGTTACCAGCATATTCCAGCCGTACGCGTTGATCTTGCGGACGAATGCGTCATTGCGATGCTTGCGATAGCCCAGGATGGCACGATAGCCTTTCTCGCGCAGGGGCAGCAGCAGCGCCAGATCACGAATATCGAACTGACCGTCGGAGTCCATGAAGAACGTGAGTGACTTGCTCGCGGCATTGAATCCGGCGATGAGCGCGCCACCGTAACCACGATTGCGGTGGTTATGGATGACACGAATGTGGGGGTTGGCGGCGGCAAGCTGGTCCGCGATTGCACCGGTGCGGTCGCGGGAACCATCATCCACCACGATCACTTCGTAATCGGGGGCCAGCACCTCACAGACGTGCGCGCACCGGGTCACTGTCGTGGCGATGACGGCTTCTTCATTGTACGCGGGCAATACGACAGAGATCCCCCGCGTCGTGAGGGGGCCGGCCACCGGCGCCTCGCCGGCTGCGTTCGTCGCCCCCTGGGGCTGAAGCGCGGCCGAGAAGGTGCTGTTGTCCACGCTGCTCTGGTACGCGTCCACTCTGCGTCTCCTATGTACGTACAGTTATCCGCCTATCACAGGTGCCTGTAGCCTGTGTGCCGGTAGTATATCAGACACAGCGCCCTCCCTGGTATCCGCTCCGGTTTTTCCGGCGGCGCTATGCTTTTTCGCGCGCATTTTGCTTGACATGGGGCCTCGCGCTCCGCTATACTGTCTCTGATCGCACAATCAACACAGTATGGCTGCGAGCAGGATAGTACGCGATTCTTTCCGACATTCCAGCGAGCCGGGACAGTGGAAACCGGCATGGCGGCGGCGCGGAATGGCCCTGTGAGCCGCGACCCGAACACAGCGTTACGCTGGTAGTAGGGATCGCCGGGCGTCTCCCGTTAGCGAGACGGAGCATCTTTCGTGTCGGGCGCTACGCTCGTCGACGCTGAAACGTGCTCGCTGAGGAGCCGCGCTCGCCTGCATCGCACGCTTGAGACGGCTCGAATCAGGGTGGTATCACGAAGGTTCGTCAAAGCCTCTCGTCCCTCGCGGACGAGAGGCTTTTTGTATTGTTTCAGGCGAGGAGGGAGTGTTCCAATGAGCGCACCGGCGCAATCGAAATCTACGGCAACAGATCGGCAGCCACACACGGCGCAACGGCGGCGCGAGCGTGTCTTTTCCGGCATCGCACCGTCGGGCACGCCCACATTGGGCAACTACATCGGCGCCATACGCCACTGGGTCGCCGAGCAGGACCTCTACGACAACATCTTCTGCGTCGTGGACCTGCATGCCATCACAGTCCCGCAGGATCCCGCCGAGCTGCGCCACAACTCGCGCCAGCTTGCGGCGCTGCTCGTCGCCAGCGGCCTCGATCCTGAACGCAGCGCACTTTTCGTCCAATCCCACATGCACGAGCATGCCGAGCTTACCTGGATCCTCAACTGCATCACGCCGACCGGCTGGCTGAACCGCATGACCCAATTCAAGTCGAAGGCCGGCGAGGACCGCGACGCTGCCAGCGCGGGCCTCTACGACTATCCCGTGCTCATGGCCGCCGACATTCTGCTCTACCAGGCGGACGGCGTGCCCGTCGGCGACGACCAGCGCCAGCATGTCGAGTTGACGCGCGACATCGCCAACGCCTTCAACTTTCGCTTTGGCGAGACGTTCGTGGAGCCGCGAGCCATCATTCGCGAGGCGGGCGCTCGCATCATGGCGCTTGACGACCCCACCAAGAAGATGAGCAAGAGCGGGAACGATGGCTCCTACATCGCCCTGCTCGATCCACCGGCGGCCATCCGCAAGAAGATCGCGCGGGCGACGACGGACTCCGAGCGCACCATCGTTTTCGACGAGCGCCGGCCCGCTATCTACAATCTACTGACCATCTATGAGGCGTTGGGGAGCGGCGATGAGACGCGCGAGCAGATCGAGGCGGAGTTCGCGGGCAAGGGCTACAAAGAGTTCAAGGCGGCGCTGGCTGAGCGTATCGTGGCGGCAGTCGAGCCGATCCAGCGGCGCTACGCCGAGTTGACCGCTGACCCGCGCACGCTCGACGATCTGCTCGCACGTGGTGCCGCGCAGGTGCGGCCACTTGCCCAGGAGACGTTGCGGCTGGTCAAGGACCGCGTGGGCTTGTTGATGTAGCCACCAGGAGAGATTTGCCATGATCGCACCGGCACGAGAGACATTAGACGCACAGCGCCCATCAGGCGCGGTCGAGCGTCGCGCGACGCTCGTGCCAGTCTGGCGCGAGATACCCGCCGACCTCGAAACGCCCGTCTCGGCGTATCTCAAGCTCGCGCGCGGCCGCTACGGCTACCTGCTCGAAAGTGTCGAGGGCGGCGAACGGCTGGGCCGCTATTCTTTTGTCGGCGGCGATCCGTACCTCGTGCTGCGCGTGAAGTGCGGCGCGGCGGAATATCGCTGGCTCGCTGGCCCGCGCGCCGGCGCCATCGAGCGCGTGCCCTGCGCGGACGCCCTGCAAGCCGTGCGGGCTGAGCTGGAGCGGCGTCCCGTGGCGCATGTAGCGGGACAGCCACGCTTTACCGGCGGCGCCGTGGGCTATCTTGCCTATGAGTCGGCGGCACGTTTTGAGCCAGCCGTGCCCATCCCAGAGAGTGACCCACTGGGTGTGCCCGAAGCCGTCTTCTGCTTCAGCGACACGCTGCTCATCTTCGACCATGTGCGCGGGCGCGCCAGACTGCTCACCCACGCCGATCTGACGGCGGCGGATGGTGATGAAGAGCGAGCGCATGCCGAAGCGCAAGCGCGATTAGACGATATGGAGCGCCGCCTCGCGCGGGCCGTGCCGCGCACGCCGCCGCGTCCGCGCATCCGGCGCAACCGGCAACCCGTCGCACTGTCGCGTCTGGAGGCGCGCGACGCCTACGAAGGCGCAGTCGAGTGTATCAAAGAGTATATTCGCGCCGGTGATGCCTACCAGGTTGTGCCGTCGCGACGCGTGGCACGTCCAACCGACGCCTCGCCGTTCGAGGTGTATCGGGCGCTACGCTCCATCAACCCATCGCCGTATATGTTCTACCTCGCTCTGGACGATTTCGCCGTCGCGGGCGCCTCGCCTGAATTGCTGGTGCGTGTGGAGGACGGCGAGGTAGCGGTGCATCCCATCGCGGGCACGGCCCGGCGGGATGCTGATCCAACCGCTGATGCCGCGCTGGAGCGCGAGCTGCGCGCCGACGAGAAAGAGCGCGCAGAGCATGTTATGCTGGTGGATCTTGGGCGCAACGACGTGGGGCGTGTGAGCGAGCCAGGCTCCGTGCGGGTGGCGCAGTTCCTCGATGTGGAGCGCTATTCGCATGTGATGCACCTCGTCTCGCACGTGACCGGGCGGCTGCGCGAAGGGTTGTCGGCCTACGATGCGCTGCGGGCCGGCTTCCCGGCGGGCACGCTGACCGGCGCCCCCAAGATCCGCGCAATGCAGATCATCGCGGAGCTAGAGGGACAGCGTCGCGGCGTCTACGGCGGCGCGGTGGGCTACTTCGGCTTCGACGGCAATCTCGACACTTGTATCGCCATTCGCACCGTCGTGGTGCAAGATGGGGTGGCCTACGCGCAGGCCGGCGGCGGCATCGTGGCCGATTCCCGGCCCGCCGACGAGTTTCAGGAGACGGAGAACAAGCTGGGCGCGGTCCTGCGTGCCCTCGAAGAAGCCGAAGCCCGCCACGCAGCGGCGCAATCCGCTGTGCCACGCCACGCCCACCCAGCGTAGGGGCGTCCGGTGGACGCTCGCTTGCACCGCTGGCGTCTCGGCGTCCGGTGTAGGGGCGCCGCCTGCCGCGCCCGCCTATCGTGTGAACGGAGACCTTGCCATGCTGCTCTTGATAGATAACTACGACAGCTTCACCTACAACCTGTACCAGTACCTGTGCGAACTGGGCGCCGACGTGACGGTGCGTCGCAACGACGCGCTGAGCGTCGACGATGCCGGCGTGTTCGATGCCGATTGCATCGTCATCTCGCCCGGCCCGGGTGTACCGGGTGATGCGGGCATCTCGGTCGACCTGATCCGCGCGCTTGGTCCGAGCGTGCCGATCCTGGGCGTCTGCCTCGGCCACCAGGCCATCGCCGTCGCCTACGGCGGCATCGTGAGTCGCGCGCCCG
>DATGEP010000302.1:0-6673 GCA_035310125.1 Ktedonobacterales bacterium
CAATTACTTCGCCGTCGCTCCCTGGATCGCCATCTATGCGGTCAACGGCCTCTACGCCGTTCGTCGCGCAGCGGGCGCCGTGCCTGAGCGCGCCGCCCTCGTATCCGCACCCCAGCTGCTTCCGGAGGCCACCGCATGAGCGACGAGATCCTGCGTACCGGCGACGCGCCGGCATCTCTCGACGACGCTGCAATCCTGTCAATGCCGCCCAGTCCCTCATCGTCTTTATCGGTCGCTTCTCCCTACCTTTCCGTACCCTCCGTGTCCTCCGTGTCCTCCGAGGTAAAACGCCACGCCTTTCCGCGCCGGTTCGCGCTGCTCGCTCTTGGTACCGCGCTGCTGACAGTCGCGGGGGACGCCGTGGACGTTCTGCCCAACGTGCCCAACGGCGGCTACCTAGGTCCGGTCGCCGCGTTCGCCACCGCTACTGGGCTGGTGTGCCTGCTTGCCGCTATTGTCTCGCCCCGTGCGCCCGCGTGGTTGGCGCGCCGGTATGCAAAGCTGCGGCTCGCCGTCCTCGCCAGCGCATATGCGCTGGCGGTAGACGCTCTCATTATCTTTTTCCTGGCTGTCATTGCCGCCACCATCGTACCCACATCGTCGGCCTACTTCAATGATGTCATCTCGTTCACGCATGTCAACGCGGAAGTCGCGCTGGCTGGCGGCAATCCCTACACCGACGACGCGCTTTTCGTTGCCACGCTGCGCCGCTTCCCCAAAGGACTCGCCACGCCGATGCGGCGCGGCGCCTTCGGGACTGGCTACACGTATCCCGATACGGACACCATTCGCGCCATCGAGCGAAAGTACGTTGCCGATCCCACCACATATGCCGCGTCGTTTGACCCAGCGACCCTGCACAGCTATCCCGCGCTCTCGTTCCTGCTCTATGTGCCGCTGCTCGCGGTGGGCCTGCGCAACATCCTCCTGTTGCATGTGCTGCTCTTTGTCGCCGGCGTCTTCGTGCTGGCGCGTCTCGCGCCGCCTGGCATACGCCGATGGAGCGCGCTGGTGGCATTTGCCAGCGTCCCGCTGCTCGGCCACTCGCTGCTCATAGACTCCGAGATCGTCTGTGTCGCGTTCCTGCTCAGCGCGTGGCACGTCCGCGAGCGTGGCTGGCTTGGCGGGCTGTTGCTCGGCCTTGCCTGCGCCTTCAAGCAATATTGCTGGCTCTTCGCGCCGTTCTTCCTGCTCGACGTATATCAACGCGAAGGCTGGCGCGGGACTCTCCGCTACAGCTCAATCGCCGCCACCGCGTTTCTCCTGCCCAATCTGCCCTATCTGCTGATGGACCCCTCGGCGTGGCTGCATAGCGTGCTGCTGCCAGCCACTGATCCCCTCTTCCCGATGGGCATGGGCCTCGAAGCTATCTCTGCCGGCCACATCCTCCCTTTCGCACCGCCGCTCGTCTACACTGCCGTGGAGCTGCTCGCCTACGGTGTCGCCCTCTGGGGCCAGTGGCGCTGGCGCGACCGCCTCGGCGACGGCGTGCTGCTGCTCGCGCTCCTGCCCCTATTCTTTGCGTTCCGCTCACCTGCCAACTACTTTGCCATCGCTCCCTGGCTGGCGCTCTATGCGGTGAACATGCGATATTGGAGTACCGGAGCCGTACGGGTGGTACGGGTGGACAACCGTGACGGCGCCGTTGCAGTCCAAATCAAAGGAGCAGGGGATGTCATCCACGGTCAGTCGCGGCGCCGAAGACTTTGACGTCATTGTGGTGGGGGCGAGCTTTGCCGGTCTGGCGTTCGCGGGAGCCGCCGCCGCGCGCGGGCTGCGTGTCCTCGTGCTGGAGCGCGACGCGGAGATTGGCGGTGTTGTCCGCACCACCGGCGTCTTGTTCAGCGATGTGCTCGACATCATGGATGTTCCCGCCCGTTTTCTCATGAACGCCGTCCGCCGCGTCAGCATCCAGCCGCCGGGCACGCCGCCTATCGAGATTCGCGCCAACGCCTACCGCTTCTACATGGCCGATGTGACTGGCATGCTGCGCTGGATGGCCGATTCCGCCCGCGCGCATGGCGCCACCATTCGCACCGGCTCGCCATTTGTGAGTGCCGAGCGCGACGCGGACGGCGCCATGCGTGTTGCCTACGGCGGACCTTCCGAGGCTGAGGGCAACGGCGCAACGACCCGTGCGCCACACGGCGTGGCCCGCGGCGCTTTCCTCATCGGCGCTGACGGCACCCGCTCGCGTGTTGCCGAAAGCATGGGGCTGGACACCAACACAAAACTCCTGGCCGGCGCGGAATGGCTGGTCGAAGGTGTACCTATCGAGCGCGACCTGTTTTCTCTCGTTATGGACCACGATCTTGCGCCGGGCTACTGCGTCTGGCTCGCCCCGCACGGCGATATCGCGGCCTTCGGCGTCGCCGGGCATCTCCACGATTTCAAGCCCGCTGAATCACTCAAGCGCGCCCAGGCGGCGTTCCAGAAGTCCATTGACCTGAGCAAGATGCGCGTTGTGCAGCGCAAAGCAGGTGTGATACCGGTTGGCGGCCAGCTTCGCCGCGTGTACCGCGATGACGCGCGCGGGCGGGCGCTGCTGCTGGGCGACGCCGCCGGCCTCTGCGGCGCGGCCACTGGCGGCGGCATCTATCCCGCCCTGATCAGCGGACGCATCGCTGCCCACGCCGTCGCCAACGAGGTGCTCAACGGCACGCGCGGCGCCGTCAAGAGCTACCAGCGCGACCTGCTCCAGTCCGGGCGCCTCGGCGCCTATCTCAAAGTCGAGGACTGGATCCGCTTCGTCCTCGATCGCATGGACTCCAACGCCGACCTCGCCGCCCTTTACGCGCTCTTTGGCTCTCCAGAGGGCCACCGCGTGCTGCAGAGCACGCTGCTGGAGACGCCCATCATTAGCATGGATGGCAGCTTCCTCGGTATTCTGCGCAGCCTGATGAGCCGCCATCCCCGCATCTACGGATCCGCCGCCCGCATGGTCTGGCGCCGCGCCACGGCGCGGGCGTAGTGTGGCGTCTCACTGGATACATTCCAGGTCCGTCCAGTTCCGGCACACCACAGAAAGGGGCAGTCTCTTGGATTTTCCACCACCGTCATTTGTCACTGTAGATGGGCGCCGAATGGCGTACGACGAGGTCACGCCGCCGCATCCGAAAGGCGTGGTGCTGCTGCTGACCGGGTTGGCGGCAAAGCGGCTGGGCTGGTACAAGCAGCGCGAGGTCTTCGGCAGAGAGTACCGCACCATCGCACTGGACCACCGCGACACGGGCGATAGCGACCTAGCCACTGGGCCGTACACCACCGCCGATCAAGCGGATGATGCCGCCGCCGTGCTGCACGCGCTCGGTATCCAGCGTGCCGCTGTCGCCGGCATCTCGATGGGCGGCTTTATCGCACAGGAGCTGGCGCTACGCCATCCAGAGCTGGTGGAAAAGCTGGTGCTCGTCTCAACCTCCGCCGGTGGGCCGGGCTACACCCCACCAGAACCCGATGTGCTCGCCCGGCTCATGCAGCCGCACACCGGCGACCTGGGCGATCTGGCCCGCGAATCCTACACACGCATCATGGCGCCGGGCTACGCCGCGAGCCACCCCGACGTGATGGACCGAATTGTCGCCACGGCACGCTACCGGCCACAGAGCCAGGAAGCGTACCTGCGCCAGCTTCAGGCTGGCTGGAATCGTGACGCCACCGCGCGATTGCGCGACCTTCACCTACCAGTGCTTGTCGTCCACGGCACAGCAGACCCACTCATTCCCGTCCAGAACGGGCGTTATCTCGCCGCGCACATCCCCGGTGCTCGACTCATCGAGTACCCCAATACGGGTCACATCCCCATCGTCGAGCGCGCCGACGACTTCAACCGTGATGTGCTGGCTTTCCTCGCGGAAGGGTAGGCGCCAGTCGCGTCGGGGCTGGTATCGCCGCGCCAGGTGATACCCGTCTCGTCTTGCACAGCCTCGATGGTTGGCGGAGGACTATTGCGCTTCCTTGTGCGTCGTAGTCTTCGAGCGATGCACGGCGGCCGATACCCAACGAGACCGTGCCGGTCAAGACGCAGCCGATGAATCCTGCTAGCGCCAGCAACCGGTCCAGGCAGGCCGGAGAAAGTCACCATCGCCTGGAATACGGCAACGTGGAGAGCGCTGATGGTATTGCCTCTGGCAAGCGGACTCACTAGGCACATCGTGATCGCCCATTCGGTATAAAGACGATGCAGCGAGCGTATTTCCTGATGGTCCAATTGGGATCGGCGCCTTATCGCACACCATCAACATAGGCGCGCCACTTTTCCGCGAGGGTGCGCATCTTCTCCTGGCCGGTGGCCCGGCGCGCGGCCTGCGGCATCCAGGTGCCGTGGCGGCCCGCCGCGTCGCGCAGATGCGCCAGCACCTGCCAGTAGCGCTCTTCCTCTGGCGGAAAGACGGCGGCAAGTCCGAAGCGCGAGTCACTTCCCGGCTGCTCTAGATAGAAGTAGTGGCCGCGCTCGGCATACCAGCGGCGCAGATCAGCCGGGGCAGCGACAAGGCGGGCGCCATTACCGGCGGCCAGGTGTGGATCGAACGGCAAGGCGCCAAACGGCAACGCATGCAGGTGCGCATGACGCACCGTCTGCCGAAAGACGCCGTGTTCGAAGAAGGCTGGCGCCGTGTACGCGGCCGCGAGAAATGCCGCGACGCGTCGCTTCAATTCAAGGAACTCTTGCTCCAGCGCCTCCGGTATGGCGCCGTAGCAGGCGTAATGCTCGCGCGGGATGATGAGCGCGTGGCCTTCTACCAGCGGTGCGTGGTCCGCGAGCAAGTAGAAATGCTCGGTCTCATCGAGGATGAGGTCCAGCGCGTCGCGGTCACAGAACGCGCAATTGGGAGCGGAAGACGTCTGAGAGGTCATGGTCTATCTATCTACTGTCCCGCGGAGATGTCGCCGGTGGAGGGTGGCGTAAACACGTTGCGCAGCGCTCCGCCGGTTGGGCGGGCGGGCTGCCACGGCGGTATCTCCACGGCGACGAACTGCGCGTCGGTGGGCGCTTTTTCCGTCGCGCTGCCAGGCGTCTTCGCGGCGGTCGTGTCGCGTGTAGCGAGCGCTTGCATCCGCGCTCTGTGCCGCTCGGCCAGGGATGCTGGTAGCGGGACGGGGTCGGTTTCCGAGTATGCCCAGGGGCGCGAGAACCGCCAAACGAGGAAGGCGAGCGCAATGCACGCCAGGAACACGAAGACCGCCGTCCACTGCGCCTGTTTGAGCGCCGTCACGCCCAGGAACGGTGTGATGGGCTCCGACCCGCGCGCGAAGAACACAATGAACTGACTCACGGCATACAGCGCCAGATACAGCACGAAGAAGAGGCCAGCCTTGATGCGCGGCAAGCGGTAGCGCAGTGGGAGAAGGATGGCGAGGATGACGAGGTTGAGCAGTATCTCGTAGACGGGCGCGGGCTGGAAAGGGATGCCCTGGGGGGCGAAGCTTTGCGCGTTGAGGTAGACCTCCGCCCAGGCGAGGTAGTGTGGATCGGAGACGTAGGCCACACAGGGCGCGTGCGCGCACGTTTCGGCGGGGATGTTGATGGGTGTCGCGCTGAGAGCCTGCCCCAGAATATCGCCGTTGACGATGTTGCCGAACCGCCCGAAGATCTGGCCCACCGCCGCGAAGAGGGCGCCGCAGTCTATGGCGATGAAGCGGTTGATGCCGTAGCGCGGGGCGATGAAGAAGAGCATGGCCGTGCCAGCGAAGATGGCGCCGAAGAAGGCCATGCCGCCGTTCCATACGGCGATGATGTTGTAGGGCTTGAGGATGAAGTTATGCAGCAGATCGGGCTGCTGGATGACATAGTATAGCCGCCCGCCGACGAGGCCGGCAATGGCCGTCCAGATGAAGACGCCCCAGATCGAATCTTCGTGCAGGCCGAGTCCGCGAGTGTAGCGCAGGATGACCCACAAGCCGATACAGATGGCGACGACGTAGGCGAGGCCATACCAGTGGATGGCTATCGAACCCAGACGCAGGAAGATCGGATCAATGTTGATGACGAAGTAGGCGAACGGTGTATGAATGACGCCCAGAGCGCCCGGTATCTGCATCGCGTGCGTTCCTCCCAGCACGGCACGCCCCGCATATCTCCATGGATAGCGCGGCCCACTACTCACGCCGCTGTCCCAGTCTACGCTGGGGGTTACGACGGCGCGCCGTGGCGGTATCGTGCCTCTTTCACAGAGGATTATGGGTGACGGGGCGCGGGATGTCAATTTCTATTGCTCTGGCGCCCGCTAATTCCTTTCGCCCGTGGCGAATCCGCTCCGCGCAGGGAGGCGGTCAGCGGCGATGCGGGATCGTCGCTTCCTCTGGCGCCTGCTGTCTCCCATTGGGAGGGGGGGTGATGCGGCATTTGCCGATGCTGCCGGGAAAGGGAACCGCACCCACGGCGGGCGCGACAGGTGACGGCCACGACGCAAACGACGACTGAGCTGGCCAGCTATACCTTGCAGACGAGCTATAACGATGCCGGGCAGCCGACGAGTGTGACCTATAGCGATGGCGAAGTCTTCTCGCCGGGCTACAACGCGCAAGGGTGGCTGACCAGCGCCACGTCGCTGCCCTACGGCGGCAGCCAGGTGAACCTGCTGACGGCGCTTGGCTACAGCGGGGTGGGTGGGGCGGCCATGCATCCCACCAGCGCGACGCTGGGCAACGGGACGTACATGTACGCCGCCAGCTA
>DATGEP010000303.1:0-66161 GCA_035310125.1 Ktedonobacterales bacterium
CTTCGCATAGGAGGGTGTGCGGATTGGCATGGATGTGGTACAATAGGCGGGCATCGGCATGGTTCGGAGCGCAGGACTCGCGCGCGCACGGCACATCATGCCACGCTACGAGGCTACTATCAGCCGGCAACCGACTACATCGTCGTCGAGGAGTATATCGTGGGCGCATTACCCAAAAAACGAGTCTCGAACAGGCGCCAGGGCAACCGCCGCGCACACCACAAGGTGAAGATTCCCCAACTCGTCACCTGCAAGCAGTGTGGGCGCGCTCGTCTGGCGCACCACGCCTGCCCCAACTGCGGCACGTATCGCGGCAGGCAAGTGCTAGATATCAAGACTGGGCGAGCCAGCGCTGAATAAGTGCCGGTAACGTAGCCCTCTTCCCGTCTCGTCGGAGGATAGCGTGAGCGAGCGCATCGCCTTCGTGTTTCCAGGGCAGGGGAGCCAGGCGGTCGGTATGGGTGCGGATGTATACCGCGCTTTCCCGGCCGCTCATCGTGTCTACGATCTGGCTGACCATGCGCTTGGATTTTCTCTCTCCCGGCTCTGTTTCGAGGGACCGGAGGAGACACTGCGCGAAACCATCAACACGCAACCGGCGCTCGTCGCCACCAGCCTCGCGCTGCTTGCCGCGCTGCAAGAAGCGGCTGGCTCCGTACCGACGGATACCGGTGAGCCAGCCCTCACAGCGCCGCTCCAGCCAGCATTTACCGCCGGACACAGCGTGGGTGAATACGCTGCCGTGGCAGCGGCAGGCGCGCTCGGCATCGAAGATGCGCTGCGGCTGGTCCGCGAGCGTGGGCGCCTGATGCACGCCGAAGGGACGGCCTGCCCCAGCGGCATGGCCGCCGTGCTCGGCATGGACGTGGCCACCCTCGAAGCGCTCTGTGCTGAAGCGACTGAACAGTCCCGCGCGGCGCTAGACCAGAATGAGACGCATCCTGGCGCTGGTCGCGTTGTTGTCGCCAATGATAACGCTCCCGGCCAGATTGTCATCTCTGGTGCGCGGCCAGCGCTGGATCGGGCGATGGAGCTGGCGCGTGAGCGTGGGGCACGGCGTGTCGTCCCGCTGGCGGTCAGTGGCGCGTTTCACTCGCCCGTCATGTCGCCTGCCGCGCAAGGGTTAGCACATGCGGTAAATGCGGCGCCCATTCGTGATGCGCACGTGCCAGTCGTCGCGAACATCTCGGCGATGCCACTCACGCTGGCCGGAGATTTGCGGGCGGAGTTGGCGCGGCAGATCGAATCGCCGGTACAATGGACGCGGACGGTAGAGTATCTTGCTGCACAGGGTATCACGACATTTGTCGAGATTGGCGCTGGGCAGGTGCTCGCCGGACTCATCAAGCGTATTGCCAGAGGCGCGACAACGCTCTCGCTCGGCACTGCCGCCGATGTAGAGTCAGTGGCGGCGGCCCTGCGGGAGCGCATGAGTAGCTGAGTGCTGAGTGCGGTATGGTGCACGTTGTCACAGTTCATGATCGGGGGCGGATATGCGGGATTGGTCAAATGGCGCCGCGGGTGTCTCATCCACGCGGACGTCCCCAAATACCGACTCGCGTGAGGCACCATTCGTACCGGCGGGCGCACCGAGCGCCCAGCTTGGCTCCGTGCGTATCGCCCGGCGCGTGCTGCGCACCGTAGTGGAACAGGCGGCGCTGGCTGTGCGCGGCGTCGCGCGTATGGCACGTGCGCGGGGCGGCTTGCAGCAGGTGGTCGGCCGCTCCCTCCCGCAACACGGCGTGAGTCTCGTGCTGCGGGGCGACGTCGTTGCTATAGACCTGCATCTCATCGTCGCTCCAGGCGCGAGCATGGTCGAAGTCGGAACACAGGTGCAAGAGGCCGTAGGTGCGGCCGTAGAGCACATCCTGGGAATGAAGGTCAGCGAGATCAACGTGTACATTCAGGACGTCGCCTGATGCCAACGGGAATCCGGCGCCAGGCGCGCAGAGTCGCTTTGCAGACGCTGTATGAATATGACACGGCGCATCATGACGTGGAGGACGTACTCCGTCGGCACGTCGCCGCGCAGCGTCTCTCTGACCCAGTTCTGGCCTACGCGGGTGAGCTGGTTCACGGTGTGCTGGCACACCTCGATCAGATTGACGAAACCATCCAGGGCGTGGCGCACGAGTGGCCGATCGCCCAGATGGCCCGCATAGACAAGAACATTCTCAGGCTTGCAATCTACGAGATTCTGTTGAATAATGCTGTCCCAGCGAAGGTCGCCATCAATGAGGCTGTCGAGCTTGCCAAACTCTTTGGCAGCGACACCTCGAGCCGGTTTGTAAACGGCGTCCTTGGCACAATATTTAGCCGGTCTCAAGGATCGCCAGCATCCAGTGCCGGAAGTGAGGTGCGCTAACCATGTCGTCCATGTCCAAAGAGGAGATTCTCACCAAACTGAAACCGCTTGTCGCCGAGCAGCTCGGCGTCGAGGAGAGTCAGGTGACGGAAGATGCCTCGTTTACTGAGGATCTCAACGCCGACTCGCTTGATCTGGTCGAGCTGATCATGTCGCTTGAGGAGCAGTACAAGCTGCAAATTAGCGACGAAGATGCCGAAAAGATCACCACGGTTGGCGAGGCCGTAGATTACATCTCCGACCACATGAGCTAATTCCCCTCGGACGACCGCTCATATATGCCGAGAGACGCGACGCCCGCGGGCAGTCGCGCCTCTCGGTTTTATGTTTCGAGCATGTGCGCGCGGAGGGCGCTTCGTGCCGGATTCCTGGCCGATGAGCACAAGTCATCCAGACGAGGGAGGCGTAACCTCATCAAAGTCCTGTCATGGTTTCTTTGGTAGATACCATCGCAGGTGCCAGCGCCCCGTCGGGAGATGGCACCGCGGCCGCTCGCGTCGTATCCTGGTGCCGCAAAGCCACGCCGCCCGCCTCCCCAAACAATCCCGCGCTATCCCACACCGGCCCCACGCCCGGCGGTGCCACTTCAACCTTCACATGGCTAAGTCCCGTCTGCCGCAAGTGGAGCCTCACATGCGCGCGGGCCAGGTCCGGCGTATTGTTCGTGCGGCTCAAGTGTGCCAGCCAGACCCAACGGGGACCGTCATCCAGCGTGGAGATCAGCGCTTGCGCCGTCTGCTCGTTAGAGAGATGCCCCGTCGCGCCGAGGATGCGCCGCTTGAGTGGCCAGGGATACGGGCCTGTACGCAGCCGCTCCACATCGTGATTTGCCTCGACCATCAGCAGGTGTGCCCCGCGCATCGCCTCGATCATCTCCATGCGTGCTTCGCCGGTATCCGTCACCACGCAGACGCGCCACGCGCCCGTCGCCAGCACGTAGCCGCACGGCGCCACCGCATCATGGGAGATCGGGAAGCCGCGCACGTCCAAATCGTGGAGCTTTATCGCCTGGCCCACCGGCAGCTCCATCCGCTCGACGGCTCGCTCCTGCTCCTCCGCCGCCGTCCGTGGCTGCTCGAGCACCGCCTTGAGCGTGCGCGGGTCTGCAACGAGCGGAATCGCGTATCGCCTGGCGAAAGCCGCCGCACCGCACGCGTGATCCGAGTGCTCGTGAGTGAGGAGCACAGCGCTCAACATGCTCGGCATCACGCCAGTTTGTCGCAGCCGGCTCTCCAGCGTGCGCACGGAAAATCCGGCGTCCACAAGTACCGCCGCTCGTCCCGTCTGCACCAGCACCGCGTTGCCGCTGCTGCCGCTCCCTAACGACACGACACGCACGGGTCGCTCCTCGCATCTCACGGCCAGATGCTCCACGCTCCGGCGCTCGTATCGTATCGCCACCACCGCCCATGGCGCAAGCGCCCGCGCCAAATATGGCCGGAAAGGGTATTCAGTCGCTCCGAGGGAGGAACCGGGAAGTGCCGTTTTCTGGGTAATGAATGCGGTGAGGCGAGATCAGAGCCTCAGCAGCGCCGCCGCATTCCCTCCCAGCGCCAACGCTAGCTCGCGCTCACCCAACCCCGCCGAACGCGCGTATTCCAACATGCGCCCCTGGCGAATCAATGGAAAATCACTGCCCCACAGGATCTTCTCCGCCCCGGCGATCCGCGCTACCGTCACAAACACCTCCGAGCGATACAGATACAGTGACGCCGCCGAGTCGTACCAGACATTCGCCGCCGCCGCATGGACCTCCGGCATCAGTTCATAGAACGGAAAGCCGCCGCCCCAGTGCGCCGCCACGATCCGCAGCTGCGGAAAAGCCTCGATGAAGGCTTGCAGCTCCGACGGCGTCACATCTCCTTTGCCCAAATAGAGATGTCCCACCGGCTCGCTCGCGTGTGTCAGGCAGAACATCCCCAGATGCTGCGCCGCTTCCACAACCGGCGCGAGCAAACGCGTATCGCTCAGCCGGTAGCCCTGTCCATGCGGCATCAGCTCGCCAAAGCCCGGCATTCCCGCCCCCGCGCACCGCTCCATCTCTGCCAGCGCCCGCGCGCCCGCCAGCGGCTGGATCGCCGCCAGCCCAACGATACGCCCCGGATAGCGCCGCATCGCATCCAGCACGTAGCTATTGCACTCCTCCGCCAACCCAGGATCACGCCAGCCGAACGGAAACGTCACGGACACGTCCACACCGTCGGTCTCCATCGAAATGATGAGATCTTCCGCGGTCGCCATCTTCGCCTTTGGGCTACCGTACAGCTCCTCCAGCCACGGATCGCGCGCCAGAAACTCCATGCGGCGCGCCACGACCTCCGGTGGGAAGATGTGTGTATGGAAATCAACGATCATATAGGCTCCCTGGTGCGACTGAAGTGGATACTAACAGCAATTATAGTAGCCCGTCGCATGAGAGAGGGTCCGCGCCCAGCGACAGCGGCTCTGTCACTGGGCGCAATGGGTCTAGTTAATGCGCTAATTGCATATAGGTGTGGCCAAAGAGTTAGAATATACGTTCTAATATCATAGCCGGGCGCTACAGGAACAAGGCCCATAAGGCCGGTAATTCCGTATCGCCCATGAACTCTTGGGTAGCACAGTGGGCGACTATGTTATACTTGCTTCTAACTTCACCGTGCGGCCGTTCCGCCGGTGCCGGGGAGAGGTTCTTACCCCATCCCGACACAGCGGACCACGGGTGCGGTACAATGGAGAATGGGTGTCCGCGCCCGGCCAGATGTACTGCCTGCACATGAAGCGCTAGTCATCGTGAGACGCAGGACCGTCGCGAGCCGCGAGGGGTTGCTCTCGCGGAGCATGACGTCACCTGGCCCTGAGAGGGGCCACGAAAGGAGCTGGCTGGTGAAAACCGCCATTGCGGGCGTGGGCACTCAACCGGTGGAGCTGGCGACTGAGCAGCCGCATACATCGAGCGCAACGCTCAGCGTAGAGGAGGATCAATCCAACGAGTCATTTGAGGCGACAATTCTCCAGCTCGATGGGGCGACACTCGAGCGGTTGCTTCGGCTGGCCGCCGAGTGACCGTTCTTTTCATGCTCGCCAGCTTGTATGAGCGCATGGTGCCCACTATTTCAACCCGTCCCGTTCGCGGGAGGCACGAATTCCGGTGGCACCAAAGATAAGCGCCAGTGTATCCCCTCCAGCGTATGTACAGTCTCACTAACTGGCAGCACGCCGGAGGGGGAAGGGTAGTGGCGACTGATGGAAGTTATCAAAGTATCCCCCCGCGGGTATTGCTACGGGGTGGTGGACGCAATGGAAATTGCCCGGAAGGCGGCAAGGGATCCCTCTTTGCCCCGTCCGATCTACATTATCGGCCTGATCGTCCACAATCGTTTCGCGGTGGATGAGCTAACCGAAATGGGGGTGACCACCCTCGACGGACCTGACCGCGCCCTCATTCTCGATCAAGTGCGCGAAGGCACCGTCATCTTTACCGCGCATGGCGTCTCTCCAAAAGTTAAGCAACGCGCCGCCGAGCGCGGCCTGCATGTCATAGACGCGACCTGCCCTGATGTCACCAAAACGCACGACATTGTGCGCCGCCTCACCGCCCAGGGCTATCAAATCATCTACATTGGCAAGAAGGGACATCCTGAGCCGGAAGGAGTCATCGGAGAGGCGCCGGAATCGGTTCACCTCGTCGAGACCGAAGCCGATCTGGACACCTTGCCCGAATCGGTACGCACCGCCGAGCGTCTCGCTGTTACCAACCAGACGACTCTTAGTCAGTGGGATACCTTCGATCTCTTTGAGGCAATCCGCAGCCGCTTCCCGCATGTCGAGGTCTACAACGAGATCTGTCAGGCGACGCAGCTGCGCCAGGAGGCCATCGCGAGGTTGGCGAAGGGAGCCGATTTGACCATCGTTGTAGGTGACCCACGCAGCAACAACACTAACCGCCTTGTCCAGGTGGCCCAGGAGAAGGCGGGCAGCCCCGCCATCCGTATCGAGCGCCTGAGCGATCTCAATCCGGAGATTCTGGTTGGCAAACAGCGCGTAGCGATTACATCAGGAGCATCCACTCCCAGCCCACTCACACGCGAGGTCATCCGCTATGTTGAGTCGTTCGGCGCCAAGCCGCGCTTCTTTCCTGAAGCCGAGCAACGCGATCTCGATCAACCGCGCGATGCCGTTGCTGGCAGCCCCGAAGCGCATAGCTAATATCACGGGGACGCGATGCCCCGCAGAACGGAATACCCCGCTTTCACTCGCGTCAGCGCTCGCGGTGTATCCCAACGGGTGGGCTATCGCGGAAAATGAGGGCATCCATCTTCGGCGGTTTGCGGAGGATAGGAGGAGCTGGGAACCGGCTACGACTCATGGGATGATGGTGAGTTCCACACACGCGAGTGTGGTCGCCCATCAGCGTGCCGCCGCCCAGCCCTCGGAGGTTTTCCAGGTATGAAGAGCCTGAGCGCGATCCTGGCAGGAGAGTCTCACGCGACCTTGCGAGCTCTCGCCTCGTGGTGGGGGGCGGAGGCGCCCGATAACGACGACACCGAAACCCGGCAGCGTCTCGAGCGCGCGATGCGTGACACGATCGCGTCGCGGTTCGTCTGGGAGCGCCTTGACCAGGATGAGCGACGTGTCTTGTTCGCGGTGGTTGGTCCGTCCGCGCGCAACTGGTGCCTGCTCGAACAACTGGCCGAACGTGCCCGCCTGGACACTGCGCGAACGGAAGCCGCCCTTCAGCGCCTCATCGCTCACCATCTCGTCCTGACCGAGATAGCGAAAGTCCAGGGCGGCGACCTCGTGGGCCAGCGCGCGACGTTTTATGGCTACGCCATTCCTCGCAATCCCCAGGCTCAAATCGAAGAAAAGCCTATCGCCTACGTACCCACCGAGCTAGCAACCGTGCTCTACGGTACGGGCCGCGAGATCTTCGTGCCCATCGCCGACCGCTCTGATAAGACGCTTGATGAGCTCTTGATGCCCTATCGCCAGGGTGATCTGGATCAGATTGGGCGCCGCTTCGGCCTCACACTGCAAGCCTACTACTCGCGCACGGAGGTCCGTGCGGCCATGGCCGAAAATCTCGCCCAGGCCGAAGCCGTCCGCTATGCGCTCGCGCGGATCGAGCCGCGTCTCGGCTCTCTCTACGATTGGCTATGCGAGCGGAATGGCCGCGCGAGCATGCGCGAAGTGCGGCGCTTCCTGCGCGCCGACGGCGCCGACCTGGCCACCGCCATCCATACGTTGGAAGATTACGCCCTTGCGTTTGATACCTTCACTGAAGAGGAGCGTATCCTCTTCATTCCGAAGGAGACACTTGCCAACTTGCGTCGCGCCGAAGTGCGCCAGCACCCACACGCCGGCCTCGCGGAACGGGACGCTCCGCGTGCTGTCCAGCCGCAGGATACGACATTCCTTTGGGATATGGCCGTAGTCGCGTGGGCGGCGCACCATACCGAAATCGAATTGACGCGCTCAGGCTCGCTACCCAAGCGCGCCGCGCAACGACTGGCACAGTCGCTCGTCGGCCTGCGTGTTCGTCATAACGAAGATGACGTGCTTGGCTACGTGGATCTCCTCAAGCAGGAAGCGGCAGACCTGGGCCTCGTCGTCGCACCGCCTTCCACCTCCAAGCTCAAGGGCCGCCTCGGTCCTGGCCTCAAGCTGGACTCCTGGGCGCGCCACGATCAGGTCATGCAGGCGCGCCGGCTCTTTCGTCGCTGGCCCACGGACCGCTGGTGGAGCGATCTGCCCGGCGCCAACTTCCAGGAATGGATGACCTTCTATCTCGATATTCCTGTCGCCCGCGAGGCCGTCCAGAAGCTTCTGCGTGAATGCCAACCGAACACCTGGTACTCGCTGGCTTCTTTCCGCGCCACCTTGCAGAGCGACAACCCCTACGTGTTGCGTCCTTCGCAGCGTTACGCTGGCGAAGCTGGTTTCAAGCTCGCCGACGATCTGCGCTCACAGTGGGAGCACACCGATGGCGAGCTAATCACCGGCATTTTCCGCTCAACACTCTACGAGTTGGGGCTGGTGGCGCTCGGCTACGACCGCGAAACGGTGCCCGCTCCCAGCGACAATGTGAACCCCGATGCATTTCTGCTGACCGACCTCGGCTGGGAAGTGCTCACCAGCGAGCTGAGCGCCAGCCAGCAGCCATCTTCAAGAGCAATGGTGGTGCAGCCCAACTTCCAGGTGCTCCTCATGGAGCCACATATGCCCGCGCTCTACTGGCTGGTGCGGTACGCCTCGCTCGACTCCATTGGGCGCGTCAGCCGTTTCACACTCACTCGTGAGGCGCTGGGGCGGGGGTTGCGAACAGGCGGCAATATTGACGACATCCTCAGCTTCCTGGAGCGTCACTGCCAGAAGGCGCTGCCCCAGAATGTCGCATACACCCTGCGCGACTGGGTGCGCCAGTGCAAAGAAGCCGAGCAGCCGAAAGTGACGCTGCTTGAAGTCAATGACGAAGCGCTGGCGGGCGAGCTGGTCACTTCGCCCAAGCTGCGAGCCTTCCAGCTGCGACGCGTGGGTCCGCGCAAAGTGGCCGTTCCGCCCGGAACCAGCTTGCATGACCTCCGCCGTGCGCTGGAGCGCCTGGGCTACGCGCAGAAGCTCCTTAGCGGCTTCGAAGATCTCGTCGCCGCCGCCACTACGCGTCGCCGCACGACACGCGCCCGCCCACGCGCTACAGCATCTACCGCCCCCATAGTCAAGGGCGCGTGACAACGAGAGTGGGAAAATACAAACAAAGCGGGGCCGGCTGTGTACAACCGGTCCCGCTTCAACCTCGCTGTGCCATCGCCGCAAGCGCCTTCAAGTCAGTCGCCATGTCAGCGAGCGCCTCTGGCGCCACTGATGCACCAACCAGCTTCTTCAGCGCGACCAGATCGCGCACGCGATTCACCGCCATCGCCGCCCGAATGCGTCCAGCCGCGAGCAAGAACGCGGCGAACGGCTCACCCGATGCCAGGTCACCACGAATTACCACCTGATCCCACGCCCGCGCATACCCGACATACTGCATCATCAGGTCGTACTGCTCCGACCAGAAATAGGGCACCGGCCTGAAAGGCTTCCCCTGACCCAGCATATTCCGCGCCGCTGCTTCGCCCTGCCGCAGCGCGTTGTCGAAATGCTCCAGCCGCACGTGTACAGGCTCGTTCATTCCTGCCTGCTGATATGGCCAGCACGCGCCATCACCCGCCGCGAAGACGTCTGGCGCCGATGTCTCGCAGTACTCGTTCACCAGCACACCATCGCCCAGCGCGACCCCCGACCCTTCGAGCCATGCCGTCACCGGACGCATGCCTACTCCCACCACAACACATGCGCACGGAATAGGCTCGCCGTTCGTCGTCACCACTTCCTCCACTCGATCCACGCCGTGGAACGCCGCCACGCCCTCGCGCAGCCGCAGGTCCACCCCATGCGCCCTGTGCACCGCGGCATAATATTCACCAAGCTCTTGGCCCAGCACTCGCAGCAACGGCGCGGGCAGAATTTCAAGCATCGTCACATCCAGACCTAGCGTCCGGCAGGCCGCCGCCGCTTCCGCTCCGATGAAGCCCGCGCCGACCACCACCACACGTCCACGCTTCGTCGCTGCCATGCGCATCGCCTCGGACAGCGCCCGCGCATCCGCCAGTGTACGGAGATACTGGATGCCCGGCAGATCCGCCCCGGGCACGCGGAGCGGCACCGCCTCGCCACCTGTCACGATAAGTAGCCGGTCGTAGCGCACAGAGGTATGGTCCGCCAGAGCCACGATATGCGCTGCCACATCCAGCCCGGTCGCCGCGACTCCCAGTCGCAGCTCAACATCCTGCTCCGCATAAAAGCTCTTTGGGCGAGGGAAAAGCCGTTCCTCAGGTGTCGTGCCGAGCAAATAGCCCTTTGACAGGGGAGGTCGCTCGTATGGTACTTCTGGCTCATTGCTCACCAGAGTAATGTGTCCGCCGTAACCAGCGCTGCGTAACGCCTCGATCGCTCCCGCCGCCGCGATTCCTCCGCCAACGACAACAAAGCGCTCGAGGTCAACCAGAGACATCGTCGTTGCCACTCCTCTCTCGCTTCCGCCGCCTGTCACCCATTGTGAACATTCGGGGGGTCAGCATATTCCGGCGGCGACGAAATAAGCGCCCGCGAATGTTACGAGCAGCGCGTGATCGGCCTCCGGCGTGGAGCGTGTTCCTCGCCAGATGGCCGCTACGCCGCCCCGCAAGCCCTGGTTCAGCGGAACGCTCGCGCCAATGCCCATGTAAAGCGCGCCCTTCTCGCTCCACTCTTCCTGCACGATCTCATCCCCAGCACATGCACGGCACGCGAGATTCAGCAAGTGAACGTTGTTGGTGGGAAGATCCATCCCAAACCCCAGCGCGCAGACCGCTATAGCACCTGTCAGATGTTGAAATAGCTCACCCATCACCTGTCCGCACGTGTCCGGTGGCTCGTCGCCAGGATACGAGGTCGTGCGCGCCTTTGGGTCCGCTCGCAGCATCAGCGCATGCGTCATGAGCAGGCGCGCGTGGCTGAGATTGGAAGTAAACTGCTGAAACTGGTCTGAACACTGGAACGCCGTCGCAAGCTCATCCGCGACACCGCGCAAAAACGTGCGCTCGGGATCATTGAAGCGATGCGGATGCTGGTAGATACATACAATGCTGCCAAGCGCCTCATCACCCCGCAAGATCGGCTGCACTGCATACGCGCCGAGCGGTAACGAACGAAAAAGCCATGCGGTGCCGCTGTAGACCGTGTCGCATTCCGCATCTTCACAGAATTGCGGCTCCAGCGTATGCAAAGCGGTGGTCGTGGCGAAGCGAAATGTCGAGCGCAGGCGATTATAGTCGGTGAAGACCCAATGTGGAAACCCATACTGAGCCAGCACGCGCAATCTAAGCCGATCGGTCGGATCGCCCGCGTTGACCGAGACGCAGCACATATCCACGCCTGGCAAAGCGTGGCGGATGCCCTCCACGACCGCGTTCGCGACCTGCTCGATCTCCGTCGGCTCGGTCAAAAGATGCGCTACCTCGGCCAGCACTCGCGCGGGCGCGACAACCCCTTCGCGCGATGTGGCGGCCGAATCAGTTAGACGTGCGCGATACGCATTCAAGGTCTCCTGGCGGAATCGCGCGTGTCCGCCCGGCGTGAGCTGATCGGGAACGATCAATCCCTGGCGTACGGCGACATGTAATGTCGAGCGGTGAACGCCGAGCAGCCGCGCGGCCTCCTGCGCACCATACCACTGCTCATCGGCGGCTCCCTGTCGGTGGTCTGGCATTGCCCAACACCCTCCTGGCTAGTTGCCATTAAGTATAGATGATTATCGCACGTCTGGCTAGTTGCCTGCCTTATTTCGTTAGATATGGGTCAAACATGTATGAAAAAGATTCCAATTAGTCGGATTCCCGACGTTTGCGACGTTTCAGCCGACACGTTGGACTACTCGCTGCGTTGCTACACTACAACAGCCTTGCGTATTCGCCGCATCCATTGGTCATGAGAGGAGCCGGTGTTTTGCGCGAAGCGAATAAGCGTGAGGGAGCGATACATTCATTGATCCGATCACTTCCTCACGCAAGGTCAGTCTTTTAGCGCCCGAAAGGACCCGTTCTCGTGAGTGAGCAAATGACCCGATCAGCGCGCAAATCCATGTCTGAGCAGGCACTCAGCGCTCCTGCCCGCCGCAAGCCCGGACCACGGCCTGGGACCGAAGCCGCGAAGCGTGGTGGCACTGCCGCCCGCGACAAATATGGCAAAGAGTTCTATAGTCGCATTGGCGCCAAAGGCGGCACGACGGTACGTGAGCGTCACGGCTCGACGTTCTACACCGAAATTGGCCGGCGCGGCGGCGAAGCCACCAAGCGCAACCTTGGCACCGAGCATTACTCACGCATTGGCCGCATCGGCGGACAGCGCGCCCATAGGCGAAGCGACGACAGCGCGAGCTAAACCGCAACCACTGGCTCCAGGTAGCCACTGATTCTTCCGGCGATCATGTCACTCACCTCGTGGCGTGACCGCCGTGTTCTTTGGACTAGCCTACCGCTGATTGGTCGGTACACACCAGGAATCCGGATTCATCATTCGCCGGTTATCGCTCGTATCGTCTCGCTTTCTGAGATGCCCAGCGCCTCCGCGATCCGTCGCACGAGAAGCGCCGGCAGCGTATCCGGCGCAATCTCCGCCACCTGTGCCAGCCCCGCCACCTCCTCCGCGGAGAGGTGAGCCATCTCAGCCAGCGCCGCCAGCGTGAGACCGTGGACCCGCGCCAGCGCCGCCAGCCCCACGGGGTCCAGCGCATATGTCGCGCGCTCTTCCGCGACGAGCAGCGCATCGTCCTGCCGTGTCGCGGCATTGAGTCCAGCGAAGAGCGCATCCATCGCTCGCCGCGTTCCTGGCGAGAGGCCCGCTCCCGCTGGCTCCTCGGGCGTGGCGCCATCTACTACGCTGTCGCGTCGCGCCTCTGGCAAGAACACGCTAACGAAGTCTGTTAGCTGCTCCGCATACTGTGGATACCTCCGCACATAGTCGGAGAGACGCGGTTCCATGCCCGCCCGAACCGCTCCGGCGAAGTGCTCTTCGATGGCGAACAGCTCCAGCGCATCTCCGTCTCCTGTCTCGACCGGAGTGCCGGGCGCGTCTGCATCGCCCCGATGGCTATCGCTCATGGTATCCTCACCTCTCGATACTCTCCACGCAGGCGCGCGCGGGCCTGGCGAAGATGGTTGCGCACTGTGCGCGTCGTCACTCCGCCCAACGCAACGGCGATCTCGCTCTCACTGGCATCCTGCCAGTAGCGCATCACGACAGCCATCCGCTCCGCTGGCGGTAGACCGAGAATCAGCCCGCGAAGATCCAGCAGATCCGCCGCGGCAAACGCATCCGCCGGATCAGGTGGATCGAGTCCGGCGGCCGCACGTTCATCATCATCGTAGCGCGAGAGGCGCACCATCAGCCGTGCCAGCGCGCGGGTAGGCCGTTCCGTGCCTGGCTGCGCACGGTAGCCGTGCCTGCGCAGAAATGACGTGGCGACGTGTCGCTGGGCATAGTCCAGTGCGCGCCAGAAGAAAAGTACCCACTGCTCGCCGTCACGTAGCGCGAGCTGCTCCCAGAGATACAGCGTCAGGTCCTGGCGCAAATCTTCGCGCAAGCTCGTGTGCTCGTCCTGCCGCGCTGCGCCGGCTTCCGACAGCACATGTGCGGCCCAGCGACGATTTGCTCCTTCGATGCGTTCCAGCACTGCCACGAACAACTCGCCCGCTATCGCGATGTCATGCCCACGGGCGAACGCGCGCAGCACCCCGGTGAGCGCACCGGGCGAGAGCGCTTCCTGTCTTCCCGGCATGCGCAGCCAGCCCCGCAGCAACGCCGGGCTCTGCAAGGGTGCGTGACCCAGCTCGCCAGCCACCCGCTGGCGAGCCGTCGTGACTAACTCGCCAGCGGAAGGGAGCCGGTCCACGTCATGCGCCTCCGCTGCCATGCCTCGCTCCCTTCTCTACGGCACGCCGACCGGCTGTACTGGGTGCGCGGTCAGCGATGCGACGGCTTTGACGGCATCTTGAACCGAGCTGGCGTACATAGCTTCAGTATAGAAATCCCGCGCTCTCCTGTCAACCTGATGACATCGGCGCAAATTATCTCTACTGGTCGCGTTTTGGCCTCAGCCTCGCGATTTTCCCTCTTGCCGGCAGCGATCGTACAGGTTAAAATGGCGAGACGCGGGAGCCGAATTTTTCCGGACAAGCTGGGCGCTCGGTATATCCGGCGAGCGGAGGAGGATGGGGAAGGTGAAGCCCGGGCCCAATGACGCACACAACCTCCAGCCGGGTGAACTGCTGCGCCAGGCGGTCGCGCTCCTCGAAGCCGTCCAGATTGCGCCGCTCTCCCGTCCACGTGTGCTCGCGTCGGCTCGTGCCCTTGGTCTCTCGATTCCGCTGCATGACTGGTACACCGGCTCTTGGGAGCTGGAGCGCGCGGGTCATTACCGACGGCGCGGCGACGGCGAGCGCGAATGGCTTGAGCCAGTTCGAGTCGCCGCCGAAGTGGCAGAGGCTGACGCGAGCGAAACGGTTACAGCGCCCCGTTCCGATCCACTCGCCAGGCATGCATGGCCGGCCGGCGCGCTGCGCGTCGAGCTGGAGCGTATCCACGACGCGCCTGCCCTCGTTGCCCTTGCGGAAGCCCTCGGCCCCATCAATTCCACCGAGAAGGAGCGTTGTCTTCGTGCCGCCTGTGCGCTCGACCCCCACGATATAGAGGCCGCGCTCACCCTTGCTCGTCTTCTCGCCATGCGTGGAGATCTCGAGGGCGCCACTTCCGAAGCCGAACGCGTGCTCCAGATCACACCAGATTCTGCTGATGCGCATGTGCTGCTCGCGAATGTACTGGATGATCGCCACGAACGCGACGCGGCTCGTATCCACTTCGAGCGCGCGCTGGCCCTCGCCCCCCATAGCGCCGTTGCGCACTACAACTATGGCGTCCTGCTGCTGCGTGACGGGCAACGCGAAGACGCGATCCGGCGCATGCGCGAAGCCTGTGATATCGCCCCCGACGATGTCGGCATGCTCGTTACCCTTGCCGTCGTCCTCATGGATGCCGGTGAGCTGGAAGACGCCGAAGTACTCCTGCGCCGCGCGCGCGCGCTCGATCCTCAAAGCATGCGCGCCCGCCGGCAGTTTGGCGTTCTTCTTCACCGAACCGACCGCCATGCGGACGCTGAGCGGGAGCTGCGCTTAGCGTTGAGCTTGCGACCCGGCGATGGCATCACCCTGATGCACCTGTGCGCTGTGCTGGATGAGCTGGACCGCCACACGGAAGCCGAAGCGCTCCTCCACCAGGCCATTACAGATGATCCATCGCAGGCGGAAGCGTATTTCAAGTGGATGCTGCGCCACGAGCCCGCCAATGTGCCTTCGCTTGTCAATCTCGCGCTCCTCTACATGGGCGAGCGCCGCTGGGCCGATGCCGATCCGCTGTTACGCCGCGCCGTCGAGCTGGCTCCGAACGACGCGCAGGCGTTTCAGCTCTACGGTGTCACCCTCGCCGAGTTGGACCAGGATACGCATGCCGAGGTTGCCCTGAAGCGTGCTATGGATCTGGCACCCGATGATGAAACAGGCCGCGCACATCTCACCACATTGCTTGCGCGTCAGGGGCGGAATGCCGAAGCGATCATCCTACTGCGCGAGAGCCTTGAACGCTATCCACATAGCGCGACCGCACATGCCGACCTGGCTGCGCTCCTCGAAGAGACCGGACAGACCGCGGAGGCGGAGCGCCTGTATCTTCAGGCGCTTGACATAGATTCCGATGCGCTGCCGGCATACCTGGGCTACAGCATGCTGCTCTTCTCCCAGGGACGTACCGACGAAGCCGCCCGGTATATCGCGCTAGCGCGCGACCGCTGGCCAGAGAACGCGAACGTCCTTGCGCGCGACGCGCTCGTACGTCTCGACCAGGGCGATGCTAGCGCCGCCGAAGAGGCGCTGCGACAAGCTATCGCCCTCGACCCACACGCGCCGAGCATTCTGGCACAACTTGCGCTGCTGCGCGAGCGCCAGGGCTGGGGAGAGGAAGCCGTGGCCCTCCTCCAGCGCGCGGTCGCCCTGGAAAGCCGCGATGGCTGGCTCGCGCTGGCGCTCGGTCAGGCGCTGGAACGACATGGGCGCGGAGAAGAAGCCGATCCATACTTGCGTCTGGCGGCCAAACGGCTCGATACCGAGAGTGACGCGCATCTTGCCTACGGGCTGCATTTGCTCAAAGACGGCAAATCCCAAAAGGCCGAAAGCCACCTGCGGCGCGCGGTCGCACTCGCCCCGCGTGAGGTTGCCACCGGCACAGCACTCGCCAAAGCGCTGGCCATCCAAGATCACTTCGCCGAGGCCGAAGAAGCGCTGCTCCTGGTGCTGCGCCACCACCCCACCGATGCCGAGGCGCTCGTGGAATACGGCTTGTTGCTGGAGCGACAAGAGCGCTGGGCGGAGGCCGAGGTTCAGCTACGCCGCGCGGTTGAGCATGCGCCGCGAACGGCGCGCCCCAAGATGGAGCTGGCGCAGCTTCTGGAAAGTCGCGGCCACGAAGATGCCGCGGCGGAGCTGTACGCTCAGGCTGCCGAGGAAGACGCCGAAGGGGCCGCCGAGTTCTTCCGTCGTGATCTCGCCCGCATGCCCGACGACCCCGGTGCCCTTGTCAATCTGGCGAACGTGATGGCGCGGCAGGGCCAGCTCCGTGAGGCTGAGCGCTTGTACCGTCGAACGTTGGAAGCCGATCCAAACGATGACATCACGCTCATCAATCTAGGGTTGCTGCTCTTTCGCGAAGGACACACCGACGACGCGATTCGCCTTCTCACACAAGCCCTGGCGCTGCGCCCGCGTGACCTGCGCGTTCACCTCATGCGTGCCGATGCGCTGGCGAGCTACGCCGGCAACGAGGCCGAAGCCGAGGCTGCCTATCGTCGCGCGCTCGATCTCGACCCCGATGCCATCGAGGCGCTGATTGGATTGGCGAATGTGCTCGATAGTCTGGACCGTGCCCACGAGGCTGAGCCGCTTTATCGCCGCGCCATCGCGTTGGATCCGGATCGCGCCGAAGCCCACTTCCACTACGCTATTCTGCTCGGCGACCTCAATCATGACGAAGATGCTGAGCGCGAGTTTCGGCTCGCGCTTGCCGCTGATCACACTGATTCCGCGGTCCATCTCAGCTATGCCCGATTTCTGGTCAGGCGGAGCCGTTGGGAAAACGCCCGTGCGCACTATCTGCTGGCGGCGCGGTACAACCCGAGTAACCCTGAAATCCAACTAGAGCTAGCCGGCGTGCTTACCACGTTGAAGAAGCGGCGCGGCGCCCGTCAGGCATTCGAGCGCGCCCGCGCGCAGGCGCCCGGCAGCGCCACCGTTCTCCAGCTCTACGGTGCCGCGCTGCTGGGCTGGGGCGAACACCTTGAAGCGGAGCGACATCTGCGTGAGGCCCTCAGACGGCGACCAAGTCTCGTCGAGGCGCGTCTCTCTCTTGCCACCGTGCTCGAGGAAAGTGGGCGCGCGGAAGATGCGCTGCGCGAGCTAGAATCGTGTGCCGATCTCACTCCAGAAGACGCGGCTGTTCATCTGGCGCTCGCCCTCGCGTTGGATCGTCATGGCGACAAGCAACGCGCCGCCAGCCACGCGCAGCGGGCGCTCTCCCTTGACCCCAGCCTTCCAGATGCGGCTGATCTACTCGCCCATCTCGACCCGACATTCTCCGCCGGCTCCCTACCAACGCTCGAAGATCAGCGACGCGCCCACATCGCCGCGCTCCCCACTCGCCCTCTCCTCCTCCCGCCTCGATCCGCGAGTGAGCGTGAGGACAGCCTCAACCATGAGCCAGATGCACCTGCCGCCCATGATGTCCACGATGCCGTCACGCACAGCGCACCCACCGACATGCCTCACGTGGACGAGCGGGACCACCTCGGCACGTGGATCCACTCTACGTCCCAGATCTCAGCAGATATTGGCGATACACACCCCGTCGCCCATCCCATTGCCACGCTCATCGAGGAAGCCGCTCAGGCGCCGCATGATAGCGCCACAACCGCCGCAACGCAATCAGCCGCCACCACTGAAAGTCGCCGGAGCAAGCGGCGCGGGGAGAAAGCCGCGCGTCCGCCCAAATCCGAGCAAACGCGCCGTCCTGGCTGGCTGGCCCGCCTCTTTCACTGGGGCCGGTGACATCCACGTATCGCCGATTGTTGCCGGCTAACGCACCACGGCGAGAGAACGTGACCCAGGGCGCCCGCTCTGGCACATAAGTACTACGCAGCGCTTGCTCGACGGGCCAAAGCATATTCGCATCGGGTACATTCCCCCTCGTGCTCGCTAACACAGCAGTGACCAACAGGTCCGCCATGTGTGCGTGGGCGCACGACGGGAAACGCTGGTATCGGACACGGTGGGTCGAGTGATCCGCCGTCAGCTACGGGGGAGCGCTTGGAGGCGCCATCCCCCGAGGAGGGATAACACATCGCGGTTTCGCAGCCGCGAGGACTTCATGCGGAACATGAAGTCAGGGAGGTTCTTTCGTTGGCTTTCGCATCACATTCTCAGTCCCGCGTGACGACGCGCGGGATTGCTCGCGCCGCTCTTGTCCTGGCTGGAGTGCTGGGACTCTCGGTTCTCGCGACACAAGCTGGCACGGGCACGACTGCTCAGGCGGCGTCCGGCCTACACTATCAGCGAGGCTACTACGTGGACAACGGCTGGCTCTGCTATGGATGGAGCAACGGCGCGTACCACTGCACTCACCAATGGCATCGCAGCGGCCACCTGCTGATTTCAAATAACCCTGCCTGGGTGCCCAACTATGGTAGCAACTCTCGCTGGCACACCACTTCGTACGGTGCCCCGCTTGGTGATGGCGGCCACACCGGCGGCTCGTTGCCCGCCGCACCCGGCCACATTGGCGCCTGGGTCTACACCGGCATCCCCGCGCACCGCATGAGCGACTTCGCGGGCGACCCATATCATGGCTACTTCGGTGCCTGCACATGGTACGCCTGGTATCGCCACTCACGTGAGCCACTGATGCGGCTCGGCAACGCCGCTGCCTGGGCGTGGAACGCGCCCCGCTTCGGCCTGCGCACCGGCCACGCACCAGTCGCGGGCGCCACAGTGATCTTCCAGCCGGGCGTTCAGGGTGCCAGCGGCCTGGGCCACGTCGCCCACGTCGAGAAGGTCTACCGCAATGGCTGGTTCCTGATTAGCGAGATGTCGTTCTACTGGAACGGCGGCGGTTGGGCGCGCGTGAGCTATCGCTATGCTCACATCGGGTACGGAGTCAGCTTCATCTACTAGAAGCACTCGTAACCCTGGTGGGTGGTCCCGGGCAGACCAGGAAGTACCTCGCTTGGATAACACCACCCGCGCCCCGGCATATCCCGTCACACATATTCGCGCCGGCTCGCGTTTCTGAGCCGCGCGGTACATGAAGAAGCCTGTGGAGTATCTCTCCACGGGCTTCTTTGTGCCATATCGCACCGCTTTCTTCAAGCACATCACCTTGCGGTGAATAGACCGGCATTAGTGGCCCAGCGTCGCGACGACAAAGATCGCCGCCAGCGCGTTATTCGCCATGTGCAGCGCCATGCCCGGCCAGATAGACCCTGTGCGCCAGCGAACCACCGCCAGCACCACACCAATCACGAACAGCAGCGCGAACGACCCCATATCGCCATGCGCCACACCGAAGAGCAGCGCCGAGAGCAACACCGCCGCCCAGACCGGCATGCCGCGTAGAAAGCCCGCGAAGGCGAAGCCGCGAAAGAAGATCTCTTCGCAGAATGGCGCGATGAAGACCGCGCCGATCAGCGTGCCAATGACCGTCAGAGGCGCGTGCCGCCCGAGCTGCTGCAACGTATCCACATTGGTATGCAGGCCGAGTGAAAAGCGCGTAATGATGATCTGATAGACCTCACTGGCCGCGTAGACGACCACCAGCCCGCCGATCACCCAACCAAGCGCGGGCAATAACGGTGTCCGCCGGACCCCCAACGCCCGCAGCCCTTCGCGAACGGTTGTGCCCGCGCGCCGGCGCACCCCGGCGTAGTAGCCGGGCGCCAGCAGGAATGCGCCCTCGACGATGGCCGTGAAGATCACGAAAATAATCGCACCGATGGCGTCGTCCAATGGCGCCAGTGTGACCGATCCCGCTGATGTGGATGTCGCGGGCGCGGCGTTTGCTGAAACAAGCAGAAACGCTACCCATGGAATGAGTGTGACCACTACGCCGCGCCAGGTCTGGCCGAAGCTCCAGGGTACGATGCCAACGCGCCCAAAGCGTGGAGTCGCTGGCTCATATCGTGGTGCGGGCGGCCCTCCCCCGGCAGGAACGCTCCGCGAAAAAGGCGGTGGCATGGGCGGGCTGGCGGTATCGCCGTCCAGGACGGACATGGGCATATCCTCTCACGTGAGCTGGCTGCGCCGCCCTCATGCGTCAGATAGCGGGAGAGCAGCGCAGACAACAGGAAATTCTCTCTCGTTGTGGACGCGACGGCAATGAAGAACGGTGCTAGCAGGCCGTGTATCCTCCGCCCCACGCATCCTTCATTCTACAACCCTTCTCCCAGCGTGTGCGGAGCCTGAGTCCGCCCTTGCGACTGGCCATGAGCAGGGCCTATAATGGGCAGGCCAGGTGTCTCCGGCGTGACACAGCGTGACACAGCGTGACAGGAGGCGCCCGAGTTCAAGACAGGCATCAAGAAGGAGAGGGCACGGTTTCCTTTGACCAGCAGCGTATCCGAGAATCCACGCGAAAGCATCAATTGGCGGCGGCACCGCAACGGCTGCCCGAACTATCGGGTACGCTGGCTCCCTGAGAACGATTTCACCGGAGGTGAGCCGATGTATCAGGTGTTCTGCCTGATGGATACACCACCCCAGACGTTCGAAGAGCAAGAGAAGTGCCTGAATAGCCCCAGGGAGTGCTGGCGCATCGCCGAAGCCCGGCGCGGCAAGGGAGCCACCGCCGACATCCCCGTCTCGCATGTCAAACGCCGCAAGCCCGCCTAGGTCTGGTGTCACCCGCCTCTCCAGCCCAGCCACTTCTGCTCCAGCCCCCTTCAACACCCCGTATTAATAGCATTCTCTTCCGCATCCGCTATTCTCAGCACCACGCCTTTGCACCTTTCCCGCCAATGCGGCCTAACGTGCGCCGGCCATTGATGGCCGCATCCGGCGCGCCGTCTCAGCCGCCGCCAATTTTCCAGTAGATATCTGACCCCACCACCCAAACGTCATGTGGTACGGTTGCTACCGCTAGTCTGGGGATGTGTTTCTCGTTGAAGCACAGAGTCCTTCCCCACCAAATCGCTTGGACGCGCGCCATTCAGAACCGCGGCGGCACACGACGCCTGATGGAACGCAGCGCGTGCTCACTAAAGATCAGCCTGAAGAGCCGACCGACACGTAACAGCGGCCACCGGCTGGTCTCTCTACGCAGTTGCGCCGTCTGTATCGCACCGCGGTTTCGCGCTATTTCCTGCCCAAACACCTGCCGTTCGCGGCGAAACGATGAGGAGCTGTCTATTCACCCTTTTCAGGCGCTGAGCCGCTACTGGCGGCTGCTGGCCCACTACCTACGGCCCCATTGGGCGCGGATGGGCCTGCTAGCCGTGATTCTATGCGGCACCATTTCCGTGCAGGTGGTCACGCCGCTGGTGGCGAGCCGCTTCATTGACCAGGCCACCTCCGGCGGCACTCTGCGCGAACTCACCTTCCTGGCGCTGCTGACCATAGCCCTGGCCCTGGTGGGGCAGGGCGTGGCTATCGCCGAAACGTACGTAGCCGAAAATGTGAGTTGGGCGGCCACGAACGCGCTGCGTGCCGACCTTGTCGCCCACCTACTGCGGCTGGATGCCTCATTTCACGCGGCCCGGACGCCGGGCGAGCTTATCGAGCGGGTGGACGGTGACGTGGCCACCCTGGCCCGCTTCTTTTCACGGTTTGTGGTCTATGTGCTCGGCAACGGCATCTTGATGCTGGGCGTACTTGGGCTGCTCTATCACGTGGACTGGCGGATAGGTTTGGGGCTGAGCGCCTTTGTCGTGCTGGCCTTGACAGCGATGCTGCGTATTCGCGCCGTTGCCACCCCTTCCTGGGCCGCGGAGCGCCAGGCCAGCGCCGATTTCTATGGGTTCCTGGGCGAATATCTGGCCGGCCTTGAGGATATCCGATCCAGCGGGGCCGGCGCATTTGTACTGCGCCGCTGCGCCGAAGTCATGCGGTCGTGGCTGGCCGCGACGCTCAAAGCGCAGATGTGGGGCTACACGATGATCGGCACCAGCCAGGGGTTATTTGCCCTCGGCACGGCGGTCGCCTTTGCCTTGAGTGCCATGCTGTTCAAGTCCGGCACGCTGACCATTGGCACCGTCTATCTCATCTTTCAGTATACTGAGATGCTACGCCAACCGACCGAGCAAATTCGCAACGAAGTGCAGGATTTGCAACAGGCGGACGCCAGCATGGGCCGTGTCGAGGCGCTCCTGAACACGGCGCCGCGCGTGACCGACGGTCCCAGTGTCGCGCTGCCGCCCGGCCCGCTGGCGGTGGAGCTGGACGGTGTCTCATTTGGCTATGTGGAGGATGCCCCAGTCCTGCGCGATGTCAGCGTGTATCTGGCGCCGGGCCGCGTGCTGGGTGTGGTGGGGCCCACGGGCAGCGGCAAGACCACGCTGACGCGGCTTCTCCCGCGCTTTCACGATCCGCTGGCTGGTGTGGTGCGCCTGGGGGGCGTGGATCTGCGGACAGTCCGCCTCGCGGCGGTGCGCGCGCGCATCGGCCTCGTCACCCAGGAGGTACACCTCTTCAACGCCAGCGTGCGCGACAATCTCACCCTCTTCGACGACGGCGTGCCAGATGACCGGATCAGCGCTGTGCTGGAGATTCTGGGCATGGGTGGTTGGCTGCGGGAGCTGCCGCGCGGGCTGGACACTCTGCTGGGACCCAGCGGCGCTGGACTCTCCGCCGGGCAGGCCCAGGTGCTGGCCTGTGCACGCATCTTCCTGCGCGACCCCGACGTAGTGATTCTGGACGAGGCGTCTTCGCGCCTCGACCCGGCCACGGAGCGACTGGTGCATATAGCGCTGGGCCGGCTGCTCGACGGCCGTACCGGAATCATTGTGGCGCACCGGCTGACCACGCTCTCTTACGCCGACGACATTCTTGTCCTGGAGGACGGGCAGGTGCGCGAGCACGGGCCGCGGCTTGCCCTCGCCGCCGATCCCACCTCACGCTTTGCCGGATTGTTGCGGGTCGCCGCGGAGGAGGTCGCCTTATGAAGCCGCTCCCGACGTGGCGCTATCTGGCGAAAATGGCCCGCTACACGCCCCGGCTCTACCCGCTCCACACGATGTTGTGGAGCGTGATGAATCTATCGTCGCTGCTGGTGGGACTGATCGCTCGCGCTTTCTTCGACACGCTCACCAGGCAGGCACACCTGCCCGTAGGCCCGACGGGGCTGATCGTGCTGCTGGCGGCGCTCGCCGTGGGCCGTGCGGCGCTGTGGCTCACCGCTGGCTTTGTCGAGATCATCCTCCGGTTCACGATGAGCGGGCTGGTGCGCCGCAACCTGCTACGGCACATCCTGGGCCGTCCGGGCGCCCATGCTCTACCATACTCCATCGGCGAGACCATCAGCCGCTTTCGCGACGATGCCTATCAGGCCGAGGACAGTCTGGATTGGACCGACGAGATTGCGAGCAACGGCCTGTTTGCCGTGGTGGCGTTCCTGGTGCTCCTGCATATCAACGCCCGCATGACCCTGATCGCCATCCTGCCGCTCGTGCTCGTGGTGGCGGTAGCGCGACGGGCCAGCACCATGCTGGGCCGCTACCGTGCCGCCAGCAGCCAGGCCACCAGCCAGGTCACTGGTGCTATTGGCGATATCCTGGCAGCGGTGCAGACGGTGCAGGCGGCAGGCGCCGAAGAGCGAACTGTGGCCCGCTTCCGCCAGCTGAACGAACAGCGCCGTACGACGATGCTAGCCGACCGCCTGATGACGCAGGTTCTGGACGCGATTACGGCCAACACGGTGAGCGTGGGCACGGGTCTGATCATGCTGCTGGCCGCCGGCAGCCTGCGCGCCGGCAGCCTGACGGTCGGCGACTTTGTCCTATTTGTCTCCTACCTGGGCTTCATCGCCGACTTCACCGACGGACTTGGCCGGTTCCTTGCCCACTACAAACAGACCGGAGTCGCGTTCGCACGCATGGGGGTCTTACTCAGCGGTGCGCCGCCGGATGCGCTGGTGGCGCCCACCCCGCTGCACCTGCGCGGACCCCTGCCTGCAGTTCCGCCGCCAGCGCGCAGCGCGACCGACCGGCTGGCCCTCGTGGAGGTGCGCGAGTTGACCTATCGCCACCCACAGTCAGGGCGCGGTATCGCCGGGGTAGACCTGCGACTGCCGCGCGGCACACTGACAGTGGTGACAGGTCGCGTCGGCGCGGGCAAGACCACGCTGCTGCGGGCGCTCCTGGGCTTGCTGCCCCTGGATGCGGGCGAGATCCGGTGGAACGGCCATGTCGTTGGCGACGCGGCCTCCTTCTTTGCGCCGCCCCGCGCGGCGTACACGGCGCAGGTGCCGCGCCTGTTCAGTGAAA
This sequence comes from Ktedonobacterales bacterium, assembly GCA_035310125.1. Lineage (GTDB taxonomy): Bacteria > Chloroflexota > Ktedonobacteria > Ktedonobacterales > JADMIN01 > DATGEP01. The sequence continues at coordinate 24,492 of DATGEP010000303.1, forward strand.
CACTCAAGCAGAACATTCTTTTGGGGCTACCCGACGACCATGCGAACCTGGCCGCCGCCATACGGGGCGCCGTCCTGGAGCACGACGTGCGGACGTTGGAGGCGGGGCTGGAGACGCCGGTGGGCACCCGTGGCGTCAAGCTCTCAGGCGGCCAGGTGCAGCGCACGGCGGCGGCGCGCATGCTGGCGCACGGCGCCGAGCTACTGGTGATAGACGACCTGTCCAGCGCGCTGGATGTCGAGACAGAGCGTATGTTGTGGGAACGTCTGTTCACAAGCGGCGAGGTGACGTGCCTGGCGGTCTCGCACCGGCGCGGCGCGCTGCGCCGCGCCGACCACATCGTCGTATTGAAGGAGGGGCATATAGATGCCCAGGGTACGCTTGTCTACTTGCTGGCGAATTGCGCGGAGATGCGGTCTCTGTGGCACGACGCGGACGATCCTGACGCCCCGATGTAAGCCCAACATACGCCCTCTCCCCGGCGGGGGAGAGGGCGTTTGCGCGTGCGGTTTCCTACTGATGTGTGTGGTGGTGCGCGTGCAGGTGCTTCACCAGGAACTCCGCCGCCAGCCAGTAGCCGCGCAGCAGGTTGGTGCGTTTGGCGAAACCGTGGCCCTCGTCCTCGAAGACGACATACTCCACCTCGCGGCCAAGGTGGCGCAGCCGCTCCACCATCTGATCCGACTCCGCCCGCACGACGCGGGGATCATTGCCGCCCTGCAATACAAGCAGCGGCGCCCGCACGTTGTCCACATAGGTGATCGGCGAGCGCTCGCGCAGCAGATCCTCATCAGTGTCAGGGTCGCCTACCCAATCCGCCATCATACGGCGCCAGGTCGGCGGGACACTGCGGGCGAAAGTGAGCAGATTGCTTGGGCCGACGATATCCACCGCCGCCGCCCAGTACTCCGGCAGTCGCGCGACGGCTGAGAGTGTCGCGAAGCCGCCGAAGCTGCCACCGTAGACGCCGACGCGGTGCGGTGCCACCCACGGCAACGACCGCGCGTACTGCGCCGCCGCCTCGATGTCCTTCAATTCCGCGCCGCCCCAATCGCGGTGGATCAACTTCTGATAGGATGCGCCATAGCCAGTGCTGCCCCGGATATTCGGTGCGAGCACGGCGATGCCGCGTTTGAGCAGGTATTGATAGAATGCGCGAAACTCGACGCGCTCTTGAAATTCCGGGCCGCCATGGATCGAGACCACGAGCGCCCCCTGGTGATGCTCCGACGCCTCTCGTGGCCGATAGAGCCACGCGGGAATCTCACGCCCGTCGAAGGTGGGGTAGGAAACCAGTTCTGGTGCGACCAGCTCATCAGACGCCAGGCCACCGAGCATGCCATAGGTCAGCCGGCGCAGCAGCGGTGTCGCATGCGCGGCGATCTCGCCCAGGCTAACAACGTAGATTTCCGCCGGCGCCGTCGCCGCATTGATGCGCAGCGCCAGCGTCTGTCCGTCCGGCGCGAGATCCAGCGCCTCGATGACGCCGCGCGGCAGTCCGACTACGTGCATCGCCGTCTCATCGCCATCGCGCAAATAGAGCTGGCTCTCCCCGCTCTCGTTCTGCACCCACACCATGCGGCGCCCGTCCTTGCTCAGCGCCAAATCCTCCACATCCCATTCCGGCGCCAGCACCCAGCGCAGCTCCTCGCTTGCCAGCTCATAGAGGGCCACGCCCTTGAACTCGCGCCCACGGTCAAGCAGCACATAGAAGCCTGAGCTATCCGGCAGCCACGGCCCCGGCATCACGACGAACGTATCCTCATGCGGCAGCGCCTCGTGCGCTTCGCCCGTTTCCATATCAATCAGCCACAGGTGGATATCTGTATTGCCACGCACATCCGCCACCGTCAGGTAGCGCCCATCCGGCGACCAATTCACCGGCGCGTTCGCTCGCCCGTTCGCCAGCGCCCGCCGCATCTCGCCAGTTGTGATGTCGCAGAGCAGCACGTCAGCGTCAGTCGGCTCGCGGTCGTTGCCGGCAAAGGCGAGGTAGCGCCCATCCGGCGAGAGACCGTCCGCGGAAAGCTCGTACTGCACGTCCGGCCGGTGCGTGAAGTAGCGGACGGCGCCGCCCGTTGCCGGAACCGCGAAGATCTGGTATTGCTCGTTGCCATCCACATCGGCCATGCCCAGGATCTCGCCCGAAGGCGCCCAGACGATGCCGCGCACCGATTCGCGCTCGAACATCGTCACCTGCGACGGCCAGCCGCCGGTCACCGGCTGGCGCCAGATGTTGAGCTGACCGGAGGTATTGACGATATACGCGACTTCATGCCCATCGGGCGACAGCGCCAAATTGCCAAAGTGCGTCCGAACGGCGAAGTAGCGCTCGAAATCCACTTGTCGTGTCGCTGCGTCGCTGGTTGCCGTCGCTATTGGATCATCGCTCACCACAAGCACTCCCTCTTGCGAATCTCAGCGCTCCCATCATTGTTGGCCATCCCCGGCACGAGCGCCGCGCGCTGATTGTAGCACAACCGTACGGCGGCGCCGGTAGCGACTAGTCCGGAATTCTGCCAGCATGCGACAGGCAGTGCTACAATGAGCCGGGCCATTTCAGCGCGCACAGTGCGCGCCGCGAGATCAATCGGCCGCAGGAGGGTGAGGAGATGGCGGAGCAACAGCATACGCCTATGCTTTCCCAGGCGCGGCCAGCCGCGCCTGGGCCGCCCGCGTCGCCACGTTCCCGCGCATGGTGGAGCGCGGCGCTGCTCATCTTCTGCGCGTTCGCCGTTCTAGGGGCGGTTCCCGCCGTGCTCTCTGGCGACCTGCTCGGTGTGTGGCGTCTCGGCGGTTTCGGCAGTGCCGTCCCGCCGCCCGCGCCCACGGCAACGCCCGCGCCAGACCTGGCGCTGCCCCGTCAGGCGTGGATTGCCGTCGCGGCGCACGTGCTGCCCCAGCCAGGCAATGGCGCGTCGCTCGCGCTGCTGGAGCCGGGCTTTCCGGTCACACTCACCGCGCATCACCACGGCAACGGCGCATCCTGGTCACGCATTCAATGGGGCGGGCCAACCTCCAACGCGGGCGGCACCGGCTGGGTGCCGGACGGAGCGCTCGTCGGGTATGACTCCGGCACGCGGCCCCTTGGCGACCTCGGCGCGCTCTCGCCCGCGCTGGGCGGCACTGTTGCCGGATACAAAGGAAACTTCGCCGCCGCTGTCTATTTCCCCGATACGGGGCAGCTCTATCGCGCCAACGCCGATCAACCCGTCACCCTTGGCGATGCCTTCCGTCCAATATTGCTGGCGGCGGCTTTCGCCGCCGCCGAACGGCAGCACGTGGCTGCGCCCACGACGAATGCCACATCCCTGGTCGCGCGAGTCGCCACCGGCGACGCCGTGGCGACGGCCACCCTTTATGAGCAGTTGGGCGACGCGCCCGGCACCATCCGCTTCCTCGCCACCGCTGGCATCACCGGCATCGCCCCGGCGCCGCTCGATTGGGCCGCCTCGCGGGGCACTCCCACCGCATTGCTCCAGCTGTACACTCTGCTCGCTACAGGCAGCCTGCTCAACGATGCCGACCGTGCGAGTATGCTGGCGCTTCTCGCGCATGCCAGCGCCGCGACTGGCTCACTGCTCGATGCGCAGACGCTTGGCGGCGGCTTCCTCGTCAACGCCCCCACTACTACCGGCGGCAGCGCGGCACTGCTGGTCAGCGGCATTGTCGCACCGAGCGGCGGCCCGCGTTATGTCGTCGCCGTCACCATCACCGGCCAGTCCAGCCCCACCGCCGCGCGGGAGGCGCTCGCCGCCTTCTTCCAGCGACTCACCGCGGTGCTCGCCCACCCCTGACGCCACGCCCTGATGCATCCACCGCATCGCCAGTAATTCTGCCGCGCCTACGCAGATATGCGTACTGTGTATAAGTATAAACACGACGAAAGTGATTACTTTCTCTTTACAATCTCAACCTCTTCTTAATGTCGCCTAGCCCCTGCTGACCGCCCCAGACAAGTACACTTTCATCAGAGGTTCGTTCACGCGGCAGGCGCTTTGATCGGGCGAAATATGGCGTTCCTGAGTACGAGGGTGGCCGCAAGGCCAGCGGCACATGGCAGAAGTGTGGGGGTAGCACTCGAATGGCTCATACATCACAGCGTTGGGGCTGCGGCGAAGAGCTGGCGGAACGTCTGCACTGGCATGCTCATTCCAGTCTCCGGCAAGGCGAGGACTGCTCCTTTTTGATCTTCCGTCCGCTTGAGGGCAAGGCGCGAGCGGAGAAGGGTCACCGGGCGGACGCCTGCGATCCGCTGCCCGCGCTGGCCGAGCGCATCCGTCCACATGTCCGTCACTCGGATACATTGGAGCTGGACCCATGCAACGCGGTGGCCATCGTCCTGCACGCGGCTGGCCAGCAGGGGACGCATGCGGTATTTCAGCGGCTGCGCGAGCTGCTCACCGCGCCACCGCTTCCCAACGACCGCACCTTCACGATTGCCATCGGGCATGCCAGCGGTGCCACCGAGAGCGGCGACGAGCGAACCATCGCCAACACGATCCGCGACGCATGGAAGCCCCGCATGTTACTGAATGTCGCGCTCTCCATCGTTCCGGAGCAGCACGCGCCCCATCCTGTCAGTACGATGTCCCAGCTCGCGGAGCCCGGGGAGCGTAAGCGGAAGGCTGCGCCGCTGCCCGATGTGGCGCCTACTCGCTCCACACGCCGGGCGCATCTACGCCTCATCGCTCTGCAGTCTCCCGCGCAGCCGGTGGACGAAGGCTTACGCACGCGGGCGCACGAGCTCGGCGTGCCTTTCGTGCAGCTCCCCGCGCGGCTACCGGCCAGTTGTCGGAGCGCCATCGCCCCGGAGCTGGCGCGCGAGCTGAGCGCCGTACCCATCGGACGCTCGCGCAGTATGCTGACCGTCGCCATGCACGATCCACGCGATGCAACCGCTGTGCTGCGGCTGCGCACGGCTACCGGCCTGGCAATCTTCCCCGTGCTCGCCGCCCCAGAGGAGCTTGAGCGCGCGCTCCATCAGATCGCCCGCTCGTGAGCCATACGGACGCGGGCCGGCGCACGGTACAGAATGCGGGTTGAAGCCCTGGCACTTCTCCAACGCCACAGCCTCACTCGATGCCAGGCACACGGTGACATACCGTGAGCCGGGCTGGCGGCATACGAGCGCATGGAAGGATTCCGCACAACTGGGCCACAGCACTTTCGGGGCGGCCTGACAGGGCGTATAATAGCCTTGTCATCTTTGGCACTTATTCGGCGTCACGCCGTCACATGCTACGATATATCTGCCCTCCGCGCCGCCCGCGCTGTTGAGGGGGAAGGAAAATGACGAATGGGCCGTATGATGTATCGCGGCGGCCAGGGAACGATGGGGACAATTCCTGGCGGTCCGCTCGGTAAGGCGCGCTTTGCGATGGCGAACGGGCGTTTCGATGAAGCGGAGCGCATCTGTCGCAAGCGGCTGGAGCGCAATCCAGAAGATTCCGCCGCGCGTCTGCTGCTGGCGCAGGCGCTGCTCCAGCAAGGGCAGATCGCGGACGCTGCCAGGGAGGCACGCCGTGTGACACGCGAGCAGCCTACGAATGCGGATGCGCACCTGGTCCTCTCCGGTGCGGTAATGCAGACAGCGGGGCCGCTGGGCCGGATTCCCGCCGAGGCGGAGACAGCGGCGCGGCGAGCGGTGCAGCTTCAGCCGAAGGCAGCGAAAACACACGTGCAGCTCGCCGAGATTCTGGCGGCGAAGAAGGACCTGGCCGGCGCCCGCGCTGAGGCGGACGAGGCGATCAAGCTGGAGCCGCGGCTGGCGGGGGCGCATCTCATGCGCGCGGTCGTGCTGCTCTCCGACAAGGATCCGAATGGCGCGATCCAGTCCAGCGATTCGGCGCTGCGCTATGACCGCACGATGGCGCAGGCAGAGCTGGTGAAGGCCAACGCACTGCTGGAAGTCAGGCGCTACGACGACGCGCTGACCGCGCTGGATACGGCGGAACGGGGCAATCCGGCGCTGCTGGCTGGCGGCAACGGGCGGGCGCTGCGCGGGCGCATCTACTTCAAGAAGCGTGAGTACAAGCGCGCCTATGCGCAGTTTTACTCGGCGCAGATGATGTCGGGCCGGCTGAAGTTTCTGGCGCCGGTGATCTCAGCCATCAACATGGTGCTCGTGGGCTTGTTTGGGCAAAACGCGGCGATGGCGTGGGGGGTGCTGCTCGCCATCATCCTCGTCGCGATCCTGTCCGGCATCTCCCTCATTCCCGTGGCGGGCGCGTGGATCGCCGGGGTGCTGGTGCTGGCCGTAGTGGGCGTTGGAATCTTCGGTTTCCTGCGGCAGACGCGCGGCACGCTCCTGCCGGGGGCAGTGGGGGCGAAAGTGACGACACTGGTGGCCATTTTGATGGCGTTCCTGGTAGGGGCCGCGCTGGCGCTGCTGATCATCGGTACGCTGAGCAGCAACGTGTTCCACATCCACGCCTGGTTCTCGCCAATCACGATGGTGGTGGCGGGTATCGTCGGGCTGGCGCTGGCGGGGGTCGCGGCGTACTTCTGGCCGAAAGCGACGGCCCGCTATGCTGGTGGCGGCGGGCGGGCGGCGGCGTAGGCGCCACACCTCTTGGGGGCAGATCGCGACGAGCGGTCCGCCCTCGCTGATTCTGGCGGGACTCGCGGCCATCAATGGCCTGCACGCCGTGCTGACCCATGTTCACCAGAGCGGGCGCAGCAGGCAGCGCCTTCTCGCCCTCCGTATGCGATGCCGCGTGAAGGTGTCTCTCTCCGCTGCACGATTAACCGCTCCAGATCCTCGACCTCCAACGTTCCCTCGCCGGCCACCTCGACACCTCGGTCAACTTTGCCGCCGCGACGGAGCTGGGCGCTACCGGCGCATGAGTTACTTTCAGGTGGACCCAGACCTCACGGCGATGGCGTTCTATCTCAATACCTGGACGCCTGGGAACAACGATCTGCCACCGCTTGTTCACCGTGAGTATTCCCGCACAGTGAGAGCGATCCGGACGTGTCATTCATCCTTGAGGATGAATTCGCCCTCGGCCAGCCGCACACCCTCCTGATTGTCGCAGTGGGCGCGAATTCGCAGGCTGCCGCTGGCACGGTCGTAGGCGGCGATCTCGGCGGTGGCGCTGAGGGTGTCGTCGGTGTAGGCGGGGGCGGCGAACTCCACCACCTGGCGCTCGAAGCGAGCGAGGTCGGGCCGGGGCAAATGGCGTGCCGCCGCCGAGGCCAGGACGGCCGCCAGCATTGGAAAGGGCGCGGCCTGGCGCGGCTGGCGAACGGGCGGCGGCGGATCGTCCCCGTTCATCAGATCATCTTTTGTGACCAACCCAAACAGCGCGACATCCGCCTCGGAAATCTGCTTGGTAACGGTTGCGGTTGCTCCGACTTCGCGAAAATGCGCCTCGCTCACCTGCGCCCCTTCTGTGTTTTGCCATTGCGATTGGTTGCCGGATCACGACCGACTCCGAGTATAGCATGCCCTCCCCTGGGTGACAATTTCACCCGAAGAAGGGACCATACCCCTCCTATTTCCACGAGGAGAAGGGAGAGCTAGCCGACGATGTTGGCGAGGTGGCGGGCCTCGACGTAGATGAACTTCTTGACGTCACGACCGGCCAGGGCGGCCTGCACACGTGGGCTGGCGAGGGCGAGCGAGCGGACTTCGCCGGCGGCGATGTCGGGCGCGACTTCGAGTTTGTCGCGGACCTTGCCGTTGACCTGAACGACGACGGTGATGATCTCATCTACGGTCATGGCGGGGTCATAGGCGGGCCAGGCCTGGATGTGCACGCTGTCGTCGTGGCCAAGGGCGTGCCAAAGCTCTTCGGTGATGAAGGGAGCGATGGGCGCGAGCAGCACGAGTAACGACTGGATGGCATCACCGAAGCGCGGGTCGGTCAGTACACCGGGGGTCTCGTCTCTGGCTTTGTTGAGGCCGTTGACAAACTCCATGAGGGCGGCGAGGGCGGTGTTGAAGCGCAGGCCAGCGTAGTCGTCGCCGACGCGAGCGATGATTTTGTGGCGCAGGCGCTCAACAGCATCGCCCGCCGGGATCGTTGCACCGGTGAGATCATTCTCGGCGGCGAGCGGGCGTCCAGTATCTGCGCGTGCGTCGGTGTAGTCGCTGGCGAGCGCCCAGACGCGGTTCATAAAGCGCCAGACGCCCTCGATGCCTTGGTTGTTCCAGGGACCGCCTTGATCGAAGGGGCCCATGAACATGAGGTAGGAGCGGACGGCGTCGGCGCCGTAGCGGCCTACGACATCGTCGGGGGCGATGACGTTGCCGCGCGATTTGGACATCTTGACGCCGTCGGGACCGAGGACGATGCCCTGATGGTAGAGCCGGGTGAACGGCTCATCGAAGGCGAGCAAGCCAATATCGCGCAGGACCTTGACGAAGTAGCGAGCGTAGAGCAGGTGCATGGTGGCGTGCTCGGCACCACCGATGTACATATCCACGGGCAGCCAGCGGGCCATCTGCTCAGGCGAGAAAGCGGCTGTGGCGTTTTGCGGGTCGGCGTAGCGAAGGAAGTACCACGAGGAGCAGATGAACGTGTCCATCGTGTCCACTTCGCGGGTGGCCGGCTCGCCGCAGATGGGGCAGGTGGTGTTGAAGAATGCGGGGACGTAGCGCAGCGGCGACTCGCCGGTGGGCTTGAACTCCACTTCATCGGGCAGGACGACGGGGAGCTGGTCTTCGGGGACGGGAACGGCGCCGTGCTCCGGGCAGTAGACGATGGGAATGGGCGCGCCCCAGAAGCGCTGGCGGGAGATGAGCCAGTCACGCAGGCGGTAGGTGACGGTAGCCTTGCCGACGCCATGCGCCTCGGCCCAGGCGATGACACGGCGGATGGCTTCAGTGCCGGGGGTGCCGGTGAAGGGGCCGCTATTGACCATCTCGCCGGCACCCTTCACCGTGGTCGCTGCTTCCCATGTGGCCGTGTCGGTCTCTGGGTTACCCGATCGCTCGTCGCTCATAGTCTCCCCTGGAGACGCGCTTCGAGCAGAGCCTGCGCGGATGACTTCGCGGATGGGCAAGCCGAAGGCGCGGGCGAACTCAAAGTCGCGCTGGTCGTGGGCGGGAACGCCCATGACGGCGCCGGTGCCGTAGCCCATGAGGACATAATCGGCGATCCAGACGGGGACCTCTTCGCCGCTAATGGGGTTGGTGATGGTGGCGCCGAGGGGCACGCCCGTCTTCTTCTTGGAGGTATCAGTGCTGAGACGCTCGATCTCGGTCTCATGGCGCGTTTGCTCGATGTACGCCTGGACGGCGTCACGCCGCTCCGGGGCGGTCAGCCGCTCGACGAGGGGGTGCTCAGGAGCGAGGACGAAGAAGGTGACGCCGTAGATGGTGTCGGGGCGGGTGGTGAAGACAGGGATCTCGACGGTTTCGCCATCCGCGAGGTGGGCGGTAAAGCGCAGCTCGGCGCCTTCGCTGCGGCCGATCCAGTTGGTTTGCATGAGGCGGGTCTTTTCAGGCCAGTCGAGGCCGTCGAAGTTGAGAAGCTGGTCGGCGTAGTCGGTGATGCGCAGGAGCCACTGGTCAATCTCGCGGCGCTCGACGGGGGTGCCGCAGCGCTCGCAGACGCCGTTGATGACCTGCTCGTTGGCGAGGGTGGTGTTGCAGGTGGGGCACCAGTTGGCGGGAGCTTTGGTGCGGTAGGCCTGGCCGTGCTTGTAGAACTGGAGGAAGAGCCATTGGGTCCATTTGTAGTAGTCGGGCAGGCAGGAGACGATCTCGCGCGACCAATCCCAGCCGGCGCCCATGCGGGCGAGCTGGCGGCGCATGTTGGCGATGTTGTCGAGCGTCCAGGTGCGGGGCTGGATATTGCGCTTGATGGCGGCGTTTTCGGCGGGGAGGCCGAAGGCGTCGAAGCCGATGGGCTGCATGACATTGTGGCCGCGCATGCGTTGATAGCGGCCGTAGATGTCGGCGCCGGTGTAGTTGTACCAGTGGCCGATGTGGAGGTCGCCGGAGGGATAGGGCAGCATGGCAAGATTGTAGTATTTGGGCAGTGGGCTCTCGTCGGGTGCGGCATAGATGTCGTCTTGCGCCCAGCGAGATATCCAGCGGCTCTCGATTTCGGCGGGCTGATATTTGGAGCGGGTAATCACTACGTCACCTCTTCATGAATGATGGATTTTGGAAGCGAATTTCCTGAGCGTATGATACCGCAAAAAGGAGGGAACCTCACCCCCGGCCCCTTTCCTAGCGAGGAGAGGGGAGGCGAAGGCGGTTGCCGATACTGCCGGAATCGCGCATGTGGGGTGCTCCGCCGCCGTGTGCGGGTGGAAGGGCGGGGTATCGAATGGAAGCGTAGCACGTGGGGGAGGCAGCGGCTACGGTCAGGTGCGGTCAGGTGTGGACGGGAGTTTGCGCGAGGTGGTATGGGTGCGCGGGTTTGGTGGGATTCGCGCGTCGCGGCATTCAGTGCTTCGTCGGCGCCATTCGCGGCTTGAACCTGCCCGCGCCATGTGGTACAGATACAAACTGGCGCGGCTCTCCGCCGCTCCCACTCTTCATCTATCTTCGCAATTCATCGTAGTAGCTCGAGCTAGAGGGAGCAGCAGCGTGGCAGACGCCTCAGTATCGCCAACACCCGACACACCAACGACTCCGAAGGGGACGCCTGAGGAGCACCTACCAACCGCGCTGATCTACGATCCCGCATTCCTGGACCACCTTGTGCCCGACGGCTTTCCTGAGCGGCCCGCGCGATTGGAGCAGGCGATGGCCGTCATCGAGGCGCTGATCGCGGGCGGGACCATGCCCGCCGAAAAGCTGCTGCGCCTGGCGCCTCGCCCTGCGACGCGCGCGGAGCTGACGACCGTTCACAGCGACGCCTATGTCGAGCGGGTGCGGCACGCCGTCGAATGGCTGATGGAGAACGCCGGCTATGAAGCGCATCCGCGGGCCTTCGACTCTGAGGTGTTTCTCTCGCCGGGCAGCTATAACGCCGCGCTCCTCGCCGCCGGCGCCTCGCTCATCGCGCTGGATGCCATCGGTGAAGGGCGCGCTCACAACGGGTACGCGCTAGTCCGGCCGCCGGGCCATCATGCGCTGCGCGACCTCGGCATGGGCTTCTGCGTCTTCAACAATGTCGCCATCGCCGCCCGCTATGCGCAGCAACGATGGGGATGGAAGCGTGTGCTGATTGTGGATTACGACGTTCATCACGGCAACGGCACGCAAGAGATATTCTATGACGACCCCGATGTGGTCTACTTTTCCACGCACCAGGCGATTGATCCCGAAGGCATGCTGTTCTATCCCAGCACTGGCCAGTCCAGCGATATCGGCACAGGCGCAGGCACGGGCGCCACGATCAATGTGCCGCTGCCCCCCGACTGTGGCTGGAGCGTCTTCGATCCAATCTTCCGGCAGGTACTCTGGCCAGTCGCGGACCGTTTCAAGCCTGACGTGATCCTGCTCTCGGCGGGCTTCGATGCGCACTGGCGCGACCCCCTGGCCGACGAGCGCCTCTGCACGGCGGATTATTCCGACCTGACTCGCGAGGTCATCGAGATCGCTGACCGCTATTGCGGCGGCCGGATCGTAGCCGTACAGGAAGGCGGGTATAACCTGAACGTCATGGCGCAGTGCGCGGCAACGGTGCTCTTTGCACTCATGGGCAGTGATGCAATCGTGGATAACCTGGGCGAGCCGCCGCCGCTTGAGTCGCGCTGGAATGAAGAGGCGATCATCCAGGCGATCTATCAGCTGCATGATCTGGCAGGCTACCGCCGCAAGCCACGCCGCCCCCAGATACGCGAAGGGTGGGCAGGGCCAAAGGCTCCGCCAACGGGCGAGTAACAGCGAGCCTGGGTGTGCGCTCGCGGCCTTGATGGTCGTGTGCCACGTGTGGCAGAGCGGATGGGCGCAGCGGGCAGCGCCCTTACATCCCTGCGCATGGTGGCGGGCGCAAGCGGGCAGCGCCCCTACACAGGACGCAAAGAGCCGGCGCACGGGACACGAGACGGGCTGAAGCCCTGGGCGAATGCCAAACATCCCAACCGAAGCTGGTATGAGGCTCTTGGCGTGTGCCAAGAGCCCCAACGGATGCGGTATTAAGCTCGCTCGCCCGCGCCGTTTACCAGTGCGTCGCGCACCACCTGGCGTACGGCTTTGGAAGTACGTTGTGTTTAGGGTGTTGGGCCAAGGAAGGCGACAACGTGGCCGTTGTTGAGGCTCAGCCAATTGACCGACGAGCCGGAGAGGTCGCTGTTGATCAGCAGCACATTACCGTCGCGGAGAATGAACATGGCGCCGGACGGCATCGTGTTTGCCTGCACGGCGTCGGCGGCGTCAGTGTCCACACGATGTGAGAGCACGCTCATGCCGGATACGTCGAGCTCCCAGAAATCATGGCCCGTCACCTGGCCCTGCTCGGAGGAGGCATTCTGGGTGATGTAGAGATGTGTGCCATCAGCGGACGCGCTGACGCTGAGCGTGCCGGTGAAGGATGTGTTCGGCGGCGCGGCGGGTCCGCCCAGCGAGATGGTTCCGGTGAGCGTGGGGCCGGAAGTGCTGGGATCGAGGACGAAGACCTGCGCTTCAGGGCTGCCTCTGACGAGATACAGCTGCGGCGTCGCCAGCGCGGGCGTGGCAAGGGGAACAATCGGCGTCGCCGATGCGACTGACCCTGGCTGGGCGGTCGCGGTCGCCTGCGCGTACGCCGCAGCGGTCGCCTGCGCCTGAGAATAGGCGAGTGCGGCTGGCGTGTTAGCCACGAGCTGGGCGAGTGTGAAATCGCCGGGAATGGCCAGCTCTTGCATGAGGGCACCAGTCAGCGCATTTATGCGGCGCACGACCGCGTACTGTGGCCCGCGGGAATCCGAGAGAATTAGCACGTCGAAAAGCCACTTGCCGTCCGGCGAGACCGCGACAGCGCCGTTCGCGCCCACCGAAGCCGTGTAGCCAGATGTCTTGAGCTTGGGCACGCTGGATGGGAAGGCGGATGCCGGCAGGCTGCCGGGCGGAGGCGGCATGGGGAGCGTGGCGTCAGTACCGGGATAATACTCATATGTAGTCGCTCCGGTCGCTGCGTCCACCGCGAGTATGCGTATCTCGCCATAGGTAGTGGGGGCGGCATTGTTCAGGCCGACATAGAGCGTCGAGCCACCGGGCGCGACAACCAGGGCGTCTGCCAGATTATCAGCGAGGAGCGCCTTGCCGCTGGGATACTTGAGTGTGACCGCATAGCGCAGCGCGCCGGTGCTGGCGTCGAATGCGACCAGCGCCTGCTGGTGCGAGGCGTCGGGCGCCGTGATCTCGTAGACTGTCCGTCCATCCGGCGAGACACACAGGGCTACGGGCATTTGAGCGGAGCTAGCACTCTGGAGGCTGTCGCTAGAGCTGGGTAGTGAGTGAACGACAGCGCCGGTATGCTGACTCACGGCGATCACCTCGGCGACCTGCCAGGTGTGGCCGGAAGCATCCCGCACGGTCACGAGCTTGTCCGTTTCCGCGAGCAATGTGCCGGACGGCGATGCTGCTGGCACGTTATTCAGCGCGTTGGAGGAGCGGGAAACCCCATGCGCGTTGGCATTGAAGAGGATGCCAGCGAGCAGGAATGCCGTGATCAGGGCCAACCCGAGGATGCTCGACACGCCGATGGCGCCCCCGCGCGAGAGGCCACTGGCCGCGCGTAGCATGCTTTTGGTGAAGCGATTGCTGGCGAGGTGCGCACGTACTGAATCGCGCAGATCAGGGACGGTGGCGACTGGTTCCGTGCCAAGCGACGCCAGCAGCTCATAGGGCGCGCGCAGGGTGCGCGACCGATTACCGCATGTCTCGCAGACGGCGATATGCTCGCGGACGGCCAGTGTCACATCCGGCGGCAGCTCGCCCGCGAATTCGGCAACGAGCAATTCCGGCTCAAGTGGGCACTGGAGGGCGCGCAAGTTACGGCGCCGGGTAGTCACCCGGTGAATCCGTACAGGGGGATTACTATAAACCTCTGGCATCCCAACATTCCTCTATTGCTGTATGATTACTGCGCCTGCGCTTCAATAGCGGCGTCGTTGGGCGCCTCCATCGTCATCGCAATCGGCTTGTGTGGCGCCTCGAAGGCGTCTGCGTCGGCATAGACGCTCGTATTGGCTTCCTCGCCAACCGGCACACCTGAGAGTGGCGCCGAGCCGGTAGATGTCGTTGGTGTGAGCACCGGCACGATCCGCACGGCGCGCTCGGCGGGCGTCGGCGCGGCAGGCACCAACGGCGCCGCATCTACGGCGAGCACCTCATTGGACGTATCGCGTCTGCTCTCCGCCGGATCAGCGCTCGTCAGCACTGGCACGACACGCGGCGCGTACGGCACGGCGGGCGCGGGAGTGAGAATCGGCACGAACCGCGTCGTCAGGGTCGGCAGGGACAGCTCATGTGTGGCTGTCTCCAGGCGGACTGGATCTGGCGGGCAAGCCGGAATCTCAACCGCCGCGAGCCGCAAGGCGAGCAGAACATCCGCCGCCGTCACGTCGGGGGCGCTGATGACGGCGGTATCCACCAGCGGCAGCGCAATGACAGGCACCGCGTCCACGATCGCAGTCGTCTCGACGATGATCATCGGCTTCTCCGCGTCGGGGTGGGGAGTCGCCGCTGCATGCTCTTCCAGGATGAGCGTGTCTGCCTCGTTGCTCTCGGACATTTCTGGAGCCGTGGCGGCGACTACCGTTACCGGCTCCGGCGAAGGTGGCACGAATGTGGCCGGCGCGCCGGTCGTGCGCGGCGGCGGCGCAAATGCTGGCATTTCCCACGCGCCTGTTGGCTGCTCCTCGATGGGCATCATTTCGAGACTGTCGGGGGGCGTCTCAGACAGCGGCGCGGCGGCAGCCGGTGTGGGCGGCGTGGTGCGTGCGATCCGTGGCGGCTGAGTCATACGCGGCGCATTGGGTGCCAGCGACTCCAGGGAGATGCCCAGGCTGGCGATGGCAGCTTCGTAGCGCTGCGCGAAGAGCTGGAGTCCCTGTACAATGCGGCGGCGTGTCGCGCTGTGCGTGATGCCGAGCGCCTGCGCCACTTCCGCCTGATTGAGTCCGGCGATGAGATGCAACGCCAGGCACTGCGCGTCGCCGTAGGGGATCTCCGCAAGCACCGCGCGCACCATGCGATAGCGCAGCGCCTCACGGGGATCCTGCTGCGCGGGATCTTCTTCGATGACGATAGGGGGAGGCGTGCGTCGCTGGAATGGATGCTCTGTGCCGTTCGCCCTGGGTGCTTTGTGCGACCGCGCTGGAGCTGACCTTGGCTCATGTTGGGGGGCATCCGTCCCGTTAGACCAGATGAGCTGGCGCACCTGCCGGCTGGTGCTGCCGGTGAGATTCGCCAGCGCACCCAGCCCGGAGCGTAGCTTACCGACGGCTGCTTCGCCGGCACGCTCGGGCAAGAGGCCAGCCGTGTGCGGGCTATCCAATCGCGGCGTGGCATGGCTGTGGTGCGGGTGACGTAGCGCATCGAGGCCGGATTCTGTGCAGGCGCGCAGCAGCCAGAGTCGCAGCCGCTGTCCACCATGCGGACCGCGCAGCCGGTTCTCCATACGGACGAAGATGCGCTCGGCGAGCGCCCGCGATGTATCGGGGTTGCCGGTGAGCCTGGTAAGATAGCGCGTGACGGGTGGCTGATAGCGCGCCACAAGGGCCGCCAGCGCCCACTCGGCGCCGGCGCGCGCCTGCGACGCGAGGCGCAGCTCGCGCTCTTCCTCGGCATCTATGTGTGAGACATTGAGCGGAAACACTTCCTGCCAGGCCATCGTCGCCTTTCCCTTCCCATGCGGCGGCTTCCAGGACACGGGGATGTATCGTACCCGGCCCACAGGCCTACTATTTTATGCGTCAATAGAATAGGACGCTTGAGCAACCTGTATCGCTACGTACGTTTGGGCCACATTCGTACGTCTGCGCGTCACAATACTCACACATTGTGTGCCAACGATGAGGTTCTAGCAGCTCTCTTCCAGGAATCGCGTCATAACAGCGCTTCGTCGCCCGCCCGCAAAACGCGCGGAGCGGCTCCCGATGCGAACACAGTGACCGTCTGCCGGCCCATCACACACCAGCGCGCCGGAGCATGCGCGCCATTGTAGGCCACGCGAACCAGGGCAGTATCTTCATCTACGCCAAGTGCGGCGCGACCGTCTGGGATGGCGGCCAGCAGATCGTTGAACGCCTGCTGTCCGACGAAGCCGGCCATGCGGTCGAAGTGCGGGAACGTGATGAGCTGGGGAACCACACCCAGCGCATCCACAAACACGCTCTGTGTCTCGGCGGGCGACGACGAAGCGGACATAACGCGGCGTAGCGAGGCGCTCTGGCCGCCGAACGCCATCGCGCCAGCGCTGCATCCCGCCAGTACGGCACCGCGCGCGTGCGCCTCACGAATAATCTCCCATGCGGGCGTGTCGCGCAGTGCTTCGGTAATCTGGCCGGGCGCGCCGCCGGAGAAGTAGAAGAAGGTGCCGTCGCGAAGAAGGTCGAGCTGGCCTGGGTCGAAGGCGTCCGCGCGGTTAAGAATGGTGCTGAGACGAACCTGCGTGACGCCGAGGCTCGTGAAGTGGCGCTGGCCCATCGCATTCCAGCGCGCCGGCGCGCCTTCTTCGAGTCCGCTCGCCGTCGGCAGCAGCACCACCCGCGCGAACGCGGGTCCACCGAGTGTTCCCAGCAGGTAGGCGTCCGTATCGTGCATGGCGCGCGTGTACTCGCCCGAGCCGACGAGCGCAAGCGCGCCTGGGACCGTGTCGCTCGGCATACGTTCTTCTCCTATCGCTCGTGCTGGCTCGTCTGCGGAGCCAGCGGGAAATTCGTCGAAAGCTGTTCGCTTGCCGTGGGGTCGAAGCTGGGTTGATAGACGGCTGGCGTCGCGGGATCGTGCCAGCGCGGCGCGGGCAGATGAACATGCGCGTGCGTATGCGAGTGGTCTGGCCAGTGCTTGTGCTCGTGGCTGTGTGGTCCCGCGCCTGTGTATGCGGTATGCTCGAAACGCGGGTCCACGATATCCTCGGGCGTCTCGTGGTCGTGCCCCCAGGGGGCGGCTTGCCCAGGCACAAAGTAGCGCACCAGCAGGCTTTCGCAGTGGTGGCGGCGGCGCCGGAAGATGTCGAAGTTCTTTTTGCTCTTGGTCGCCTGCTCCTCCTCAGAGAGCGCGTACCATTCCCGATGTGGATGCTTGATCACGCGCGCGGCGACCTCTGGACTGACGACAGCGCGGAAGCCCGCTTTCTTGAACTCGAAGCTGTAATCAATATCCATCAGCCGGTAGAAGCGGAATTTCTCGTCGGCGGGGCCGACCTCGCGCAGCGTCGTGCGGCGGAAAGCCATGAGATAGCCCTCGATGGCGTCTACATCCGGCCCAACGCTCTCGCGAAACTCACGCAGGTCGTCCGTCACCAGGCCGTACGGTCCCACCAGGCCGATATCCGGCCTCTCCAGCAGCGCTTCGATGGGTGTCCAGATATCGCCGCTGAGCGCAATGCTCGTGTCAATCTGGACCACGATGCGGCCCAAGCTGGCGCGGAACTGGGCATTGCGCCCCGCCGCGAAGCCCATATCATGGTCAGCGAAGAGCACGCGCACGGGCAGCCCGTTCACGGCGCCATCGGCGTCCAGGCGCTTCAAATATGCCAGCGTATCATCGGTCGAGCCGTTATCGAGGATGACGAGCTCGATATCGCGCCCACCCGCGTGGCGCGCCACGCTCGCGACGCAGCGCTCCAGATCGGCGCCGCTGTTGTGCGCAAGCAGATTGACCGAGAACGCATAACGATCCGGCGCCTCAAGTCGCGAGGGGACGTCGCCCGATCCGCTGATGAGCACCTCGTCGCCGGCGCGCCGCACCAGACGGACGCCTGGTGTCGCATCCCGTACTTCGTATCCCGCCGCGTGTATGCGCGCCCGCAGCGCATCGGCGGCGTCAAACGCCCGGCGCTGGCGCAGCGCGAGCCGCTCGCGGGCCAGCAGCATCACCGGCGCGGACACATCATTCTCTAGCGTGACGATCTGTTCGCCCGAGTCACGCCACTGCCGCTGGCGCTCTGCTCGCCGTGCGACCGCCGCTGCCAGATCAAAACCCAATATGGTATCGAATTCGTAGAGCAGGGCCAACCGATCGCGCGGGGTGATGGATTCATCGCGCGCCATGCCCCAGACGACGGCCATCGCGCGCGGCATGTTCAGATCATCGTTCACCGCTGCCCAAAACGCTTGCCGCGCCGCACCCGCGCCGTTCTCGCCGTCCGCGCGGGCGGGCGGAGATGGCCGGTCGGCGAGGCGATATACTAGCTCGCGCAGACGGTTCAGGGACACCTGGGCCGCGCGCAGCGCGCGGAAGGTGAAGTTGATCCGGCTGCGATATTTGGCCATCGTGAAGAAGTAGCGCAGGGCCAGCGGCTCGAAGCCCCGCGCCTCGACATCCGCCAGTGTGTAGGCGTTGCCGGTGGACTTGGCCATCTTGAGGCCGTCGGCGAGCAGGTGCTGCCCATGCACCCAATATGAGACGAAGCGCTGGCCGCTGGCGGCCTCGCTCTGCGCCCGCTCATCCTCGTGGTGCGGGAAGATGTTGTCCACTCCTCCCGTGTGCAGATCGAATTGCGGGCCGAGATACTTCGCGCTCATGGCGCTACACTCGATATGCCAGCCGGGGAAGCCGCGACCCCAGGGGCTATCCCATGCCATGATGCGCCCCTCCTCCGCGACTTTCCAGAGCGGGAAGTCTTCCGGGGCGCGCTTGTTGGCGTCAACCTCATTGGCGGTGTGCTGCCCCTGGCCGAGATACTCAAGCAAATTGCCGCTGAGCTGGCCATATCCCGGAAAATCCTTGACGGAGAAGAAGACGTTACCGCCGGCCTCGTAGGCGCTGCCGTTGTCGAGGAGCCGCTGGACCATCGCGATCATCTCTGGGATGTGGTCGGTGGCGCGGGGGAAGACGTGCGCGGGCAGGATGTTCAGCTTCTGTTCGTCGGTGTGAAAGGCGTCCGTATAGAAGGCGGCAATATCCCACGGCGTTTTGCCTTCACGGCGCGCCTGGACCACCAGTTTGTCTTCGCCGCGATCTAGCGCCTCCTGGCGCATATGCCCGACATCGGTGATGTTCTTGATCTGCATGACCTCGATGCCCTGCGCGGTGAGGGCGCGGCGGATCCAGTCGGCCATGGTGAAGGTGCGCAGGTTGCCGACGTGAATGAATCGGTAGACGGTGGGGCCACAGCTATACATGCGGAGGCGCCCGGCTTCCAGTGGCACGATGCGCTCGACGGCTCGGCTCATGGTATTGAAGAGGTGTAAAGGTGTTCCGCCGCGCTCATTGGCGCTGGAGCCGGTCCGCGGTATCTCGTCCTGGGGAGTGGGGTCCATCATAACGCATGCTCCTGAGTAGGCGGATTGAGGGCGCGGCAAGTGGCACGCGATCTGAACAACGGCGTGAAGAGATGGTACACACTGTACCGCGCGCCACCGCGTGAGCGCCAGCAAATCGCTGGACTACTGCTCTTCGCCGTTGGCGCCGTCGTGCCGCGATGGTCCGAATGGCGGCTCAGGCTTCGCGCCGTCCTTCACAGGCGCGGGCGCGTGACCAGTAGGATCGTCACGTTGCGAGACCTGCGACCCTGCGCGCACGGCATCGTGGGTATCCGCCCCAGCCTCGTCGGCGTCACGCGGGCCAAGCGACGCAGCGGTGAGGTGGCCGGGGCGGAAGTCCAGGAGTCGCGACTGCGCGAAGGTGGTGGCACGCTGCTCACACCAGAGCGCGCCACGCACGCTGGCGTCGTACAGGTCGCGGAGCACCGCGTGGCTCTCATCGTCTTCCGTGGCATCCAGAAGCGCCTGCGCGCGTGCACAGATATCGGCTTTGTGGTGCGCGAAGGCGCGCAGCCGGTCGTCGTAGCGCTCGACATCGAGGATGTGCAGCGCGATGCCGTTGATTCGCTGGGTGACGAGCGCGCCCGCCGTCGCGAGTCGCTCGCGCAGGGTGCAGCTCAGGCGCACGGCATCCTGCCCCATCGCCATGCACGTGTCGCGCTCAGCCACCTCAGTCGCGCCGTTGGTAAGCTCCAAAAGAACCTCAACACAGGCGCGCTCGTCCTCCAGCAGTGTGTTGAGCGCATAGGCCGTCTCGGCATCGAGACCTTTCATGGACCCTCCAGACGCAGCCGTTTCTCTCATAT
This sequence comes from Ktedonobacterales bacterium, assembly GCA_035310125.1. Taxonomy (GTDB): domain Bacteria; phylum Chloroflexota; class Ktedonobacteria; order Ktedonobacterales; family JADMIN01; genus DATGEP01. Next base: position 44,621 of record DATGEP010000303.1, read on the forward strand.
ATACATCCGACGGTGCCACGTAGATGCGTCGCCCGCAAGATGCTTGCCGCTATGAGCCAGTTGGACGGCAGCGGTACGGACGGGCGAGATGTGTTGCCGGTGGACGGGGGTAGCTCGTCTCATTATAAGGTATGTGGTTTAAGAGGTATGTGGTCCAGAAAAACGGCTCAAGCGCATTGTTGGGGCCACCGCACTATGCTATAATCGGCGTTGGCGCTCTGCGACTTGCGCCGCTGCGCTACCCCTCACCTATTCCCGTTTCCTACAATGTGTGCGCTCGTTCTCCCATGCGGAGAGTGGCCGGGGGTGAGGATCTCAAGGGACTTGGAGGTGCAAGTGATCGCAACCGGCTATCTTTTCGCCGCCATCTTCTTTCTCGGCGGCTGTGGTTTCGTGCTCTTCGCACTGACACTGGCCGACACGCTGAACGCGCTCTTCTTGAAGCGGAAGCCCGCCAAGGACAAGCTCGACATCTACGAGTCCGGCGAAACGCCTATTGGCTCAGCGTGGGTGCAGTATCCGCTCGCGTTCTACATCTTTGCGCTGCTCTTCGTCGCCTTCGATGTAGATATCGTCTTCATTCTCTCGTGGGCGGTCATCTTCCAGCAGCTTAGCGTCTTTGGCTTCGTGGAGATGGTCTTCTTCATCGTCGTCCTGGCGCTGGGTCTGGTTTACGCCTGGCGGAAAGGGGTCATTCATTGGCTCTAACGCAACCGGCTGCCGGCGGCGGGCCGTCACTGGAAGCCTTCGACACGAATCATATCAATGAGCTACTCAACCTGCTGGGCCAGCTCGACGAGGCCGCCGGGCAGTCCGTCCCCAAGCGCCGGCTACCCGCGGGTGTGGTGGGCATCGAAGTGGCGAGCGAGCGCCTCCTAGCTGTGGCGCGCGTGCTCCGCGACTCCCTCAGCTTCGATATGCTCACCTGCGTATCGGGTGTGGACATGGTGGACCATATCGAGTCGGTCTATCATTTCCACTCATTGAGCCGTAACTGGCTGCTCCAAGTGCGCGTAAAACTGCCTAATGACGCGCCCGCCGTGGACTCGCTGGTTGGCCTGTATCCCTCCGCCAACTGGCTGGAGCGCGAGTGCTATGACATGGTCGGCATTACCTATCGCGGCCACCCCGATCTGCGGCGCATTCTGCTGGACGACGATTTCAACGGCTATCCGCTGCTCAAGAGCTTCCACCCGACGCCGATCACCGTGCATGATCGCGCGACGACGCAGGTAGATGGGGTGCGAGCGGTCGCGGGCGAGCAGCAACGCAATGTGGAGCGCATCGTCTCGAAGAATCTCGGCCAGGGCGAGGAGGAGCGGCTGCATCCCGGCAAACTGACCTTCGGCAGCGCGGCGGTGTACCTCAAAACGGGCCAGGGCGTCGAGCCGCCGGATGTTCCCGCTGGGAGCCAGGGGAGCCAGGCGGTTGAGCCTCGTCCGACCTTCTCTTCAGAACAAGCTACGTCACGGGCGGAGCCTAAGACAGGCGGCGGCGCCGGAGCGCAAAAGGGGTAGGATATGGCGATTGACCCGAATGTGCAGGCCGAAATGTTCGAGCAGGGCATCGGCGGGCTGCGCAGCGAGGAGATGATCCTCAACATGGGACCGCAGCACCCCTCGACACATGGCGTGCTGCGGCTGGTGCTGACCCTGGACGGCGAGACGGTGGTAAACTGCACGCCCGTCATCGGGTATCTGCACCGCGGCATGGAGAAAATCTTCGAGAACCGGCCCTACATGTCCGGAATTCGTTACATTGACAATGCGGACTACCTCAGCCCGATGATCAACGAGACGTGCTACGCGGGCGCTGTGGAAGCGATTCTCGGTATCGAGCCGCCGCGCCGCGCCCAATACATCACCTTGATCGTCAACGAGCTGGAGCGGATCGCCAGTCACCTCGTTGCCATCGGGACGTATGGGCTGGACCTCGGCGCTTCCACGCCGGTGCTGTGGGCTTTCCGCGACCGCGAGCAGATCCTCGATATGTTTGAGGCGCTTTCGGGCCACCGCTTTACGCACAATTATTTGCGCGTCGGCGGCGTGATGTACGACATCCCCAAGGGCTGGCTGGAGACCTGCGAGAAGTTTCTGGACACGTTTGCAGGCCGCAGCCTGCCGGAGTTCGAGACGCTGCTGACAGGCAACGAAATCTTCGAGGCGCGCACGCAGGGCGTCGGTTACATTGATCCGCAGCAGGCTATCGCCTATGCGATGACCGGACCCATCCTGCGGGCTTCCGGCGTCAACTTCGATGTGCGTGTGGCGCGGCCGTATGGCGCGTATCGCGAAATCGCGGTGCGGCCCGTCGTCCGGCAGGAGGGCGACTGCTTCGCGCGTTATAAGGTGCGCATGGATGAGATGGTCGAGAGCGTCCGGCTCTGCCGCGAGGCGATTGACAAGCTCCCAGGCGGCTCCATCTCGCAACGCTCACCCATCGCGCTACGCCCACCGCGCGGCGAGGCGTACTACTCTGTCGAGAGCGCTCGCGGCGAAGAGAGTATCTATATGATCAGCGATGGCTCGGAGTATCCGTATCGCGCCAAGCTGCGCGGGCCGTCGTTCGTGAATTTGCAGATTCTGCCCGAGCTGCTGCGCGGGCGGCGTGTGGGCGATGTTATCGCCATTATGGGCAGCATTGATCTCGTGCTCGGCGACGTGGATCGCTAGGGGTGGAGGCAGCATGAATGACGTCGTCTACAACATCATCCACTTCGTCATCACGTTCCTGTTCGCGCTGTTCTTCCTGATGACGGCGGCCTCGCTGCTCGTCTATTCAGAGCGCAAGGTTCAGGCGTTCATGCAGGACCGGTGGGGACCACTACACTACGGGCCGCAGGGCATCCTGCTGGCGATCATTGACCCGATGAAGCTCCTGTTGAAGGAAGACATCAAGCCTACGGCGACGGACAATGTGGTGTTCAGGATGGCGCCGATGGTCTTCTTCGCGCCGGTCATCGCGGCCTTTGTCGTGTTGCCGTTCTCGCCGTTCCTGACGACCAGCGCGCTAGCGACGGGCATCATCTACTATGTGGCCCTCAGCTCGATTGACGTCATTGGCGTCTTCATGGCGGGCTGGGGCTCGAACAATAAGTATGCGCTGATTGGTGGCCTGCGCTCCACCGCGCAGATGATCTCATACGAGCTGCCGCTGGTGCTCTCGCTGGTCGGCGCCGTGATGATCACGAGCGTGCTGAGTCCGGGCTGCGCTGGCACGAATCCGAACCTCAGTCAATGTGGCATCGGCTCCATCTCGTTTAGCGAAGTGGTGGCGGCGCAGATGCGGCCCGCCTCGCCCTGGCTCTGGCTCGTGCTGCTCCAGCCGCTCGGTTTGCTCGTTTACTACATCTGCGGACTCGCGGAGACGAACCGTACGCCCTTCGACCTGCCCGAAGCTGAATCGGAGCTGGTCGCCGGCTATCTGACGGAGTATAGCGGGCTGCGGTGGGCGATGTTCTTCCTGGGCGAGTATGGCAACATGACCATCGTCTCGGCGGTGGGTACTGCGCTCTTTCTCGGCGGGTGGTCGGGGCCGGGAGCCGCCATCGCATTCTGGACGGGCGCGCTGGGCTCGTTCTGGGGTCAGGTGGTCTTCAATATCATCGGTCTCTTCTGGTTTGTCGCCAAGATGCTGGTGCTGCTGCTGCTCTTCCAGTGGATCCGCGCGACGCTGCCCCGCTTGCGGGCCGATCAGCTCATGCGCTTCGCCTGGTTGTATCTGATCCCGCTGACGCTATTCAACATCGTGCTGACGGGCGGACTGCTGCTGATTCCGGTCAGCATCCCCCTGCGATTGGGGTTCGTGGCCGCATCCAACTGGCTGCTCACGATTCTCATGATCAGCACGTTGCGCAAAGTCACGGGCGTCACATCGTTCGGCAAGGTGCCACGCTGGATACGGGCACGCGCGCGGGCAACGGCGCCGGGTGCTCCTCCAACCGCTGTCCCGCAGCCGTCGGGCCGTGAACTGGCTGGTACGCGGCGGTAGATGCGTTTCTTGCACGACGTCCCTCTCTTTTGAGAGGGACGTTTGTTTTGCGATTTGCTTCTTCGGCGCCTATCAGGTCTTCCCCAGTGTCTCGAACTACACCTGCCTGCTCTTTGCCGGCACTCCGCGGTGTCGAGGGTGGGCTCGACTCCCATACGCCTCTGCCACTGCCACACGCCAATCCGTGGTGATAACTTGCCGCTCATAAACGCTGTCGCTAAACAAACATGCTCGGTATTAGCGCACCGCTTGCCCGATGGACCGGCGAGCCTGCCAGATAGAACCAGCCTGGCTTACGCTGCCCCACCACGCACGGATGGCGGCGCGCGCGGGCGTCTCGATATATCGGTGGCTCAAGCCCGCCGCGCCCACGACACACATCAGGTAAATCGGTAGCAGCGCTGGCGCTGTCGGCGGTACATGAAAGGCTCTCTGAGCCAGCCAGGCCAGCCACGCCCATAGCGGCACATGCAGGATATACACGCCGTAGCTCACGTCGCCGAGCCAGACGCATCCCCGCCGCGACAACAACCTGGCAAGATGCCCCCGCTCCAGCGCCAGCAACGCGATTCCAGCGGCCAGCAGCGGCGCCGCGAGCACTCGCGTGGGAAGCGCCTCTGGTAGCGGCAGAAATGCGAGTCCGATGACAGCCAGCGCGATTGCCACGAGCGATAGGTCCACAACGATGCCTGTCGCCGCGAACACATGACGATCTTCCGGCTCCTCATGGCGGCGAACGAAGAGCAGTCCAAGCGCTACACCCAACGTGAACTCCGGCAGCCGGACGAGCGGGTTATAGTACAACACGCGGCTTATCACCCAAATGAGGGAAGGCTGGTGCGATAGATAGCCCAAAGGCGCGAGGACAACCGGCACAACGGCGAACACGACGCAAGAGAGCGCCGCGGCCATCCACAGCGTTCTGCGCGACCGCGCTGCCAGCGTCACCAGAATGAACGGGAAGAGCAGGTAGCAAAACGCCTCTACCGATAGCGACCACCCCGGTGGATTCAGCGACGTCCATGTGGTAAGAGGCGGCACCCAGGCTTGCAGCAGCAGCGGCTGTCCAATGATATTGCTTACGAGTCCCGCGAGATGGCGCTCATGCCAGAGAAACGGGACCATGCCTAGCACCAGACCGAGCAGATACACCGGGTAGATCCGCGCTGCGCGCGCGACCCAGAAGGCGGCCCGGGTCCCACGCAGAGCACCTGTTGACGCCATATAGGTGTACGCGAGGATGAAGCCCGACAGCACAAAGAAGCAATCCACGCCAAGCGTACCGCCATACAAGAGTCGTAACCACAATGTTGTCGGCGCCCGCTCAGTGACTGGTATGCCATTCGTCGGGCTCCACGTCATGAACACCGCGAAATAGTGATAAAATACCACCGCCAACGCCGCGACAATGCGCAATCCCGTAAGCGCTGGGAGCTGGTGTCGCTCATCATGTGCTTCGACACGTGGCGTCTGTGCGATCTGTGCGATCTGTGCGACGTGTGAGCTATAGGACGCCTGAGGCACGGCCCCCTCCCCCTCCAAGAAGCACCCTCGCCGATGCCCCTATCAGCGCCCTTACCATACCCCTTTCCATGTTGCAATTGGATGGCGGCATCCTTGAGAAGCGGTGGAGAACGCGCCCCAACACGCCGGAATACGACTCGGCGCACGCTATGCTATAGTCACCACAGGTGGCGTTGGCACTTCCGAGTTCAGAGAGGATGGACAATGACAGACGACAGCCTCACAAACAAGGGCGACGTTTCGGTGGGCACCATCAGCTACCGCAGCGACGGCAGCACGATTGATGGCTACCTCGCTCGCCCCAGCGACGGCGCGGCGCATCCAGGCGTGATCCTCATTCAAGAGTGGTGGGGCATAGACTCACACATCAAAGAGCTGGCGGAACGCCTGGCGCGGCAAGGATACATCGTGCTCGCGCCCGACCTCTATCACGGGAAAGTCGTCCATGAGCCGGACGAAGCAGGAAAAACAATGATGGCGCTCAATATGGACAACGCCGTCACCGAGATCCGCCACGGCATAGACGCGCTACAGAGCCGCGACGACGTGGCGCCGAAGAAGCTAGGCATCGTCGGTTTCTGTATGGGCGGCTACCTCGCCTGGAAAACCGCCGAGGCCGAGAACGGCGAGATCGCCGCGCTGGCGGCATTCTACGGCGCCGGCTACCAGCCCACCGCCGACGATATTCGCAAGATCACCGCGCCCGTGCTCGCCCAATTCGGCGACGAGGACGCCTCGATCCCCGAAGATCACCGCCGCAACATCGGCACGCTGCTCAAGCAGGAGGGCAAAATCCACAAGGTGTTAGTCTACCACGCGGGCCACGCCTTCATGAACGACCAGCATGGCGCGGGCGTCCCGGAAGCCGCCGATCAAGCCTGGGCCGAGCTCCTCGCGTGGTTCAAGCAGTATCTGGGTTGATTCCTGGCGTGTCCTACGCCCGTTCGAGCCTGCGCAGCGTCGAATTGATCGCCACCCGCAGGCTCTCCATCACGCCGCGCCCACTCACCGCCACCGCCTCGAAGCTCGGCGCGCGGAATGGATTGAGATATTGCTCCAGCACCGGGACCGGATGGATTCCCGGCAGATCGCGCTTGTTCCACTGCATCACCAGCGGGAAGTCTACGGGGCTTTTGCCCATACGCACCAGCTGCTCCTTCAGCTCATTGAAGCTTTCCAGATTCTCTTGCAGCTTGCTCGCCTGTGAATCCGCCACGAACACGACACAATCCGCTCCCCGCAGCACCGAGATGCGCGTCTGCTGATACAGCACCTGACCGGGAACGGTGTAGAGCTGAAAGCGAATCTGAAATCCGTGATATTGCCCGAGCTCCAGCGGCAGCAGGTCGAAGTACAGCGTGCGCTCGGTCTCGGTGTCTATCGAGACCATCTCACCAACATCGCGCGGCTGGATCGTTTGGTGGATGAAGTGCAGATTTGTCGTTTTCCCACTGAGGCCAATTCCGTAGTACACAATCTTACAATTTATCTCGCGTTTGGCCATATTGATGAGCGACATGATGGCTCCTGCCTCAGTGTAGCTTTGACACCCATTATTGCCCTGAAGACCACCCCTGACGTCACGCCTGGCTTGCGCGCCCCACTCTTCAGGCAGTGCTATTGTATCGTACACCGCGCGGAATGCAAGCACGCCAAACGTCCCATTGCGCCAGCCGAGCCGCGTGGCACATTCGTGTGCTCCGTGCGCGCGCCTGCCCCATCCCGGCGCCGCGTCAGCCGTCAGCCCGCGCGAGCCTCGCGAGAAAGCGGTCCAACAGCACCCGCGCCCGCTCATGCGTCCCCTCGCCGATGAGCTGCTGGTCATCGCGCGCGGTTACCTGGAACACCAGCCGGCGCCCGTCAATCTCTACCAGCTCTGCCGTTGCCACCACATGACCACCAACGGGGGTTGCCGCGAGATGCCGCACGTTTACCAGCGTTCCAACCGTCGTCTCACCCTCGTTCATGTGTGGCTGCGCCAGCCGCCATGCCGCGTTCTCCATCAGCCCGATCATCACCGGTGTCCCCAAGACATGCACCCCGCCCGCGCCAAACGCCGCCGCCGTCTCCTTCTCGCTCACCACCAGCTCCGCCTCGCCGCGCATACCCACCTCAAGCGCCATCGCTCGTCTCCTCATTGCTTTGCGCCACACGCATTACCCATCTCCAGCGCATTGTAGCATGCCGCACCCACGCCTCTCGCCAATTGCGCCTTCCGCGTAGAAGCTTCCTTCTCGTGTCCTTCGACCCCTTCGTTATCTCCCAGGTGAGACTCATCCATCCTGGTCCCAGGCGCGTTGACGGCCCATGCGATACAATGGATAATGGCGAAGCTTGGAGGAGTGGCAGATTCCTTGCGCCAAATCATGCGTGGAGTAGCAGGACCTATGCAGCAGATAGATAGCGCGGCGCATCCGGGGCCAGAGGTTGCCCAGATGGCGCAAGACCCACAAACGCGCCTCGGCATTACCATCGTCGTCCCGGTCTACAACGAGGAAGAGAGCCTCCGCCCGCTCTATGAAGCGCTCAGCCACCAGCTCTATCAGCTCGGTGTCAGCTACGAGATCATCTTCGTAGACGACGGCAGCAGCGACGGCTCATTCACTGTTCTGCAAGCGCTGCACGATATGGACTCCCGTGTCCGCGTCGTTCGCTTCCGCCGCAACTTCGGCAAGACGCCTGCGCTCGTCAAGGGCTTCTCCCTGGCGCGGGGCGAGATTGTCTTCACGCTCGATGCCGACCTGCAAGACGACCCGACCGAGATCCCCGCCTTCCTCAACAAGCTGGCGGAAGGCTACGACCTCGTTTCCGGCTGGAAATATCCCCGCCACGACCCTATCACCAAGACGCTGCCCTCCTTCTTCTTCAACCGCATGGTCCGCACCACCACCGGCGTGAAGCTCCACGATATGAACTGTGGCTTCAAAGCCTACCGCCGCGAGATCCTCGATGAGGTCAAGCTCTATGGGGAGCTGCACCGCTTCATCCCGGTGCTTGCCCAGCAGCGCGGCTTCCGTGTCACCGAAGTCAAGGTCCACCACCACAAGCGCAAGTACGGCAAATCCAAGTTCGGCGCGCGCCGCTTCCTGCGCGGCTTTTTGGATTTGCTCATGGTGCTCTTCCTCATGACCTACCTGCGCACGCCCCTCCGTCTCTTCGGCACCATCGGCTTCCTTTCAACCCTCATCGGCATCGGCATTGATCTCTACGTCGTGCTGGATCGTTTCCTGCCATTCGGCTCGCACGAGCAGATCCACAACCGCCCGATTCTCTGGGTTGGTCTCGTGCTCATGATCTTCGGCATCAGCTTTATCCTTACCGGACTGCAAAGCGAGATGATCCGCCACTTCGCCTACCGGCCCGAAGAAGAATACAGCGTCAAACAGGTGCTGGGATGAGCCTACCACCCGTGGAGCGCTCCGAGACACCATCCATGCTCAGCGAAACGCCCGCTGCCACCGGCCTCCTGAGTCGCGCCATGCGCCTCTTCAAGCGCTACAAGCGCTTCGTGCAGGTGGTCGTGCTCCTGGGCATCGCCATCGGTCTCGGCAGCATCGTCTGGAAAAGCTGGTCGCGGCTCTCTACGTATTCCTGGCACGTCCAGTGGGGCCTGCTGATCGCTGGTTTCGCCCTCTTCGTCGCGCAGGAGCTTTCCTTCGCCTTCATCTGGCGCGGCATCCTTCAGCGTATGGGTAGCCGCCTGGACATCCTCTCCAGCCAGCGGATCTACCTGGGCGCCGAGTTCGTCCGCTACATCCCTGGCAACGTCTGGCATATCATCACGCGCGTCCTCTGGGCTGAGCAGCGTGGCGTGCCCAAGGCAATCGGCTTTGCCAGCATGGTTGTCGAGCTCGCGACCAAGCTCGCTTCCGCCGCGCTCGTCTTCGCGCTCAGCCTCTTCTTCTGGTCCGATATCTCAGCTATCGGCGCCGGTTTCCCGGCGTCATCTGGCGCGCATAGCCTCATCGGCGCCATCTCCGCCCAGGACTTCATCGTCGCGGGCGCCGTCTTCACCATCCTCGTGCTCGTTGGTCTCCAGCCGCGCCTGCTGCGTGGCGCCCTGAATTTTGCCATGCGTAAGACCGGGCGCGATCCAGTTCGTTTCACCCTTACCTACCGCGACATCCTGGTCATCGCGCTCTATTGGGCGCTCAGTTGGCTCGTCGTCGGCGCTGGATTCTACCTGCTCATCCAATCGCTGGTGTCCACACCGGTTCCGCTGGTGGCACTGCCCATCGCCATCGGCATCTATGCGCTCGGTTGGGATGTCGGCTTCGTGTCGTTCATCACGCCGAGCGGCCTGGGGTTCCGCGAGCTGGCGATTGCCATTCTGCTCGCGGCTTCCCTGCCCGGCTTCGTTTCCGCCGACATCGGGGTTGTCATCGCCCTGTTGGCCCGGCTCCTCTCGACTGGCGCCGAGCTTCTCTGTATCGCGGGCGCACACGCCATTCGCGGCGCTCCCCTCCCGACGACTCCGGCTGGGCAAAACTAGCGCCAACCATACAATATATCGTTCTGCCTACAGTCACCCTCTCCGCACACGGAGAGAGGGCCGGGGGTGAGGTGCTTTGGCTTCGACAGACGTGGAACAAGGAACGCCGGATAGCGGTGGCACATTCGGTGCGCCATTCGGTACGGCACGCCCTGGACGCTGGCGCGCGCTGCGCGCCTCACCTCGCCTGCGCCGCCTGTACGCCTGGATCGCCAAACCCTACGACGATCTACCCCCCGCGCCAGAAGGCCGCGCCGGTCGTGTCGCGATGGTGCTAGTCGCCGCGTTAGCCGTCGCCTTCGTCGTCTTCTTCACGGCCTACCTCTGGTCGCTGCAGGACGCCTATCTCACCCACGCCGAAGACCTCGGCATCATGGATCAGGCCCTCTGGAATACTGTCCACGGCGCACCTTTGCACCAGACCATCTGCAATATCGTCAACGATTCCAACTGCCTTGGTGATATCTCCCGGCTCGCCATCCATTTCGAGCCGATCATGTTCCCCATCAGTCTGCTCTACCTTTTCGCCCCTTCACCGAAGACCATCCAGTTTGTGCAGGCCCTCATTGTCGCCACAGGCGCCTTTCCCGCGTATTGGCTCGCCAGCCGCAAGCTCCGCAGCGCCTACGCCGGAGTCGTCTTTGCCGCTATCTATCTCCTCTACCCCTCGCTCGAAGCCGCCGTCACCTACGACTTCCACGCCGTCACGCTCGCCGCCGCCTTCCTCATGTTCGCGCTCTACTTCATGCTCTCGCGCAACAATATCGGCCTCATCATCGCATGTCTGCTCGCGCTTTCCACCAAAGAGGAGATTGTCGTAGACATCGCGATGATCGCGCTGTGTATCCTGCTGTTTCAGCGCCGCTGGCGCCTCAGCGCGGGACTTTTCGCGCTCTCCCTGGTGTGGCTCATCGTGGAGCTGGCGATCATGCACGCCGCCAGTCCGCTTGGCCACTCTCCCACCGCTGGCCGCTACACGTACCTTGGCCACGGACCTGCCCAGGCCGCCCTCTACATCCTCACTCACCCAATCCAGATACTGCGCCAGCATGTGCTTGACGCCAGCCACATCCTCTACCTGCGCATTCTCTTCGCGCCGCTCGCCTATCTGGCGTTGCTCAGCCCGCTCACACTCGCCATCGCCATTCCCGCCCTTGGCATCAACCTGCTCAGCACAGACCCATCCATGTACTCCGGCTCATATCAGTACAATGCCGAGATCGTTCCCGTACTCATCCTCTCCACCATCCAGGCCGTCGCCTACCTCAGCGAAGCGGTAGCCTGGCTTGCCGCGCGACTCCAACCCGCCCTCGCTCGCACCACGTCCGTCACCGCTGCCCCCGTAGATGCCGCAGCCGCGAGCCGCGAGACAGACGTGCGCGACAGTCCACTCTCGGCGCTCGTTGCGCGCCTGTCGCGGCCCGGCGCCACACATAACGTCCCCTCCGTGATCTTGCGGGCCCTTCGTATCCGCCGCGTTGAGCCTCACCGCTCGTCGCACGCCTCGACCATGGCGGTGACGCTCCCCGCTCGCCTTGCAATGCTTACCCTCACACTGCTCGTCCTCTTCTTCGGTATCTACGAGCAGCGCGACCGTGGCTACCTGCCCATCGCCCACGGATTCACCTGGCCGCAAGCCACCGCTCACAGCCAGCTCGCCGATAGCCTGCTTGGCCTGATCCCACCGGACGCCAGTGTCTCCGCCCAGTCCGATCTCGTGCCGCATATCAGCCATCGCCGCTACGTCTATATGTATCCATACCACTGGTCGGATGCCGACTACATCTTTCTAGATGTCACCGGCAACCTGTACCCCTACCCATTTCTTTCCGGAGCCTACTTTCGCGATGTCGCACAGCTTCTCGATCGTGGCTCATACCATGTCGTGGCCGCCACTGACGGCTACATCTTGCTCGCCAAAGGCCGCGGCGTCGCTCTCGATCCCGCCAACCCCTTTGGCTTACCAGACTCCTTCTTTACCTTCATGCGCCTGGGCGCTTCCCCAGCCGTTCCCAATCCGGTAGATATTACGTACGGATCGTCGCTGCACCTCGTCGGTTACCAGGTCATCCCCGCCGGGCGCATTCCCGTCAATACCGCCGTTTCCATCACCACCTACTGGCGTGTCACGGCGCCGCTGCCGGGCATCTACTATCCCCAGCTCGTCTTCACGCGGCAAAACGGCGCGCAAGATATCATCGCCGACTTCGCGGCCACCTCCTGGCTGCCGATGAATCGCTGGCAACCCGGCCAGACGTTCGCCGTCACTAGCTGGCCGCTCTTCATCGGCGGGGCCGATTTCGGCCGGTTACGAATCGGCGTGCGCGTCATGGATGCATCCATGTCCAACGTGCCGCCTGCCGCTATCCCGCCCGCGTTCGGCGCTGGCGGCTCGAACGCCTCCATTGCGCTCTTCCAGGCAGCGCAAGCCGTCTTCTTCGACCAAAAGATTACCAGGTAATCTCACGGCTCATCCGTCTGAGCCGCGATCTGGGCGTGCCAGTCTCGCCCTCCATCGGCGCGCCTGGCGTGGTCCCGGCGCGCCTGCCCGTACGCGCTTGATCCCCAGACTCCACGTGCGCGTGACGGCGCAGTCCTCCGGGATGGAGAGATACCACAGCCTCGCTGCTGTACCTTAGTGCACACGGCTCGGCATCCGCCGGTCCGGCCTGCGTCTGTGCGCCGCCAGGTTTCCGCTAGCTGCGTTGCCCAATGAGCTGCAGCCAGATTCGTGGCACATCATCGAGCTGTAGCTCCGCGAACGCCTCTGCCGCCGCGTATTCCAATGCATCCGCGCCGATCGGAATGGGCACGCCGGGGAGCGCGCCCTCGATGAAGAGCCAGTAGCGCCCAATATCCTGCCAGGAGCGCAACGGCATCAGCGCTACTTCCAGCTCGCTGCTCACCACATGCAGGCCGCTTTGCTCGATCAGCACGGCGTAATCATCCGCCGTGAGCCACTGCATCGCCGTGACCTTGCCGTTGCGCGAGAGGCGCGCTTCAGGATGATTCTTGCGCAGCCAGCCCAGAGCGCGCCGTGTCCAGAGATGGTAGAATCGCTCGCTGCCCGGCGCGTAAGCACCGTCAAAGAAGGAGCTATTACACGCGAAGAAGCCGCGCGGCCCCAGCACGCGCGCGATCTTGCCGATCACCTCGCGCTTGTCCGGGATGAGATGAATCGCGTTGCAGAAAAAGACCGCATCCGCCTGGGGCACGATCTCCGCCAGCCGGTCCACATCTCCCTGCTGGAATGCTACCTCGCGTCCCATAAGCCGGTCGCGAGCGACGGCAATGGCCTCGAATGATGGTTCCACGCCGGTGACATCGGCAGGTCGTCCGCGTCGCTCCAGCTCATCCAGAATCAACTCCGTCACAGCGCCCGTTCCCGACGCCAGCTCCACGATGCGCACGCGCTGGCCCTCGGGCCGGTCCGCGTCTAACCGGCCAATGGCGGTGCGTACCAGCGACTCGTTGACATCATGATAAAACTGATGCTGCGCGAACGGATCGAACGTGTAGCTGCTCGCGATCAGTGGTGTTTCGGCCATGCGCTTACCCTTGAAGTCGAATTGCCCGGGTGGGCGGAGCGTCTCTCGTACCGACAAAGCCCGGATCGGTATTGCGCTAGCGAGCGGTGCTCGCCGGACGCGCCTATCCAGGGTTCCCGCCGAAACGTAGCGTGCTCTTGAGAGAAGGCGGGACAAGAGCATCAATAGCGTTGGAGCATGCGCCGCGACAAAATGTTTCAGGAGTCTCACACGCATTTGCTGGCCGCAATCACGCCCCCCAAAACGGCAGACGGCGCGACCTCCCGTTGCTGATGAACCCTTGTTGGGTGCATGCTGGCCGGCAAACCGGAGTCAGGGGTATACTCAGTTGGAGTGGCATGCGCCAGATGCCAACACGAGATGAGACAGATGAGACATCAATAGGAGCGGAATCAACGAATGCGCATTGAGGCAGGCGAAAAGGCGCCAGCGACCGCTCGCGTGGCCGGCAAGACGCGCGTCTTCCTCGAAGCCATTAAATTCGAGCATACCATCTTCGCGCTGCCATTCGCCTATTTGGGTATGGTGCTCGCCGCCCGCGAACACTACGGCTGGCCCGGCCTCGACAAGATCATCTGGATTACCCTGGCAATGGCCGGCGCTCGCACCGTCGCGATGGCGCTGAACCGCCTCGTGGATGCCGGCTACGATGCGGTAAACCCGCGCACCGCTGGCCGCGCGCTGCCGAAGCGCCTGCTCAAGCCGGGCGAGATGCTCCTCTACACCATCGCCGCCGGCGCGCTGCTCGTCTTCTCAGCGGCGCAGCTCAACCCGCTCTGCCTGAAGCTGGTGCCACTCGCCGTCATCTTCCTTGCCGGCTACTCGTACACCAAACGCTTCACCTGGCTCTGCCATCTCGCCCTCGGCCTGACGGATGGCATCGCTCCGATTGGCGGCTGGCTCGCGGTCAATCCCACCATCAGTGTGTCGAACCTGGTGCCGCCGCTGCTCCTGGGCCTGGCGGTGGCGGCATGGGTTGGTGGCTTCGATCTCATCTATGCCTGCCAGGATATCGAATTCGACCGCGCCCACGGACTGCGCTCCATTCCCGCGCAATTCGGCCCGGCACGTGCGTTACAGGTATCGGAGATGATGCACGGCGCCTCGATTGGCCTGCTGGCTGCCGCCGGCGGCATCCTGGGGCTGGCGTGGCCGTTCTGGATCGGCGTTGCCGCCGCCGCGTGGCTGCTCATGTGGGAGCATCGCCTCGTTCACCCAGACGATTTCTCCAGACTCGACCTGGCGTTCTTTAATATCAACGGCTACATCGCCGTCTCGGTGTTCGTCTGTTCGCTGGCTGCCGTCGTGCTGCCGGCGCTGGTGCGCTAAAACGGAGCGATGCCTTCGTTCGTACACCAGATAAACGCGACCATTCATGAGGTCCGTCATGTGGCCTGTCATGAGGCTTGCGCCCATCTTTTCCGTGCGCTGGCATTTCTGGCCGCGATATTCATAATCTTCCTTTGTACCCATAAGAAATGGAATCATGCATGGAACAACCTACGGACGTCCAATCGCTGGTGGAGCAGGGTGACGCGCTCCTGATGCGTGGTAACGCCGCCGAAGCTGCCTCCGAGTACACCCGCGCCGTCCAGGCTGACCCCAGCGCTGTCGCGGCGCACCTCGGTCTCGCCAAGGCATACTTCGCGCTCGGTTCCTTCGGCTACGTGTACCCGGCATGTCAGCAAGTGCAGCGCCTCGCTCCCGCTAGCGCGGATGCCGCTATCGCGCAAGCCATTCTCCTTACTCTGGATCATCGCTACGACGCCGCCATCAGCGAACTGGATCGCGCCGAAAAACTCAGCCCCGGCCGGGCGTACGTGCATGCCTTGCGGGGCTACTGCTACCGCCGGCTGGGAAACAGCTTCGATGCCATGAGCGCCGAATCGAAGGCGGCGCGACTCTCAGGCGTGCGTGACTGGAAGCCCCTTTTCCCGCAGGAGCCAGTGCTGAAGCCGGTGCCCGAACCCGCCGAGGGGGTCGTCGCGTTCCCTTCCCAGGACCAAACCGCCGCGCAGACTGCGCCGCGCGGCTGGGATCAACGCTCGCCCGCGCAGCGGCGCATGGTGCAAGCGCGCTTCGCCACGCGCGGCGTCCCTGTCGTCACCTACTCGCTCATCGCCATCAACATAGCCATCTTCGTGCTGGAGCTGGCGACCGGCGGCTCTTTCCTCGACACAACCGGAAGCTCGCTGGTCCAAATTGGCGCGCAGAAAGGCGCACTCGTCCTGAGCGATCCCATCCAGGCATATCGCATTTTCACGGCGATGTTTTTGCATGAAAGCATCGAGCATATCCTGTTCAATATGCTGTCCCTATACTTCATCGGCATCTGGGTGGAGCAGATCTTCGGCAAATGGCGCTACCTGCTGATCTACTTTCTGGGTGGTATCCTCGCCGGAATCACGCAGGCGCTCGTCACGCCCGATGTTGCGTCGCTTGGCGCATCAGGCGCCATCTTCGCCATCTTTGGCGCCTTCGGCGCATTCTTCCTGATTCGCCGCCGCGCGCTTGGGTCAGCCGGTAACGCCATCATCGGCCAGTGGATCTTCTGGCTGGCGTTCAACCTGTGGTTCTCGTTCAGCCAGCCCGGCATCGGCGTCTGGGATCACATCGGCGGTCTGCTCGCCGGCTTCGTGCTCGGTGTCATCTTCACTAACATGGCTGCTACCCAGCGCCGAAGCTGACGAAATGAGCTGGCGCCACGCCGGAGATAACTCGATGCGGCAATTTCTGCCCACTCATCGTTGATGAGTGGGCAGGTCATTTTGGCACATTTTGGCACGTTTCTTGAGGCGACGGACACTCCCAGGAGGTGTGCAATGACTCTCGAACAAACAGCACACGAATTGGTGCGTCTCTCGCACGACTGGGCCACCGCCGAGCAGCACGGCGATATCACCTTCCTGAGCGGCGTATTGGCAGACGACTTTGTCGGCGTAGGACCGCGTGGATTCACACTCACCAAGCCAGAGTGGCTGGCCCGGCTTCAGTCCGGCGATTTGCGGTACACGTCTATTGAGTGGGACGACGTGCAGGCGCGTGTCTACGGCGATTCCGCGGTTCTGGTTGGCCGCCAAACGCAAAGTGGTGCGTACCAGCAACACGATATTCAGGGACAATTTCGCACGACGTTGGTCTTTGTCGAGCAACAGGGGAAATGGCGCCTGGCGAGTCTCCACCTGAGTCCCATCGCTGGTCCTCCCCCCGCAAGCACCTGATGCCCTTCCGTAATTCTCGCTATCCCACGCTCCCCAAAAGTAGCGGCGGCTGTGCGGGCGCCTCCTCGCCCCAGGTGTACGCGCTGAGCAGCTCGGCGCGCACCGACGCCACCTGCGCCGCCTCACGCGCATGTACCTCCACCAGCGGCGCGCCCGCCTTCAGTCGCTCGCCCACCTTCGCCTGCAGCACCAGCCCCACCGCATGGTCAATCGCATCGCCTTTCTTCATGCGCCCCGCCCCCAGCCGCACCGCCGCCATACCGATGCGCTCCGCGTCCATGCGCGTGATATAACCGGAGCGCGGCGCCGCGATCATTTCGCGATAGGGCGCTTGTGGCAGCCGCGCCGGATCCTCGATCTGGCGCGCGTCACCGCCCTGCGCCGCGATCACCTCAGCCAGCTTCGCCAGTCCCGATCCATCCGCGACACTCCGCTCAGCGCGCGCGTGGCCGGCTTCCTCGTTCGGAACAAGCCCAGCCAGCACCAGCAACGTCGCCGTTTCATGCAAGCAGAGCGCCGTCACATCCGCCGGCCCCTCGCCGCGCAGGATCGCGAGCGCCTCGGCCAGCTCCAGCGCGTTACCCACTGTCCGCCCAAGCGGCTGGTCCATCGAAGTAAGCACCGCCAGCGTCCGCACGCCCGCATCCGTCCCAATGCGCACCATCGTCTGCGCCAGCCGCCGCGCCTCCGCCTCCGTCTTCATGAACGCACCGGACCCCACCTTGACATCCAGCACGAGATGCGACGGCCCCACCGCCAGCTTCTTACTCATGATGCTGGCCGCGATCAGGGGAATGCTATCAATCGTCGCCGTCACGTCGCGAAGCGCGTACATCTTCCCGTCCGCCGGAGCCAGCTCGCTCGATTGCGCCGAAAGCGCCAGCCCATGCCGGCGCACCAGCCCCAGAAACTCATCGCGGCTCAGCGCCATCCGCAGCCCGGTGATAGATTCGAGCTTGTCCACCGTGCCGCCCGTGTGTCCAAGGCCTCGCCCGGTCATCTTCGCCATCGGCAGCCCGCATGCCGCCACCAGCGGCGCCACCGCCAGTGTCACCTTGTCGCCCACGCCTCCGGTGCTGTGCTTGTCGGCGACGGGATTGATGCTCTCGCGGGCGCGCAGCTCCACCCCGGAATGCAGCATCGCCAGCGTCAGCGCCACCGTCTCGGCGGCATCCATCCCGCGCCACACAATCGCCATGAGCAGCGCCGCCATTTGATAGTCTGGCATGTCGCCGCGTGTGTACGCCTGCACGAGCCAATCTATCTCGGTGGGCCGCAGCCTTTTCCGGTCGCGCTTGCGCCGTATCAGGTCGAGCGCGTTCGGCGCGTTCTTGCCCCTCATGCGGTGGGCGCCCTTCGCTCCTCGCCACAGCGCGCGCAGCGCTGTGCCGCCCCGCGCGGCAGCTCGTCCACACCGCCGTCCGCGCGCAGCACCAGCGCCTTCACATCATGCCATTTATGCCCCTTCTCCGCGCACTTCTTCGCGCCCCTCAAATTCAGGCTCGCGTCCGCGACCTCCGCCGCCATACGACCCCAGAAAGGCAGATCACGCAATCCCACGATGTATGCCTCCTCAACCCTAACCCGGCGCTCCGGCATTCGAAATACAGTGAGCGCGGCTGAAGCCGCCCTTCCAGCGTCCGCCACGCGACGAGACCGTAGTCCCTCGTCGCCTGCGCCGGCCATGAATGGCCGCGACTCCCTCATTCATGCACCCGCTCGCGGAACCACGGCGTATCCCGCGGCAGCCCCGCGTGGACCGCCGCGACAAACGCATCGAAGCGCGGAATATCGTCGCGGTACACCACCCACGCGCGATGCAGCCCACGCTCGCCCACCCGCTTGTAGACGGTGATACTCACCGATGTACCCTTTTTGAAGTGCTCTTCCTTGATCTTGGCGACATTTCGCCAGGCAATCGTCACCGGCTCGCTCCCACGCTCCGTCCGCGTGATGCCCGCGCCATCTAGCATAATCGTAAAAGGCGTCGGCGCCACGATCGTCAGATACCAGACGAAGCAACCGATGAACACCACGCCGATAATCGTCCCGACAAGGCCGGAGGCGCCCTCGTGAACGGCGATGAGAAAGAATACCACAGCGGCCAGCGTCACGCCCAATCCGGTGAGCCAGCGCTTGCGCATGCTCACGCCCGGTGAAATCCACTCGCCAGCGTCCGCCGTCTGGGCGTGCGTTATCTCGATACCATCCATTATGTTTCTCGCCCGGATTATGTCGTCATACTGTCGCGATGTCTTGCGCCCCTTATTGTAGCACGGCGCATGCTCCCACCCCTGGAAGTACCTGTATGCTTTCCGGCGCACTCCGGCGCACCCTTCGGCACGGCACTTGCGTAATCGGCTCATTGGCACGGCATGCTCACCGTGCTCAGACGTGCGTGAGCAGGTTTCCTATTGCACCCTGCCATAACCTTTACGGCGGTGGTATAATGTGGCGAGGAGCAGTATAGTGCTCCGAGACGCGGTTTTTCCGCGTTCTATCTAACACATGAGTCAAACATCGCTGGCGCTCCGCGAACGTGAGAGGAGCCGGCGCGAGGGTGCCGGGATTGCGAAGGCGTGCGACGCACGCCGCGAACGCCGGCTCGTCCTCTTCGAGGGTGAGCTGACTGACGCATCCCTGGCGCCCTTTGTCACGTATGAGCCTCCGTCGCGCTGCTTGCGCGGGGCTTCTATAGGAGGATTAGACAGTGGGGCTTTTTGAGCGGCTGGGCTTCCCTGCCGGTCATGCCACTAAAATCATTGATGGCCAGCATCCGATTGCGTCGCACGCTGGAGGCGGCGCCGCGCCGAAACCCGACATGCTCCCGCTCCCCGAAGGAGACGGTGGCAAACAGGCGCACTGCAATCGGAACATTCTCGTAGCCGTCAGCGGCAAGGAACTGGATACCGAGCTGGTAACCCTGGCCTGTAATCTGTCCAAGGCGAAGAAAGGGTCTGTCTTCGTCGTTTTCGGCATCGAGGTGCCACGAAAACTGCCAATTGACGCCGAATTGCCTGAGGAAACGGCAACGGCGAGTGAGGCGCTTGAGTCCGCCGCCAGTGTCGCCCAGCAGGTGCAGGTCCACGTTGATCCTGAAATCATCCAATCGCGCCACTTCGGGCAGAGCCTCGTGGAAGAGGCCATCGCTCACGAGTGCGCCTTGCTTATCGTCGGCCTACCCTATCGGATTGGCCTCGGCGGGAACTTCGATCTCGGCGAGACAGCGGATTATGTGCTGAAGAACGCGCCCTGTAAAGTGTGGTTGGTGCGCGGCCAGCGCGCCGAGCTTGGCGAACAGCGCGAGAAGAGCGAGCGCTCCGAGCGCCCACAGAGCATCGGCGCCGCCCGCTAGCTCTCACGTTTTCCTATTGTGTAGGGGCGTCCATCCAGATGGACGCCCCGTTCATTTTCGGTGCATCCTGCCGCATCAGGACGTTTGCGGGCGTACCGTCATACCGTCACATCCCCTCCAGCTCACGCTTCGGCTCGCGTCCCAGCAACGAACTGACAACTTCTCGGATCGGCGCTCCCTCAAAGAGCACCTGCCCGATCGCCGCCGTGATGGGCATCTCCACACCAAGCGCCTCCGCCATCTCCAGCGCCGCGCGTGTCGTCGTAATACCCTCTACGACACTCTTGCGCTCAGTCAACACCTCCTCCAGCGGGCGCCCTTTCGCCACCTCTTCCCCCAGCGTCCGGTTCCGGCTCAGCGGACTACTGCACGTGGCAATAAGGTCGCCCAGACCCGCCAGACCCGCCAGCGTCAGTGGATTCGCCCCCGCCGCGATGGAGAGCCGCGCAATCTCAGCCAGCGCCCGCGTCATGAACGACGCCTTCGCATTGTCGCCGTAGTGCAACCCGTCGCTGGCTCCGACACCCATCGCGATGATATTTTTCAGCGCGCCGCCCAGCTCCACGCCCACCACGTCATCGCTGGTATACAGCCGGAATCGTGGCGTATTCAGCGCCGCTCGCACCTTCTCCGCCGCTGCCTCGTCCGTAGACGCCACCACCGCCGCCGCTGGCAGCCCGCGCGCGATCTCCACCGCCAGATTTGGCCCGCTCAGTGCGGCGATTGGCGTCCCCATCGGTAGCTCCTGTGCCATCACCTGTGTCAGTCGCAGGTGTGTGCCGATTTCCAATCCTTTGCTGCCCGACACGACAATCGTCCCCGGTTCCACAAGCGGCGCCAGCAGTCGCGTGTTCTCGCGCACTTGTTGCGATGGCGTCACCAGCAGGACGATTTCGTGCCCGCGCACGGCATCTGCCAGATCGCTGGTGACACGGAGGTTCGCCGGTAGCGGAAAACCGGGCAGATACGCGCGATTGACGCGCTCCCACTGCATCTCCACCGCGCGCTCTGAGTGGTGCTCCCAGAGCGTGACGCCGCTCACATCATCCAGGCCACCGGCACGTGTCTGTGCGCTGCGAATCCGCTCCAGCGCGGCGAGCCGGGCGAGTGCCGTGCCCCACGCTCCCGTTCCCAGAACCGCAATACCTGCCATAGGTGTGCCTCCCGCCCGAAGATGTCGCCCGGATTCCGTACCGGCGCTCCTCCATTATACCTGCCCCTATTCATGGTCTTGGCTCAGACCTCAGTCTGTCCCTTCGGACAGTTGGCGCTGACATGCCCACCGGCTACGCTTCTTCATGCGAGTGACCATTCACACACACCAGCGAGGGGGAGCAATTGCCAGAAGGAATCGTCGTCGCGGTCATGATCCATGCAACAAAACGGATCAGCGTTTCACTAAAGATCGTGT
>DATGEP010000304.1:0-1072 GCA_035310125.1 Ktedonobacterales bacterium
GCGGGAACTTCCACGCTGACCATTTCTACCAGCAGCAGCACGCCGACAGGCAGTTCCACCCTGACGATCACAGGCACCAGTGGCAGCCTGACGCACACGGTGATGGTGACGCTGGTGATCAACCCTGTGAGCATAACGCCGGTGTACCAGGTCAACTCGGGGGGTGGAGCGGTGACGCCGTTTGCCGCCGATGCCTTCTTCAGCGGCGGGCAGACAGCCTTTACGACAGCGACCATCAACACCGGCGGCGTGACCAACCCTGCGCCCATGGCGGTCTACCAGACGGAGCGCTGGGGTGGAGATGCGAACAGCAATCCCGCGCCATTCAGCTATACCTTCCCGAACCTGACCCCGGGAGCCAGTTACACAGTGCGGCTGCACTTTGCCGAGATCTTCTGGACGGCGGCAGGGCAACGGCAGTTCAACGTGGCTATCAACGGAACGCAAGTGCTGACGAACTTCGATATCATTGCCGCGGCCGGTGCAGCCAACCAGGCTATTGTCGAGCAGTTCACGACGACGGCGACGAGCACCGGGACAGTTGGCATTTCGTTCACGGTGGGAATGGCGGACGCTCCGAAGAGCAGCGGCATCGAGATTATTCCTGTCACGGCATCGGCACCGGACTTTATGCTGGGAGCCACACCGGCTTCGCAGACGATCACCGTGGGCAACGGCACCAGCTACACGACGACGGTGAGCGCGCTGAACAGCTTCAGCGGCAGCGTAGGGTTGAGCGTCAGCGGTTTGCCTTCGGGAGCGACCGCCACGTTCAATCCGGCGTCGGTGAGCGGCTCCGGTCCTTCGACTCTGACCATTGCAACCGATACCACCATAACGCCGGCAACGTACCCGCTGACCATTACGGGAACCAGCGGCGGCTTGACACACTCGGCAGGCGTCACCTTGATCGTGAATGCGCCGCCTGCGCCCGATTTCTCGCTTTCGGCAACGCCCGGCTCGCAGTCGGTCGTAGGGGGGAACAGCGCCAGCTATACGGCGACCGTGGGCGCGCTGAACGGATTCAGCGGCAGCGTAGCGTTGAGTGTGAGCGGAGTACCAGCGGGGGCGA
>DATGEP010000305.1:0-9576 GCA_035310125.1 Ktedonobacterales bacterium
GTATCTACGGCGATGCCGCCGATATCGCGGAGGGAGAGCCGCTGGCGAATGGCGGCGACCTGCGCGCGGTAGGGGGCGATGACGCCGATCTGCTCCGGCAGCACGCCAGCTTCCAGCAGCGCGCGGACGAGCCTTGAGACGACGCGAGCCTGCGCCGGGCTGGCCTTGCCGGGCGGCTCGGGAAAGTCGTCGCGGGCTGGGACGTTGACGAAGACGAGCGGGTGGCGCGGGTCCAGCACGGGCGCGAGGTGCGCCGTAGGCTCACCGTCGAGGTGCAGCAGGGTATCGCGGGCAGAGCCGCTGGCTTCGAGGGCGCCGCCATAGAAGGCGCGGCTGGAGAAGTCGCAGATGACGGGGTGCATGCGGTACTGTTTGCGCAACGCCAGGCTGGCGTCGCTGCCCCAACGCTCCAACAGGGTCGTGAAGAGGGAGCGCTTCAGGCCGCGCGTGGCGGCTTCTTCGCTGACGACGAGCGGCGGAAGCTGGCGCTCGTCGCCGACGAGGACGAAGCGGCGCGCGAAGCGGAGCGCGCCCAGCAGCGCGGGCACCGTAAGCTGGCTCGCTTCGTCTACAATCGCCAAATCGAAGCGCACAGCTTCCCCTCCAGGATCAAAGCGCTCGGCTGACCACGTGGCGGTGGTCGCGGCGGCGACGGGCGCGGCCCGCAACGCATCGCGCACCTGCTCAGGGGTGAGAAGGTCGCCACCATCAGAGGGATTCTCAGCGGATTCGCCGTCGCCATCCAGGCCGGCGGCGCGGCGGGCGCGCGCGGCCAGCCGGTAGGTGCGCAGCTCCGGCGCGACGGAGAGATTGTGGCCCAGACGCACGAAGTCGTCGAAGCTATCACTGAGCAGGCGGCGCAGGACGTTGTCTACGGCCTGATTGGTGAAAGCGGCGATGAGCACGCGCTCGCCGCGCGCGACGGCGCGGCGCGCAATCTCGGCGACAACGCGCGTCTTGCCCGTTCCCGGCGGCCCCTGGATGAGCAGGAAGTCTTCGGCGGCGAGGGCGCGTGAGATGGCCGCCCGCTGCTCGGCGTTGAAGATGGCGGGGAGATCGTCCAGCGTGGGTGCCGGGCCGAAGCGCGGCTGGCGCTGACCGGCGACGAGCGCGCGCAGGTGTGGGTCGGCATCGAGCCAGCGCCAGAGGTTGCGCACGGTGCGGGTGTGGACGATGTCGCTTTCATAGCGGTCGAGGAGGCGGGGGTGGGCGATGCGCTCCGGAGTCCAGACGACGATGCCGCGCGCGGTGAGGCGCAGGATGGTGCCGGTGACGACGGCACCGCCGATGGGATCGCCGTCGCTGAGCAGGATGGCGTCGCCCTCGCGCAGCTCGGAGGCGTTTTCGCAGTGGAAGCGATATTCCCACTCGCCGCTCTCCGTGATGCGCGGCTCGCCGTCCAGCTCCAGTCCTCCGAGCGCGATACCCGCTTCGCGCCGGGAAGCGGGCGGGAGCCGCCAGAGCGCCGTGCTTTGCTCTTCGGCGGCGCGTGCCTCCAGTCGCAGCAGCTCGTAGTGGTAAGCGAAGAAGCCGGCGCTGGCAGGATCGGGCGCGGCGGGAGGATCGTCGCTCGCGGGCGGCTCCCAGCCGAGCAGCGCGGAGGCGCGCAGGCAATCGGGACGAAGCATGCAGCGAGCGCACTTGGTTGGGCTGGGTGGCGCGGGCACGACGCCGGTAGCGTGGACGAGGGCGAGACGGTTACGCAAATCGAGCACGGCATGAAGGTCGCGCAGCATGTAGGGAATGCCGTAGCCTTCCGCGTGGCCGGGCGTGCCGCTGTAGAGCAGCGTCGCGCCGGGGCGCCGCATGTCGTGCGGGTGGCGGGCGGCGAGGAGGGTCTGGTAGCCGTGGACTTGCCAGCGGTGCTCACGCTTGGGGAGGCTGGCGGTGGCTTTGCCGGTCTTGAGCTCCAGCAGGGCGCCGCCGCGCTCGTCTTGCACGAGGAAGTCCAGGCGGCCTTTGAGTCCAACCTCCGGCGCCAGCAGGAAGGTTTCGGCGCGAATGCGCGGCACCTGGCCCCAGATATTTTGCCGCTCGTGCGCATACCAACCGGCTAGCGCATGCATGTGTGGGACGGCATCGGCGGTCACGTCGTCGTATCCTAGCTGGCAGAGGGCGAGATCGGTGAGATGGGCGTGCGCGGCGCGGTGTAGATGCGCGTCGGGCGCTTCGGCGTCGCCTTTGAGCAGCTCTTTGAAGGCGCCATGCAGAATGATGCCCCGCAGGGTGGCGGCGGTCGGCGGCGAGGGCACCATGCGGCGCAGGGGATACTGGCGCACACAATATTCGGCGTTGTTGATGTCGGTGATGTTGAGCAGGAGATCCGGCTCCAGCACGAGCGCGCTGGCGGGCGTGGCGCGCAGGCGGATGGCCGCACCGTGCGCAATAGCGTCGCCTGTGGGTCCGGCGCGCATGAGGTGGTAGACGCGGACACGGAGACG
Organism: Ktedonobacterales bacterium; assembly: GCA_035310125.1. Taxonomy (GTDB): domain Bacteria; phylum Chloroflexota; class Ktedonobacteria; order Ktedonobacterales; family JADMIN01; genus DATGEP01. Next base: position 2,442 of record DATGEP010000305.1, read on the forward strand.
GTGTAAGAGCTCGATGGCACTATCGGCGAGGGAGCGCAGAAAGGCGTGGGTATGCTCAGGCAAGCTAATACATAGCACGTCGTCCTGGTCGGTACGTAACGTGATGGAGGCGGGATCGCTCCGGCGGGCGCCGACGGTCACTGAGAGCAGCCGCCCCTCAACGCTGGCCACATCGCAGCCGTGATCGCCGTACGCGCAAAGAAAGCAGCCGTGCATGGTCGCAGCCGGGCTGTCGGGCCGTTCGATCTCGCTGGTCACGCTGCTCCTCCTCGCGCTCGCTCGCGCGTGGAGTGTACGTCACGGCGCCCGCTTCGTCAAGATGGGAGCCAGATGCGCGCTGGGGGATTGACCCTTGTGGCAGTTAGCGAGACAATGAGAGCGGCGCTGGCTAAACACCTGGGTGAGACGTTGTATTCATGAGAGATGTATCGTCAGAAACGACAAGTCCTTGGGCGCATGGCGCGACGACCAGACATGGGTGTAGGATGTGGGGAGTGGACGCGACATGCAGCTTGATGCGTACGTGAGGGACGTTCGCCGCGGGGAGGATAGGTGTACAGCATGCTAGATCCGCAGCATTCTAAGAATAGCTTGCCGCTGGTCGTGCCAGAGGCACCGGACCAGCGGGACGTAGACCTGGATCTGCTGGACGGCGCGCCGGTCGTCGAAGACTTGCCGAGTAAGCCGCGATTGCTGCGGTGGCTGCATGCCGGCACGCTGGGCAACGTAGACGACCCGCGCGGACGCGCGTTGCTGAGCATCCACAAGATGCGCATTCTCGCCGTTGGGCTGGTGCTAATTCTCTTGCTGGTTGTAACGGGCCTGGCTATTCAGAGCCGCATTCCGGTGGTCCAGTACGCGCGAGCGAAAACGGGCACGCTGACCGTGCAGTTTGATACGACAGGCACGCTGCAAAGCGCGGGCTACGCGGCGAACTTCGCCGGCAGCGGGCGCATCGCCGAGATTGACGTGACGGTGGGCCAGCAGGTGGGCGCTGGCGATCCGCTCGCCAAGCTGGATACGACGCAGCTACAGGACGCAGTGAACCAGGCGAATTCGGCGGTGACGGCGGCGCGGACGAAAGTGACCGACGCGCAGGATAATCTGGCGAAGGTGCAGGCAGCGACTTCAGCGCAGGTACAGGCGGCATTCGACGCGGAACAGAACGCGATCAACGGCTGTAAGGGAAATGGCGACTGCATCCAGCGGGCGCAGGACAACTACGCGTCGGCACAGGCGCAGGCGGACCAGCAGAACGCTGCCGCGCAGCTGACGGTGGATGATGCGCAGGCGGCACTTTCCAGCGCGCAAGCACAACTCCAGACAGCTCGGGACAATCTCAGCGGTGCGACGCTTATGGCGCCGCATGCCGGCACTGTCGCCGCCATCAATCAGGCGGTGGGCAGCACGGTGGTTGGCAGCAACGCGACGGCGCCAGTGACGAATTTTATCGTCATTGCCGATCTCAATGCGCTCCAGATTCAGGCGAACGTGCCGGTGACGAAGGTGGCTGGCGTGCAGAACGGCACACTGGTGCGCTTCACGGTGCCGGCAGCGAGCAACACGCGCTTTACCGGGCAGGTGGACGGCGTGTCGCCGAACGGCAGGCTGATAAATAATGTGCTCACGTACCCTCTGACCATCAACGTGGATATGCAATCGGTGCAAAGCAGCAACGCGCACCTGTATCCTGGCATGGCGGCGAGCGTGAATGTGATTGTCGTGGAGAAGCCGGGGGTTACGATCATTCCGGCCAGCGCCGTCGTGTTCGCGCAGGCGGCCGGCAATACGAAGGACGGTGGCTTCCTCACGAGCAAACAGGTGGCTACGGCGATGCAGCAGGCGCGCGATCTGGTGGTGGAGGCGGAAGACGCGGGAAACGTGGACTCCTCAGACCCGCCACAACCGAGCTATGTGCTGCAAAACACAAACGGCAAGTGGGTGACTGTGCCTGTGTTGCTGGGTCTGACCGACGGCACCTCATATGAGGTGCTGGGGGGACTGACTCCGGGTGAGAAGATCGTCACCGGCGAGACGAATAGCTCCGTGACAGAGCCAACCCCAACCGCGTCAATCAACCAGTAATATCGCGCGGCGAGCCGGCGAGCGCGGGTAGCTCGCCGCGTCGCAGCAGCCACGCACGCACGCGGGCGGCATACTCCGGCACGAGGAGCGCCGCCGTGGGCGTGAGGCGCCGTTCTATCCAGCCGGCAGCGGCACGGTCTGCCAGCAGGGCATCGAGCACAGCGGCGTTGGGCACATTGAGCAGCGTGACATCATCAGTGAGCCGCAGCCGCTCGCCCTGTCGCTCCCAATCGGCCAGCGTGACGCGCACGTTGGGGGGCAGCGCCACACTGGAAAGCGATTCGAGGTGTGTGGCGACATCCGCGGCGGACCAGCCGTGCTGACGCGCCTGGGTGAAGGACTCACGGGTGAGATGGTATCGCGCGGTGGAGTCCAGCGCGACTTCACGGGCGCAGGTGTCGAGCAGGAAGAGCGTGGGACTGGTGAGCGGCGGGAAGGCAATCAACTCGAAATTGGGCTGGATGACGATACGCCCCGGCGCCTCCGACAGGGTGGCCGCGAGTGCGCTCGCGTCCTGGCGTAACGCGATTGCCGCTGAGGTGACGGTGTATGTCGCGGGTGGCGGGGCGGTGGACTCCGATAGGGGATCAACGGCGACGACGCCCAGCCACGCAAGGGGTCCGAGGATGGCGGCGCGTGTGGTGGAGCCGTCCGCGTCGGGTGGTAGCTCTTTGTGACGCGCGGCGGAGGATCGGCGGGCGCGGCCTGAGACGGTCGCCACGGAAGCGAGTGGAATGGGGAGGCGCTCGCCAGGCGGTACTGAGGCGAGCTGAACGGTGAGACGGCGGCGCGCGAGGGCAAGACGCGGTGGGGCGGGTGCGAGCAGGCGCGGCGGCGTAACGGTAGGGTCGGGCGCATCCGGCCACCAGCCACCGGCTATCCAGACGCGCAGGCAGATGCGCAAGCGCTCCGCGAGAGGATGAGAGAGGAATCGGGCGATGCTCTCGCGCTCGGCGGCAAGGAGCCGCGACTCGCTGAGCGTCAGGAGGCCGAGGCGCTGTGCGAGGCGGCGCACGAAGAAGAGCCGCGCGTCGTCGCCTTCGGATATGTCGGTGTCATCGGCGGAACGGCTTTCAGCGGCGGCGAGACGGGCATGTAGACGGCGCAACGCGGGCCGCGCAATGAAGCCGCGCGCCGTCAGTGGCACACCGCGCAGCTCGGCGACGGTACGCCAGTAGAGGTAGAGGTCGCGCTGAAAGCGGACGGCCTCAGCCAGCCCGCCGTCGCCGCTGTCTGGTTGGGTCGCCATGGGCACCGCCTTCTTCGATCACAGAGAGTAGCCGCGCTTCGCCAGCGCCGCGCGCAGGACCGGCGAGTCGTCGCACGCGGCAAGCGCCAACGAGGGAGCGAGCCGGCGAGCGCGGGCGGCAATCTCGGGAGCCTGCGCAAGCGCCTCGGCGAGCGTCGCTTCATCGCGCGCTTCGAGCAGTGTCCAGCCGCTTTCGATGCGAGATGAGCCATAGCGGGTGCGCCACACGGCGAGGCGCTCGCGCGTGACGGCAGCGGCCCGGTCCGCGTGGGGAAGCGTGCGTAGCGACGCCAGCAGAGCTTCGGGTGCGATGCCACGGTCGAAGGCGGCGCAGGCGCGATCAGCGTCAAGGGTGTAGACGAGCCGGCCTCCGGCAATATCGGTAACTCGCGCCCACTGGTCGAGGGCATCGAGCAGGCTGGATCCGGCGGCAAGCGGATGGACGGCCAGGGCGGCGTCGCGGGTCAGCAGCACAGGGGGGCCCCACTCACTCTCGGGCGCAATACTGGAATCGGCAGAGCGAGAGAGCGAGCCGGCAAGCAGATCGTGACCGAATGGGGTCAGTCGGAAGGCAGCAGGGCGTTTCTCAGTGTCTAGCGCGATGTCCATCGCACCCCAGGCGCTGAGTGTGCGGGCAAGCAGCGCCCGCAGGTAGGTTCCCTCGCCTGCCCGCCATTCGTCGTGATCGGTAGGGCGGAGCGGGCGCCCGTCGGCACGGCGCTCCAGCCACCAGGCGGGCGCGACGTATGTCATCTGGCGGCTGCGCAGGAAGAGTGGCGCGACACGCCAGACAAGCTGCGCGAAGGCGTCCAGTGTGTACCAGTTTCCTGGCTCGATGCGCTCCAGTAAGAGCAGGATAGCGCTCCGAGCGCCGCCGGCTTCGGCGGCAAGGGCGGCGGGACGCAGCGCCTCGTGGGAGAGATCGAAGCGGACGCGGATGGGTGACTCCGGCACGTTGAGGTCCGCGAGCTCGGCGGGCGCTTCTACGTTGCGCCAGAGGCGGAATCCGGCGAGCAGCGCGAGGGTGCGCTCGGAGGACGGCACGCTTGCCATATCGAGCAGCGCGGCGGCGTCGGGTGCCTCGCGCGCCCAGAGCAGGAGACGCCGGGCAAGTCGCGCGACGCCGATGGGAACGCCAGCGCTCCTGGCGAATTCGGCGAGCACCGATTGCGCCAGCTCTCCGACGAGTAATGGGAATGGCTGCCGGTCCGCGCGGCTGGTGGCGGGTTTCGATGTGTCAGCATTCGCCGTGGGGGTCGCGAACGGGGAGTAGGGACGGGGAGCGCGGGCGAGGAGCGCGAGTGCGAGATACAGCGGACGCGGCGATCCACGCTGGATGCGAGCGGCACGTGGGCGCTCAGGAGCAGCGGCATCGGATGGGCCGGAGAGGATGGAGAGCAGCGGCGGGCCGTGCGGGTCGGCGGTGGGGAGCGGTGAGAGCGGGAGATGCGCCGAGTGGGCGGCGCGAATCTCTGGGGGCATGCGCCAGCCAGTGAACTGGCGCCACGTGTGCTCGCCGCCAGTACTTGTCGTGGCGCCCGCCGCGCGAAAGACAAGGCCGTGGCGCTCCAGCACGCCGAGGTCAGTACGGAGGGCGCTCGCGGAGCGCCCGGTGCGATCGGCGAGCGCATCGAGGTCGGCGGCGGTGATGGCGGCGCCCAGAAGCTCGATGTCGGTGAGCAGGACCGCGGCGTCAGGATCGAGGCGCGAAAGCAGCGTGGCGACCTGCTTGGGGTCACGCAGGGTGCCGGCGAGGAGCACGCGCGCCTCATGCTCGTCTGTGGTGACACCGAGGATGCGGCGAGCCATCGCGACGGCTTCAGCGCTGGGCAGGCGCGCCAGCTCATCGGCCAGGGATGTGCCAGCGTGCGCACGTCTGGCGGGTGCGGGTGCGAGCAGGGGCGGTTGTGCGAGACGTGGGCGGGGCGCGGGCAGACGGACGGCATCGCGTGGGGCATCGGTTGAGGCATCGGTGGGCGCGGCGAAGTCGCCGGGAGCGCGAATCCAGGCTGTGAGGATGGCGGCGACGTGAGCACAGCCGGGAGGAATGGCGGATGTTGTGCCATCGGGTGGCGCGGAGGAGGAGTCGCGCGAGCATTCCCACGCGATGAGTCGCGGCGCTCCATCCGCTGGAAGCACGACGGCGACGGCGCATTCAGATTCGTCGGTCACGATGGCTTCGAGCCGGCTATCTTTGCGCTTGCCGTGGCCCACGGCGTGCCGAGACGCAAGCTCCAACCCGCGTGCGGCGGCTTCGAAGCCGCAGATGCGCACCACATCGGCCTCGCGCAGTCGTAGCAGGATCGTGCGCGCCTGGCTCATGTGGTGCCTCCGTTTGGTGGGGCTGGAGCAATCCGAACCGGGTCAGCTACTCATCTTCATAGTCTTCAACGTCGTCCTCGCCCCAATCCTCGATCTCCTCGTCATCATCATCATCGTCGTCGAAGTCTTCCCAGTCCTCGTCGTCGAGGTCGTCAAGCTCGTCGTCGAGGTCGTCGGGGTCTTCTCCATGAGGAGCAGCGAAGAATAGGCTCGGCTCAGAGCCGGATGTGGTATCGGGTGGATTCAACATGCTCGTGCGCGCCTCCTTCTGTGGCGGTACTGCGGAAACGTGTACTGGCGGTATTGTGCAAGGGAAAACGGCGAACGTCAAGCGTGCGCACAGGGGCGCGTATTGGGCAACCTACTACTCGGTGCGGTTGGAATGCGCCCGGCGGACGGAGAATGCGTTCGGCGTATGGCAGCGCGGGCAGCGTTCCTGGATGGGCAGGAGACTGAGCCGGCAGTTGGAGCACTCGCGCGCTATGGAGTGGTGACAGCTCTGACAGTAGATGGCGTCCGGCGCGGTACGCTGGCCGCAGGTTTGGCAGACATGCAGTACGTTGAGAGCGGGGCCTGAGGTGGCGCGCTGGCGCTCATCCCTCGGTCCCTCGCGGAGAAATGGATCGCCGTCGCCAGCGCCTGAGCGCAGTGGGCCGGGCGGCGCGGGATAACCACCAGGTCCGTTGCTGCTACTACCGATACTGTTCGGCGTGCCGCTGCCACTGCGTGTGCCCGGCATACTCGGCGTTCCTGAGACGGGCACCGAGAACGGGGGTTCGCGGCTGCCGCTGGGAGGCTGGTTTGGGATGCCGGGCGCGCCGGCGGGATAGGCAGAGAACGCGGGGCGTGAAGTGGATGGAACGGCTGGTGATTGCATGCTAGGGGGAACATACCGCACTTCGTCGTCGGAGAAGGCCGAGCGCGGACGCAGCGGCGCGAAGGCATCGGGCGGCACGAACGGGTCAGTGCCGAGCGCGGGGCGCACGGGCTGAGTCAAACTCGCGGGTGAGGCACCACCAGGCAGAGCGATTTGCTGGCGGATGCGTTCGGCCCAGGTGGAGGTGCCGTTATTGGGTTGAGGAGGTTGCGCGGGCTGGCCCAGGCCACCGCTGGCAACGGTGGGCACATCGAGCACGAAGCGAACGCTAATGCCGGGGGCAAGGATGATCTCATCGCCGGTCGTGAGAGCGTACTCATGGACGCGGCGGGAATTGATTTGGATGCCGTTGGTGCTGTGCAGGTCGGAGATATGCCACTGGCCGTTGACAAGGCGCAGCTCGGCATGCTGGCGGGAAATCTGCGCATAGGGAAGTACCACGTCGTTATACGAGAGCCGGCCAATGCTGAGCCGGTCGCGCTCTAGATTGACGCGATGCGTGCCGTCGCGTGTCTCGATCTCCAGATATGCCATGCCGCCTCACCCCCTCGCTACGAGATACCGTCGCGAGCCGGCATACTTGTCCGCTTTGTTAGTCCGCA
>DATGEP010000306.1:0-19437 GCA_035310125.1 Ktedonobacterales bacterium
GGCCGGTGAGTACGACGCGGCGCGCGACCAGATTCGCGAGGACGTACACGATCTGCTTGCGAATCTCGCCGCCGAAGGACTCGTCGTTTGGGATGCGGCCTGAGCGAAACGACCAGGCACCAGGCAGCATATACCGCGCAGACTGGGATAGGTCTGTTATGCCACCGTGCCGCTCGCGCGGCGCCGCCAGCGCCGTAGCAGCTGAGGGCGCGCCCCCAGCACTCCGCCAAAGACCAAATAGCACCCCAGCACCGCGGCTTCCTCGACGCTGAGAAAGAACACCGCGACGACGATTGTGCGCTGCATCTCCGGCGCTGGTCCTCGAAGATATCCCGCGCACCGGCTCCTCCAATCCCCACGAGCACGGCGAACGCCGCAAATCGCCACGGGCGCCGGTGCGGATCGAGCGCTCAAAACGGAGGCAGCGCGCCCGTGATCAGAGGCCCGATGAGAGCTTATTGGACTGTCCACGCGACACCCGCGTACAGGACGTGAGACAATAGATATGGAACGTGAGCCGCTGTGGAAACTCTTCGTGGCTCCCCGCTCGCTCCGTTTCCACTGTGTTGAGCACCGTTAGCCTCCCAGCAGGAGTAACCGTCTGTGTCACAGCACCCCCTGGCTCTTGAGGATGAACCCGCGAGTCTGCCCGCCGCGCTTATTCCTGGCGAAACGTATGTTGAGCGGCGCGCCCGTTTCGCCGCGCTGCGTGACGCCTATAATACGCGGCGTTATGGCATGGCGAATCTGAGCGTCGTCCTCTTTCTCGGCGTGGTTCTTTTCGTCGTGCTTGGCATTTGGCGCGGCGGTTTCTCCTATCTCGTGGCCCTCCTGCTGGGTGTTGCGTTTGTCGCGGCTTTTCGGCGGCAAGGTGAGCTTGACCATCAGCACAACCGCTTCGCCGACCTCTATCGCATCAACGACGAAGGCCCCGCGCGCATCGCTCGCGACTGGAGCGCCCTACCCTTGCGCCAGCCGCCCACGCCCAGCACCGGCTCGCAGTACGCCGCCGATCTCGACTTGCTGGGCCACGCCTCCTTGCAACACCTCCTCAATACGGCCACGACACCCGCGGGCCAAGCCGTTCTCGAACGCTGGCTCCTCGATCCCGCCGATCCCGACACGGTGCGACAGCGCCAAGCCGCCGTCGCGGAGCTAGCGCCCAACGTAGACTTCCGCGACGAGCTCACGCTGTTTGGCCGTCTCTCTGGCATGACGCAGCCCGCGTATGAGCGTTTCCTCGCGTGGGCCGAGCGGGAGCCCTGGCTACTCAAGCGCACAGCCCTGATCTGGATCAGCCGCGCCCTTCCCGTTTGCACTGTTGCCGCGCTCGTCGCCTCGTTTGCCAGTCTCACCAGCTATCCCATCTGGATTGGCTTCGTCATCGTCAATGTGCTTGTTACGCAATCCGCTGGCAAAGAAGCCGAGCGCATCATAGATATGGTCGCCGAGCGCCAGGCAGTGTTCCTGCCCTATGCCGGACTCTTCGCCCGTATCGCCGCCGCGCGCTTCGATGCGCCCCTGCTCCAACGCATCCAGCGCGACCTCGCCAGTGGTGATCTGGATGCGGATGTCGAGATGCGCCGCCTGGGTCGTATCATGCAGTTCGGGGACCTTCGCCTCGCCGTCTTCTTCCCCTTGCTCCAGGCATTTTTGCTTTGGAACTTTCACACTCTCTGGCTCCTCGAAAACTGGCAGCGCACCGCTGGTCCGCATGTTCGTCGCTGGCTGGAGACGCTTGCCGAGCTGGAAGCGATCGGCGCCCTCGCCACGCTCGCCTTTGACAATCCTGAATGGGCTTTTCCCGATATCTCCGAGAGCGAGCCGTCTATCTTTGTCGCCAGCGACCTGGGCCACCCGCTGCTCCCGCCGGGTTTGCGCGTCGGCAACGACATTACCATCGGGCCGCCCGGCACGTTTCTCTTCGTCACCGGCTCCAATATGTCCGGCAAGAGTACGCTGCTGCGTGCCATCGGCCTCAACATTGTGCTTGCGCAGGCTGGCGGCCCCGTCTGCGCCACCGCGCTGCGCCTACCCCCCGTCGCCCTCGCTACCAGCATGCGTATCTCGGACTCGCTCGAATACGGCGTGTCCTACTTCCTGGCCGAGCTGCGCCGACTCAAAGACGTCGTGGACGATGCCAAGGCCGCCCGCGCGGACGGGCAGCGCGTTCCCTTATTCCTGCTGGACGAAATCCTCCACGGCACTAACACCAATGAACGCCAGATCGCGGCGCGGCGCATCATCCGCCACCTGCTCGCCCTTGGCGCCACCGGAGCCGTCTCCACTCACGACCTTACGCTGGGCGACTCGCCAGATCTCAAGGCCGTCAGCCAGCAGGTCCACTTCACCGAAGACTTCAGCCGAGGTCCCGACGGCCCGGCCATGCACTTCGACTATCGCCTGCGTCCCGGCATCGCCACCTCCACCAACGCGCTCAAGCTCATGGAGATCGTGGGGCTACCAGTCGAGGAGTAGGAGGGCGCGGCAGGCAGCGCCCCTACCAGATTTGGTGTCAACCCATGCCCAGTACATCATGCAGAAAGATGCGTGCTTTGCCCCAGCCGAGCCGCGCCAGACTCAAGCGCTCGAAGTGGATCGGCTGTAGCTCTAGTGGAATGGAATACACCTGCTTCGACCAATATACCGGCCGGATGAAGTTCCCACGCCCCGGTTGCAACGCCAGCGCATGGCGCCACTCCGTCTGCACCGCGGGCGAGCTCGCCGAATTCGCTGACCAGAACAACTGAAACAGATCCGCCTCTCCGATGGCCTGGAGCAGCCGGTCGTTCCATTGCTCCCCACTCCGTAACATCGTTACATCGCGCAGATAGCGGTCCCCCGTTACCTGCGCCGCCGTTTCGCACGACTGTACCACCGCCGTATCGCGGTGCGAATAGGACGCGAAGACCTTGCGATAGGCCCGCGCGGTGATCGTCGTGAAGCTCTTCGGCTGCGGCGGCTGCCCATATGCGCCCGGCTGCCACACGAAGATCGAGATTGGAATATCCGCCCGCAGCAGCGGTCCCGTAAACACCTGGACACTGCCGTTCACCGCGAAACCTGGGCGCGCCGTGACCGCCTGCATACCAAACGCCACCTGCTGCACATCCATCTGCCAGGGAACCGTCTGCTCCGGAGGATTAAAGACGCAGCCGGGCACACTTGGTACGAACGTAAGCCGCGTGCCTCGCCGCAGCCATGATGTCTCGGCGGCCATCGCCGGACGGAACTCGCCCATACGGCCCGCCAGCACTTGCTGGGCCGCTGCCTGCACCTGCGCCTGCGCCTGCGGAGTATCCAGCGAGATGTAGACGTACACTGGCTCCCACACCTGCGGCGCGATCTGCTTCACGTGATACGCCGTGAACGTCACCTGCTCGGCCACCGCGACGGGCGCGACAGGCCACGGTGCGAACGGACCGGGATAGCCATAGCCGCCCTGCGGTGGCGGCGCCATTGGATTGGGCGGCGCGCCATAGGCGGGTGGAGGCGCGTAGCCTGGCGCAGGTGGATATGGCGGATAGGACGGGGCTGGAGGATAGCCAGGATATCCCGGAGTGGGCGGAGACATCGGCTGACCAGGCTGGGGCGTTCCGAAGCCTGGCGCGGGTGCTCCGTCGGGAATCCCCTGCCGCGATGGCGATGGTGGGTAAACCGGCGGGAAACCGCCCGCTGGCGCGGGCGGATATGCCGGTTGCTGTGGCGCGGGGGATGGTGGCGCGGGCGGCATGCCACCGGGCGCGGGGGATGGTGGCGGCGGCGGGGCCGAGCGCGTCTCCTCCTCGCGCGGCGCCTGCATCGTCGGCGTGTCATCAGCCCAGCCACGCATGATCTCGTCCGCATCCCATGTGGGGACGGGCGCAGCAGCGGCGGCGGCTGGCTCCTCTACGTTCGCCGCTGGTGGGAGTACCACATCTGGTGGAAGTGCCACATCTGGAACGGGAGATCTCAATACGCTGGCGCCCCAGCCGGGCGCGGCATCGGGTGGCTGCCCTGTTTTCGGCTCCATTGCCGGCTGTGATTGCGCCGCCGCGCTTAGTCCCAGGCGCGCGACCAGCGCCGCCAGCCCTACGTGATAATCCCGGCTCGCATCAATGCGCTCCAGCGCTCGCCATAGCGGCGGCAGCGATCCCGGGTCGCACGGCTTCGCAACGAAAAGCAGCACACCGCGCAGCTGGCGCTGATTGGCACGGTCAATCGCCAGGGAAATATCCGCCTGTAGCCATCGTGAGTCAATCGCGGCGGGCGAGAGGATGCTCACCACCCAATCACTATGCTCGATGGCGTATCTGACCACGTCCCCTCGATTGTCACCAGTTGAGTCGGCGATGCCATACACCACTACGCCCAGCGCCGCGAGGTCATGGTGGAGCTGGCGCGCAACCGCGTTGTCGTCGTTATCGTCGGCGCTATAGCTGAGAAAGACGCGCGGATACTGAGATGGCGCATTCTGCATGGCGGCCTGCCTCCTAAACACCCCTCCGACTGAAGGAAACCGAAGCATACGTGATACGTTGTGAATCGCCGTGCTATGAAAATACCCCGCCAGGGTGTGCCACCCCGTACTCTACCACGCCCGCCAACTTTTCACTATGTGCCGTTTGTCGCTGTGTTATCCCGCGTACTTGCGCTCACCGGCACGGATGGGCAGCGGCAGCGTGCTCTCGCTCCGGGCAAGAGGGCAGAGCCAGCGCGCGTCGTATGCGCACGAGGGATTGTAGGCATAGTTGAAGTCCAGCACGATACGCCCGCCAGCGTAGCCCGCGCGCGCCGGATCGAGCGCGGCGGGCGCGATCCATTCGAACGTGCTGCCTTTCGCGGTATCGAAGAGATACCGCCCGCCACCGTAACTTTCATCCCGGCAGGTGGCGTCGCGGAAGGGCAGGAAGAGGCTGCCGCCATAGACGTCAATCCAGTAGATGGGCAGATGCGTCAAAGCGCCGCCGAGGGTGAAATCTACGCGCGCGGCGAGTCGTAGCGGCATCGCGCCGCCGCCAGCCTGGTCCACAGGCTCACTATCCTCGATGGGCACGAGCGTGGCCTCTACTCGCATCTCTGGCGCATAGGGAAAGTACGAGAGACCAGAGAACGACTGGCGGCCCTGCGGACTCAGCGGCGACTGCGGATGCATTGCGAAGAGATGATCTTTGTGTGCGCGAAACCGCTCAAGCACAGTCTGCTCGTCGTCGCCCGCCCGCAGAGTCTCGTCGCGCTCCTGGTAGAAGCGGGCCATACGTAGGCGCCAGTCGTAGAGATCCAACCATGTCGGCGCAGGCTCGCCGTTCGTATCGCCACTCATATCGCACTCCCTGGCGGGGAGTATCGCGTTCCCCGCTGTCCACATAAACAGTGACAAAAACTCCACCTCCACGCCACACCGGGATATGATGTGTCGGGTGCCAGCCAGAATAATGCCGGGATTGTAACAGTGTACCCATATGGCAGACAAAGTACAGCACGCATGTCCGCCGTGATTCACGAGCGAAGGGGAGCACGAGCATGGTATTGTCTATGTCGCCGACAAGCACTATGTGAAGCTGAGGATAGCGGGAAAGGAACACACACCATGCGAGCTATGAGCGAACGTGAGTACCGGGCATTTCTCACCACGCACCCGCACACGATGAAGCTCGCCACCGTGCGCGCCGACGGCGCTCCTCATGTCGTGCCCGTCTGGTTCACGCTGGACGGCGACACGGTCGTTTTCACCGCTGACGGAGCCTCGGCGAAGGCGGCGCATCTGCGGCGCGATCCAAGGGTCGCACTGTGTGTAGACGATGAGACGCCACCCTTCGCATACGTGGTAATCGAAGGCACCGCGACGCTCGATACGGATCTCGCGGAGCTGCGCCGCTGGGCTGCCATCATTGGCGGGCGCTACATGGGGGCGGAGCGCGCCGAGGAGTATGGCCAGCGCAACGGCGTCGCGGGGGAGCTGCTGGTGCGCGTTACACCCGTCCGCATCGTGGCTCGCGCGGGTATCGCGGAATAGGTATGAGCGAGCGGCACGACAACACTGATAACAGAAAGGAGACCAACGCGATGGCGACGACAGAGCACTACGACGCGGTGGTGATTGGAGCAGGCCAGGGCGGCGGCCCGCTCGCAACCGCGCTTGCCCAGGCGGGCCGGAAGACAGCCATCATCGAGCGCGTACATGTGGGCGGCACCTGCGTGAACGAAGGCTGCACACCAACGAAAACGATGGTCGCCAGCGCGCGGGCCGCCTATGTCGCTAGCAGGGGCGCGGATTATGGTGTGCGAACGCAGGTGACGGGTATTGACATGGTGCGCGTGCGGCAACGCAAACGCGATATCGTGGAGAGCTTTCGCAGTGGCAGCGAGCGCGGCATCGTGAGCGGTGGCGCGGATTTGCTGATGGGAGAAGCACGTTTCACCGGCCCGAAAACGGTTGAAGTGACCCTCAATGCGGGCGGAACACGCACGTTGGTGGCTGAGACCATTATCATCAATATCGGCGCCCGACCCAGCGAGCTGCACATTCCTGGTAGCGAGCGCGTTCCCACGCTGAATTCGACGACTATCATGGAGCTTGACAGCGTGCCGGAGCACTTACTGGTGTTGGGCGGTGGGTACGTCGGGCTGGAATTCGGGCAGATGTTCCGCCGCTTCGGCAGCCGAGTGACAATTGTGCATCGCGGCGATCAGCTGCTGGTGCGCGAGGATACCGATATTGCCAGCGAGGTGGCAGACATTCTCCACCAGGACGGCGTGGAGGTGCTCCTGCACACAGAGCCGGTAAGCATCGCACGTATGACGGATGGCTCCATCGTGTTGACCGTTCGCGGGCCGGAGGGAGAGCACACGCTGGCTGGCTCGCACGTGCTGGTTGCCGTCGGTCGCACTCCAAACACCGATGCGCTCAACGTCGGGGCGGCTGGCATAGCGGTGGACAAGCGCGGCCACATCACAGTCAACGAGCGGCTGGAGACGAACGCGCCTGGCATCTACGCAATCGGCGACGTCACCGGTGGTCCGGCGTTCACGCATATTTCATACGACGACTTCCGCATCTTGCGAACGAACCTGCTCGAAGGAGGAAACGCCTCTACAGCCGGCCGGCTTGTTCCCTACACCGTGTATATAGATCCGCAGCTTGGACGTGTTGGCATGAGCGAGCAGGAGGCGCGCGAGCAGCGGCGAAACATTCGCGTGGCGAAGATGCCTATGAGCTATGTTGCCCGCGCGCTGGAGGTGGACGAGACACGCGGCTCTATGAAGGCGGTGGTGGACGCGGATACCGGCCAGATCCTGGGGTGCGCGATACTGGGGATCGAGGGTGGCGAGATCATGTCCATACTCGAGGTGGCGATGATGGGACATCTACCATACACCGCGTTGCGCGAAGCCGTCTTCGCCCATCCGACTCTTGCCGAATCCCTGAACAATTTGTTCGGATCATTCTAGAGCTGGCGGAACCGGCGCTATGCTCCCGCCGAACAGAGCGAGCGCTGAGGTGGGAAGCGTTGAGCATGTGATGACGCGGGCCGGGGGAGAGTCAATGGAAGCGCGCACAGACATAAACACCGCCAGGGGAAAGTGCCCTGGCGGTGTTGGGTGGGCGATGAGGAGCTCGAATCCCCGACCTCCACGATGTCAACGTGGCGCTCTAACCAACTGAGCTAATCGCCCGTGCGTTATGCACGAACAGTGTAGCATCCACAAGGGCGCTCGTCAAGATTTTGCGCTCCCAGCCGGTTCCGCCGAACTGGGAGCGCACGGGAAATATGCGCCCGGTGCGCCGGCGTGATGGAAGCTTGATATGGATATATCGCCTACTCGCCAAAAGTGGCGGAAAGGGACGCCGCCACTGGAACGATTGAGGGCACCTCACCCCAAGCCGCGTCGCAATCCGCATAGGTGAGTGCCGTGTGTACAACCCGCATGCGCCCGAAAAGCTCGGTCAGCAACGAACTCAGTGTACTATCAATGTGGCGGCGAGCGCTCGCCAGCTTTTTACGGTGCAACAAGGTGCTATGATCGGGGCTATGCAGCAGAATATCCACGGTATACTCGTGGGCCGCGGCGGATTCCAGGAGCGTCACCTCGACCCGCTCTACGAGAAGCTGTCCGACGAAGTCCAGCAGCGCGAGGCTGGCGACATCCTCAATATGTAGCTTTGCGGTTTCCAGATCGTCGGCCGGCATTTCATTGTGCGCCCCAGACGCGCGAAATTTTCCTGAATAGGTGAACATCAGTGTATATACCTCCCAAGATGCCGAATCGGCGTTTCCGCACGAAGGTTTCGTCGAGCGGGGCCTGACAGCCAATACAACCCGCGACATGGTCTGGAGTAAGCATATATGGATAAGGCGCGAAGCAACATACCATCCGCTCATTATTCGCTTACCATTTCCTCATCACTCCTTGACGGGGCTCTCGGTAGAAGGCGCTCAATGATACAGTGGCGAGCTTGCCATCCCCGGCTTATCTGTTATAGTACGGCTTATTTACGATGTAAACGGCACCCCGCGCATGGTGAAGGTGACGTCATGCGCCAGGAGAAGGCGACCTCCCAGTGTTGCGAAGCACCACGATAATTGGATGGTGAGCTATGTCCGAAGAGAAGCCCCATCCTGTGCCCAACACCCTGCTGCGGGCGGCCCGTTTGCGGCGGCAATGGACCCAGGCCGATCTCGCGGCGAAGCTAGACGGCGGCGCCGATGGACGCATGGTATCAGAGTGGGAGACTGGTAAGCGGCAGGCCAGTCTGAACTACCGCCGCCAGCTCTGCGAGATCTTCGAGTGCGGACCGGAGGAGCTCGGATTCGCGCCGATATCCACCAGGCAGCGGGCCGCCGAAGTGGACACACTAGCAAGTGATGCGCTTTCCGTATGGCTCCTACCAGCTCTGCCGCCGGATAACATCCTCTTCGGGCGCGACGCCCTGCTGGAACGGCTGCGCGGCACGCTCGCATCGGCAGATGCTTTCGTTCTCTGCGCGCTGCATGGGTTGCCGGGAATCGGCAAGACGGCGCTGGCACTCGCCCTGGCGTACGACGCCACAGTGCGGGAAGCCTTCCCAGATGGCGTGCTCTGGGCTGGGCTGGGCAGCCACCCAAATGTCATGAGCATTCTCAGTGCGTGGGGCGCGGCACTCGGCCTGAAGGCGTCGGAGATGGAGCATCTCGCGTCCATTGCATCGCTGGGTAAAGTCATCCGAGCCGCCATCGGCGAACGGCGCATGCTGCTGGTGGTAGACGATGCATGGACCACCGATGCGGCGCTCGCTTTTCGTGTTGGTGGCCCGCGCTGCGCCGGGATCCTCACCACGCACCTCCCCCGCATTGCCCGGTATTTCGCACCCGCGAATAGCATCCTCGTGAAAGAGCTGGAGGAAGAGGATGGCGTGGCACTTCTGGCGCGGTTAGCGCCGGGCATCGTGGCACATGAGCCGAGGGAGGCGCGGGCGCTGAATCGCGCGGTGGGTGGGCTGCCGCTGGCACTCACGATCCTTGGCCGCGTGCTGCACGCGGAGACACATGACGACCAGCCGCGACGCATCCATGACGCGCTCGCCCGGCTGCGGCAGGCTGAGAACCGGCTGCGGCAGGCTCTTCCAGGTGATTTGCTAGAACCGTCTCCGAACGCCGAGGGCGGGACGCCGTTCTCGCTGCAAGCGGCAATCGCCGTCTGCGCGGATGCCCTCACATCCGACGCGCGGCAGGCACTGCGGGCGCTGGCGTCCTTCCCCGCCAAGCCCAGCAGCTTTTCCGACGAGGCCGCACTCGCCGTGATCCAGGCACCCGCGATGTTGCTCGACGAGCTGAGCGATGCGGGTCTGCTGGAAACGGCAGCCCCTGGGCGTTACGCCCTGCATCAGACGATTGCCGATTTCGCGCGTCTCGAAGTGCACGATTCCGTTGCTCAAGTGCGTCTCATGGAATATTTCGTCGGGTTTCTCGAACGGCACGTCCAGGATTTTGACACGTTGGAGCAGGAAATCAGCAATCTGCTGGCCGCGCTGGAAACGGCCCGCATGCGGAGAGTGGAAGCCTTACTCGTGCGTGGTGTGGTCGCTTTCGCGCCATTCCTCGGAGCGCGCGGACTCTACAATGACGCGGAGGTGCTGTTGCGACAGGCCGAGCGCGCGGCGCTGGCTGCCCATGATGACAACGGGCTGGCAGAGACGTGGCTTCACAAGGGACGGCTCATGGAGCTACGTGGCAAATACACGGCCGCCGCTGGCATCTACGAAGATGCGCTCCCGCTGGCGCGCCGGTCGCAGAACGGGCGGTTGGAGGGCGCATTGCTCGCGCGAGCGGGTGAGACGGCGGTCAACCTGGGCGAATATCCCGAGGCGAATGACTTTCTGGACGATGCACTGAGGTGGGCGCGCGCGAACGGCGATAACGATGCGCTCTGCTCGATTTTGCGTAACCTCGGCGAGTTGCGGGACTGCCAGGGTTATTTCGTGGAGGGCGATTCCTACTACCAGCAGGCACTCGCGCTGGCGCGGGAGACCGGAGACGTCGTTAATCAATGCTTGTGCCTGCAAAATCTGGGGGCCAAGGCCGCGAAGGTTGGGGATTTCGACAGGGCGGAAGCCTACCTGCTCGAAGGGATCGAGACGGCACGGCGTATTCGTCACCGCCAGCGCCTGAGCGCGGTACTCGCGAATATCGGGATGGTCGCCATCTGGCAGGGCCATCTGGAGGAGGCGCAGGTCTACCTCGATGAAGCGGTGGCGCTGGCTCGCGTCTTGCAGCATCCTACCCGCCTGGGAAATGTGCTGCAAAATCTTGGTATCCTGGCGACGAAGCGCGGCGACTTTGCCACCGCCGAAATCACCCTGCTCGAAGCGCTGCACTACGCCCGGAAGACGCAGCAACTCTGGCTCATCAGCGAGACACTGAGCATGCGAGGCGAAGCATGCATGGCGAATGGCCAGCTCGATGCGGCCAGAATGGCGTATGATGAGGCGTTTGAAATCGCGGACCAGGTCCAAGCCGATGAGCTACTAGCGCTGGCGAGCTTCGGGCTTGCCCGTCTCGCCGCGAAGCGCGGGAACATTCCCGAGGCGCGCGCGTTAGGCAAGCAGGCGCTAGAGCGCTTCGCCAAAGAGGGCCACTTCATGGCGCGGGATGTGGAACGCTGGCTTGGCACGCTCGCGAAGGAGTAGCGTATAGTACTACGTCCAGCCGTGCACACATCTTCGCATATCCGGTTCGCCGCGACGCCCCAAGGGCTGATGCTCGCGGACTGGGCGGGCGCTGTAACAGGCGCTGGAATGTTGATCAGTCTCATTCCGTCTAGCGCCGGGTATCCATTTTGGGGTTCAATTCAGGGGAGAGGCGAATGGCATGCGGCGTGCGGACGGTGTCTACCAGATAAGAGGTCGTGCGCCATCGTACGAGTGTACGCAACGCGGATGGACACGTAATGGACACGTAGGAGAATGGAATGCTGGGTGCGGCGGCGATGAAGGCGTTGATTGAGGAGCGCGTGCGGCCCGTGCTGCGCTCGGTCTCGCGGCTACCGCCAGGCGCGAGCGCCGCCATTCCGCGAGAACGTCCGATCGCCTGGCGGCCCATATTGAAACAAGCCGCTTTGCTCTGGATCGCCACGCGCGCGGTCTACGCACTCATTACCGTCTTTGCCGTCGCGTTCACTGCTGGCATCCACAGCCCGAACACCCGCTTCTCGCCTTCCCGACTCATCGCCATCTGGCAACAGCTCGACGTAAACTGGTATCTCTCCGTCGCCGCTGGCGGCTACGCGCAGGATGTGACAAGGACGGCATTCTTCCCGCTCTATCCCGTCCTCATCGCCATCGTCACGTTCCTCATTGGTGGTGCGGCGCATCGCCTGGCCGCCGCGATGATCGTGAGTAACCTGAGCGCGCTGGCGGCGTTTTGCGGGATCGGCCTGCTTGCGGCGAATGAGGACGGCGCAGACACCGTGCAACCCGCAATCTTGATGCTGGCGGCATATCCGCTGGCGTTCTTTACGGTCGCGGGCTATGCCGACGCGACGCTGCTCGCACTCTGCGTCTTCGCGCTCTTCTTCGCGCGCCGGGGACAGTGGCGTGAAGCGGCGCTCTGCGGCTTCTTCGCCGGCCTCACACGCCCAACCGCCGTCATCCTGGTCCTACCGCTGTTTTGGGAATATGGGCGCCAGCATGATATCTGGCGGGCGGTATGGGCGCGACGCTGGGTTGTGCTGCTGAGGCGCCTGGCACCGCGTGCGCTGGGCGAGTGGGTGGTGGTCGTCGCGTCAGTTCCGGTTGGCATTGGTGTGTACGCGCTGTATCTCTGGCGCACCTTCGGCAATCCGTTCACCTTCGTCGCCCTCCAATCCGCCGTCTGGCAGCGGCAGTCCGTACCGCCGTGGCGGTGGATCAGCCTTGTCGTCGGGGCGTGGCGGCAGATGGTACCGTGGTCCTTCGCGCAAGTACGCACACTGGTGGATCTCGCGCCGCTGCTAATCTGTATCGCACTCACTGTCGTGCTTATCCGCCAGCGCTGGCCGCTGGTCTACATCCTCTATATGTTCGGCGTGCTCTACACCGCCGTCTCCAACCCGATGATCCACAACCTCTACCCGCTGGCCGCCGCCGGGCGGTATCTGCTTCCCGCCGTACCAATCTTCCTGCTTCTCGCCCGCTGGACGCGCACCCGCCCTGCCTTGCAGACCGCGCTCGTCGGCGGTGGCTTCGCGCTCCAGGCGCTGTTCATCGCCTATTTCCTCAACGGCGGCTGGCTGATATAGAATCGCCTCTTGCGCAGCGCACCATCCATGTGATACTATTTTGTCGCTGGTGCGGAACGCATCGCATACGGGCCTGTGGCGCAGCTGGGAGCGCGTCTGCATGGCATGCAGAAGGTCAGGGGTTCGAATCCCCTCAGGTCCACCTCTTCAGAAACGCCGCCCATGACTCCGGGCGGCGTTTCTGTTTGCCTCACTCAGCGAGAAATCTCCCTCCTGGGCACAACCGCGCGCGGTATGATTATCGTGGATGCTCGCTGGGGCACCATTACGAAACGAGCGAGCCTCGCTTGCGCCAACAACACCAGGAGACTACCGCCTTATGCCAACCGTCTTCGACACCCTCCCCGCCACCGCGGAGGAATTCAGCGCATGGACGTGGCCGCGGATCGCACCGTGCTACGACGATTTGCTGGCCCGTGAGCTCACCGCGGCAAACGTCGAGCAGTGGCTGACCGACTGGACCCGCATCAGTGCGTTGCTGGACGAGGTGAACACACGCTACACCATCGCCACCACCGTCAATACCGCCGACGAGGAGACTGATCGCCGCTACAAAGTCTATCTAGACGAGATCGTCCCGCCGATGTTGGAGGCCGAGCAAAAGACCAAGGAGAAGCTGCTCGCCAGCGGGTTGGAGCCGGCGGGATTCGCTATGCCGCTACGCAAGCTGCGCGCCGACGCGGCGCTCTATCGCGAGGCTAATCTCCCGCTGCTCAGCGAGGCGCGCAAGCAGATTCTGGAGTACGAGCAGGTGGCCGGAGCCCGCATGGTCGAGTGGGAAGGCGAGACGATTCCGCTCACTCAGATCTCCCCCATCCTCGAAGATCCAGACCGGGCGCGCCGCGAGCGTGCCTGGCGAACCAGAAGTGCGCGCATCCTCGACGATACGCCCGCGCTCACAGATCTCTGGCGCCGCATGGTGGGGACGCGGGCGCGCATTGCCGCCAACGCCGGCTTCGATAGCTACCGCTCCTATCGCTGGCAGCAGATGTACCGCTTCGATTACACGCCCGACGATACGAAGCGCTTCCACGCCGCCATCGAAGAGGTGGTTGTGCCCGCCGCGCGGCGGCTCAACGCGAAACGCCGCGAGCAGCTTGGCGTGCCGGCGCTGCGCCCGTGGGATATTGATGTGGACCCGACGGGCCGCGAGCCGCTGCATCCCTACGCGACGATAGGCGAGCTGGAAACGAAGACCAGCAACATCTTTCATGCGGTGGACACGGAGCTTGGCGGCTACTTCGACATCATGCGCCGCGAAGGACTACTAGACCTGGACAGCCGGAAAAACAAGGCGCCCGGCGGCTACTCTCTCTCCTACACCGTGACACGCCGGCCCTTCATCTTCACCAACTCCGTCGGCACCCACGACGATGTTCAGACGTTGCTCCACGAGGGCGGTCATGCTTTCCACAGCTTCGAGGTGGCACCGCTACCGTATCTCCAGCAGCGGTCGGAGCAGATGACCCCCATCGAATTCGCCGAAGTCGCCTCGATGGGCATGGAGCTGCTGGCAGCGCCGTATCTGACCACCGAGCACGGCGGCTTTTATACTCCGCGGCAGGCTGCCCGCGCACGGGTGGATACATTGCGCGCGATCATCATCTTCTGGCCGTACATGGCGATGATTGACGCTCTCCAGCACTGGATCTACGAACACCAGGACGAAGCCGCCGACCTCGCCCGCTGCGACGACTACTGGGCAACGCTCGAAGACCGCTTCCGCCCAGACCTCGATTGGAGTGGACTGGACGTAGAGAAGCGCGCATTCTGGCACCGGCAGGGCCACGTCTTTGCCGATCCACTGTACTACATCGAATACGGTGTGGCGCAGCTTGGCGCCGTCCAGCTCTTTGGCAACGCCCAGCGCGACCAAGCCGCCACTGTCGCCGCGTATCGTCGTGCGCTGGCGCTGGGTGCGACTGTCACTCTGCCTGAGCTGTATGCTGCCGCGGGGATTCGCTTCGCCTTCGACACTGACACCCTGCGCGCGGGTGTGGAGCTCATCGAGCGCACCATTGCCGACCTGGAGCCGCTCGCCGAGCAAGGCTAGTGGGATGCGCACTCGCGGTTCTTTGCGCGCGGCTGTCGCCTGTCACGGTTTTTTCCTGGCAGACGAGCTTCAGTGCCGCTCCCGCGCTTTCGGTCCGCTCCTGGAACGTCGCTTCCTTTGGGGCGGGCCACTCCGTACACCAAAGCTGAGGGCAGCGCAGGCGCAACAGCCTTACGAGAGCCGGCTCCGATCAGGAAACCGCCACAGCCGCGGGAACCGGCGCGTCGGCTGGGGGCGCGGGCGCGGGGAGATCGGCGGCGCCAGCGGATGCCACCGCGGGAACAACATCGAAGGAGGGAATGCCCGCCCATCGCGGAATATCGGAGACGGCGGCCTGGGCGACGGTGGTGGCGACGGTGGCGAGAGGCGGGTCGTTCTGCGCCTTCAGATACTTGGTAACGGCGAGCAAAGCCGCGACGCTGAAGGTGGCGGCGGCGGTGCGCACTATTTGCGACCAGTTGATGCTCTGAGCGGCGAGGGCCTGGGAGATGGCAGGTAGGGCCGCGACGATACCCGCGACGATGAAACCCTCGACGAGCTTGAGAAAAGCGCGCTGGCCAGGCGTGAGGTTGAGGTTGTTGCGGGCCTGTGCAAAGACGTTCATGGCAATTCCCCTCCAGGCTATCAGCTTTCCGCTGGGTGCGATTCGTGAAACGCCGCCCATCCGGACATGCCACACAAAGCGGACTCTCTCTTCGTGGTGAACGGAACTTTCACCTCGTAGGCAAACCACTAAGAGTGTGCGGTGGCGCGGGCATTCCTGCCCGCAGGCCGGCATTCCTGCCGGCCCCCACCCGATCCCAAAGCCACACTGGACTGGCCGCTAGCTATTCAGCCACTGCTTCAAATCAGTCTTGACCTGAGCGCCGACAGGATCGCCGCCGCCGGTGCTCTTGAGCTGGATGATTTGCTGCTGAAGCTGAGTGATCTGCGCGTTCGCCGCGTCGAGGGCAGTCTGGCTCGTCTGATACTGCTGCAACCACAGGTAGGCGGTGGCGCCGCTGTAGGTCAGGAAGATATGGTCGTCGCAGCTCTGCCAGACGAGCAGGCTATTGTAGAAATACTGAACGCTGCCGCCACACCCCTTGGGGTCTACTGGATTTGCCGGAGTAACACCGCCTAGCTCCGGCGCGCAGGGTTGGTTGGCGGCATCCCATCCGCCGGGATAGTTGAGAACGAAATCGCGGAAGCCGTGAACAACCAGCTTGCCATTGGGCGCGGTGAGGGTCGCGCCGTCGTCGTGCCAACCGTTGGGAACCATTGGTCCACCTCCTGAGTGGATGGGGGCCATACTCCAGACCTGCCCGAAACAGAGCCGAGCGGCCCAGTAGGCATCGTCACCGTCGTGCCAGAAGCCACCCCAGGGATTCATAATGCGCAGCCAACCGGAGCCCCAGCCGGCGGCGATACCGACATGCGTACTGCCAGCGGGATGCAGGGGGTCGGGTGGAGGGATGCCCCATTGCGAGGGCATCGTGAGCACAACGGGACGAATGGCGAGCAGCTCATTGTGGATGTGCGCGACGAGACCACAGCCGCTGGCGTTGTTATAGGGGGCGAGCGCGACGCCCTGACTGGCGCAATAGGCGACGTAGCGGACGGCGGCCTGGGCGCCGGTGTAGCCCTGGCCGTAGACGGCATCTTTGATCTCGTCGCCGTCGAAAGGGCGCTTGAGCAGATACATCAGGCCGGCGGAGAGCGAGGCGGCGACGCAGTTCCAATTGGCGTTCTCGTCGGGGAAGCGATCCATCGTCGGCTCGTGCAATTGGGAGACGAGCGGAAAGCCGGGGAGCGTGTTGGTGATACCCATATGTGCCACCCTCCGCGCACGATAGAGATCACTACATCTAATGCGCGGAGTGTAGCATATGAACCGTGGGGATTCCAGCGGTCAGATGTGGTCAAAAACGGTCAAAAGCGGCCAGAAGCCGTCACCAATGACTTCAGGGACGCACTGACAGTGTGAGACGCACTCATCGCATTTACGCGGCACGCATGCTGATGCTGCCGCTGTTGACACGCAAGCGCAATGTACCTTGAGGATTGTTGCCGAGCGCGCCAGTGGCTTCTTGACGAACGACGCGGCGCGAGACGCTGATGGGCCAGCCGCCCACATCTATGGAGCCGACATGGACGAGCGCCTCCAAGTAGGCAGGCGTCTCATGGGGAAGGCGAAGAACGAGATTGCCGGCATTGACTTCGGCGTCGAGAGCAGCACCCGGCGTAACGGCGCCTTCCAGCATGAGGTTCCCGGCATTGACGGTCAGCGTTGAGTGTCCGGCCAAAAGCATATGCAAGGCATCGAAATTTCCCGCGTTGATGACGCTCGCGATGACGCCAGTGATGTCGCGAATCTCCACGTTGCCTGCGTTCATATGGAGATCGAGGTTGGACTCGGTGGGAGCCGTGATGGTGATGTCTACCTGGCAGTTTTTCAACGAGAACCCCAGGTCGCGCTGGTCAGTTTCGACACGGATATGGTTATCCTGCTGGGTGACGTTGACGATGAGCCTGGCGAGATCGTCTCCTGTAAGACGACCGAGCAGGCGGCCCTGTGCGCGTTTGGTGACGCGCACACTGACCTGGCGGGCTGCCCCGCGCGCGATAACGATGCTGCCGGCGCGGTTACGAACGAGGATTTCGGGTGTACCTTCGACGGCGAATTCGTAGGTATCGGTAACCTCTGGCATGACAACGTTCCTCCTGTATGAGCCACTGCGCTCATTCGCATACTATCTAGTCGGTATACGAATAGTACCCGCAATGCGAAGGGATGTCAAGACAGAGATTGATATGGGATCGTGCGGAATGGATTGACCATTCAACGGCTAGTGATGCGACGTGGGATGGGGTGATGGATCAGGCGTAGCCGTGCCGGAGGTGGGAGCGGTCGGGGGTGTTGGCGTAGCACTGTGGGCCGGTGACGATGTGCCATTGGGTGTGCTGGTCGCTGTAGCGGAAATGACCGGAATAGAGAGCCACCCAACAGCGTCAAGCGGGATAGGAGAGACATCGCCGGTCGTGGTCTATCCACTGGTGGAAGGATCACTCTCATCGTCTGTGTCGGGGAGATCGAAGGTGGCGCGCAGCGCGGCCTGCCAGCCTCCGGCGGCGGGCGCCGCCGAGTCGCGCGTTGACTGGCTGGTCCACCGGACGGCGCCGGTGGAACGGGGGCGTGTCGAACGGGCGGAAGGGGCACTGGCGAGATTATCGAGGGCAATGCGTGCAGCCTGGCGAACATCCTGGATGGGATCTTCGAGGAGTGGTCGGATGCGCCCAACACTGCCCCTGGCGTGGAGACGGCCAGCGGCACGCGCGGCACCGGCGCGCTCTTCGGAGGCGGGGGAGTCGAGGTAGGGTTCCAGATCAGGGGCCAGCGTGGCAAGCTCCAGATCAGTGATGAGGCGCATCACGCGGGCGCGCTGTGTAGGATGGGCCACGGCGGTAAGCGCCTCACGAAGGTCACGCTCCTGGGCGGCGACATCATCGGCAACGCCAGCATCGGCAACAGCATAGACAACGGGGCGGGGACGCGCACCTTCCAGATAGGGCACGATCCAGGCAGCGACGGCGGACGGTAGCTCAACGGCGACCGTTTCGTGAAGCGCGATGGCCCAGGCGTAATTGGCGCGCAGCCAGTCGTACAGCACGAGCGTCATTTCGGCGTCATGGGCGGCGTAGGCCACCATGGCAGGCGTGAGCGGACGGCGGGACCAGTCGGCGCGCTGGAGACTCTTGTCCAGGTGAACGCCGCACGCACGAAGGAGCATCGCCTGCAAGCCGGACTCACGCTGGCCGAAGATGGAGCGGCTGACGGCTTCGAGGTCGAGCGTGTGCTGAGCGACAAGGCCGCGTGTGGCGAGCACACGGGCGTCGGATCCAATGCCGTGGAAGAGTTTCAGGATGCTGGGGCGCTCCAGCGCGGCTTGCAGTGGCGAAAGATCGGCAAGCCGCAGGGTATCTACGACGTAGGAGACGCTGGCATCGTTATCTATGGCGAGCTGGAGCAGCGCGAGACGGTGGGCAGGGTCATTCGGGCCACGGACGTAGACCTGGCTGAATTCGGCGTCAATGGCGAGCAGATGGGCGGATGTAAGCTCAGCGGCAAGCGCAATGAGATCGGCGGGGCGGTCAATATAGAGGCGCCGCTTCCAGTTTGGCGCAGGCACGGGGGGAGCGCTTGCGCCCAGATACCCGCGCGTATCGTTCAGCGGAGTGGATGGCGAGCCAGCAGGAGGGGTCGCTGCGTGCGGCCGGCTCGAGCGGCGTGGTATGTGGCGTTGCGCGGGCGCCGGCTGTTGCGTCTGGCTGTCGCGTCGCTCTCGATCTCCCGGAATGCTGTGTTCCGTGCGCCCACTCCTGGCCATACAGCCCCTTTCGTAGATCCGCATCTGTGTTCCCTTTAGTATACGAACGAAGACACGGAGAAGGAAAGGGGAGTGTGTACAAACGCTCTTCACTTTGACAGAGCCGGGACGCGCGGGCTATCATCCAGTCCACAAGGCACTATCCCAGAAAGACGAGGATATCGCATGGCATCTCCGCTTCCGGTTTCCCGCGCGACGAGCGCGGAATTTTATACACACCAGCTTCCCAATGGCCTGCAACTGCTGGGGCAGCGCATGCCCGATCTGGAGTCTATCTCCGTG
>DATGEP010000307.1:0-1877 GCA_035310125.1 Ktedonobacterales bacterium
CGTCTCAAGGCTCGTCCGCGCGCTGCTGGAAGCTGGCGTGCTGCCGGAGCAGATCGGCGTCATCGCCCCCTACCGCGCGCAGGTCGCCGCCATTCGCCAGCGGCTCTCCCTCCGCGATATCGGCGGCATCGCCGTAGATACGGTAGACCGCTTCCAGGGCGCCGAGCGCCAGGTCATCCTCTTCTCCTTCGGCGGGCGTGTCATGGAATCGCCCTATACGCGCGGGATGAACTTCCTCGCCGATCCCAACCGCCTCAACGTCGCGCTCACCCGTGCCCAGCGCAAGCTCATCCTCGTCGGCGAGCGCCGCATGCTCGAATCCGTCCCCCTGCTGCGCGATCTGCTGTCCTATTGCGCCGGCCTCTACGGCGGGCGCGGCGGCCTCCTCACCGCCCGCGTGGGCATGGAGTAGTCGCCCTCATCTACCGCTGTCGTCTCGCCAGCCCGTCTCCACCAATTCTGACGAAGGGGCGCCGCCCGCTGTGCCGGGTCTTCACCGATTGCCCGTCGTTAATGGCGATGGAGTCGCTCGGAGTCACGACTGCTTCGTCCCGCTGATGGTGATGCCAACGAGCACACTCAAAGTTCCAGTTCCCGCAAGATAGACACCGTAGTCGAGGTTGACATTAAGGTAGGGCCAAAAGAAGGAAAGATCGAGGATAACGGCGGGAACAGATACCACTATCATGACGAGGCTCGCCACCGCCAAGATGCGGGCGATGAGACTAGCTCGAGATCGAATGCGCGGTGCGTGCGCAAGTGCAAGCGCTAGGCTACTTAACGTCATCGCGAGGATGAGAAGGAGGTATGCCCAAGTGGTCATGCCTAAGGTGCCAAGCCGCCCGTTTCCAAGTACCATCCAGGGGCTGTATCCCTGTTTGAGAAAGTGGAAACTCGGATCATTGAGCTTGAACACATCCAGCCATGGGGAGAAAAACGCGACAATAACCAGGAGGGTGCCCGCTATCGTCAGAATTAGGCCGATGTGGCTTCGCGACATGTGTGTGATATGTGCCTTCCCTTGAGTGATTGGCTGGGGCGAGAATGATTGGGGATCAGAGATACATCATCCATTCCTCGCTTAGATACGTCCACGAACATCTGTTGTACCCGCACATGCTCCCACGTGCTAGCCGTGCTGCGACGATTAGCACGTGGGAGCCATCAAGCGTGCATGGTCAGGTGCAGCGCTTCGCGGACGACACAGGTGAAGCGACACACCAATACCGTCATGGCGAGCGCTCCTTTCGCAGGTATCACGCACAGCGAAGGCACGGAGTAACAGGCCATCTCCTGCGCCTGAAACTCTCGTGCCTCTCGTAGAAACGAGACGCCAGTTGGGTCGTAATGGCATGACACGCGCCGGTGCTTCCCCTCGCCGCGCACGGAAAGGGCTACCCGCCGCGGCATCGCGTGCTCTCTGGCGGAGGCGGGACGGGGTTGGGAGTAGAGGTTCCCTACGCCGGCATGCGGTCCACGATATGCTGCACTTCCGCCGCCATCACCAGCGCCTGAATCTCCTTGCGCGCCGTCTCCACCGCCTCACTGTCGCGCAGCGTCACTGGCTGGAGCAGCCGCAGCACATCCTCCAGCACACCGCTCGCATTGAGAAACCACTCATAGGCCGCGCTATCCAGCGCCAGCGCGGAGCAGATCGGCACCGCCAGCATCGCCGCGATACCATCGGGGCGTGCATGCTGCGTATGCGCATGCCTGGACGCAAGCGTGTCCTGCGCGGGACGCACCACACGCCACTCATGCGCCGTTCCCCTGCCGCTTGGAATGGGCACGCGCTGGAACACCAGCGTATACTCCGAAATACCGTATCCCACGTGTCCTCCACCTCTCCACATTCAGGGGTGATTGCAGCCCCCCGT
>DATGEP010000308.1:0-4388 GCA_035310125.1 Ktedonobacterales bacterium
TGCTTGCCAGTAATCCATCCCGACGCTTTTACGCAGCGCTTGGTGGATGCCTCCTTGGTACGAAACAGACTCCTGTAGGTGGCATTCAGGTGGATGAAGTGGCCTATGGCTGGCCCGATATCCACACACTTCTGCGTTAACGGGTCGTACTATGCACATACGTCCAATGATGGCCTCCGATGCGGAAGAAGTGGCGGCACTTACCGAACAGCTCGGTTATCCCGCGACCACTGTTCAGATCGTCCACCGGCTTGGTCTGCTGATGGAGCAGCCTGGGAACGCGCTCTTCGTCGCGGAAGATGGCGACGAGCGCATCATGGGCTGGATTCATGTCGTCGGTCGCGTCTACCTCGATTCCGATCCGTTCGCGCAGGTGGGCGGGATCGTTGTAGACGAGCGCCGCCGTGGGCAGGGAGTAGGCCGCGCGCTTCTCACCCAGGCGGAGCAGTGGGCTGAAGCACGCGGCTACGACGAGCTGCGTCTCTGGTCTAGCGTTATGCGCGCCGGCGCGCACGCCTTCTATGAGCGGCTTGGCTACGAGCCGGTCAAGACCTCGTACGTCTTTCGCAAAACGCTCTGACACTTATCCTGCTCGTAGCGACTCCAGCGTATCGTCAATCTCTTCCCAGATTCGTTGCCGCCTTCCATCTATCGAGCGTGGCCGCGTTCCCGCCTGCTCCCGGCCAGAATCCCGGCTTGCCAGCCATGTCCGCAGCGCCTCCGCCCAGACTTCCTCTGGCTCGCGGCCAGATTCGCGTGCCGCGCGCGCCGTCGCCCACAAGAGATCAGGCGAGAGCCCACGTTGTGCGCGCCGGGTCGCCTTTTTCAATGGACCCGAAATGGCGGCGCGCTCCACCACCTCCATTGAATGGGCAATTGCTACATCCACGCGCGCGCTTCCAAGACCGCGCGATACGCCCGCTTGCGCCATCCGTGCCGCTTCGACGGCCTGCGTCACGCGAAGTCGCGTCTGCGTTCGCGGCGCCTTTGGAAGTGACCACTCGCTCCACCAGAAATGCATCGCCAGCCTCCAGTCATGAATGCCTTGATATCTACGCGCTCGCCGGTCGCCAGAGAGGCTTTCTTCACCTCACGGCGTCCCGCTATGATAGTAGAACATATTTTCTATTATCTAGAACGTCAGATAGGACTCTCGGGTAACAGGCGCTGCGATGGACTGACGAGTGTGCGCGTATGTCGCTCTTCGTTACAACTTTATGTCGTGTCAAGCGTAATCTTGACTGCTAACTCGTTCTTAGTGAAAGCGCGTGACATGTCTCTTTCTCCATCCATCCTCCGCGAGCGCGAAGTTGCTATCCTCGAAGAGGAGCGCCAGGTTGCGGATCGCCTGGATGTCTGTTTGCGAGGCTTTGAGTCCTCCGCTGAGGATGCCGAGACCCTACGCCGGGCTACTCAGTCTCTTGAGGAGCCGTTCTTGTTGGTCGTCGCGGGCGAGTTCAACGCCGGCAAGAGCGCCTTTATCAATGCGCTCATCGGTGAGCGAGTTCTTGCCGAGGGCGTGACGCCTACGACTGCCCACGTTACCCTGCTACGCTACGGTGAGGAGGCCAGCGCGCATCTTCGTCCTGATGGCATTGAGGTGCTCATCCATCCCGCGAGCTTCCTGCGAGACGTCGCTATCGTAGATACTCCTGGCACCAATGCCGTCCTGCGGCATCATGAGCAGCTCACTACCGAGTTCATCCCGCGCAGCGACTTCATCCTCTTTGTCACGTCCAGCGATCGCCCGTTTACTGAAAGCGAGCGGCAGTTCCTCGAACGCATTCGCGACTGGGGCAAGAAGGTCGTGCTCGTTCTCAACAAGGTTGACCTGCTGGATACCGCCGACGATGCCGCGGAGGTTACCGCGTTCGTCCGTCAAAATGCTATCGCCTTGCTTGGCGCCACGCCTGACATCTTTCCAATCTCCGCGCGTCTCGCGCAGCAAGCGCGTGAGGCGTCCGCCGGCAGCGAGGGCGTCTCGCTCTGGGAAGCCAGCCGCATGGGCGCTTTGCGGGATCATTTGCTGCGTACGCTGGACGACGAAGGCCGAGCTCGTCTCAAGCTCCTCAGCCCGCTCGGTGTGATGCGGCGTCTCGCTCACACCTACAGCGAAGCCGCCGCCCGCCGCCAGGCGTTGCTGGACGAAGATGCACGCACGGTTGAAAACATTGATGTCCAGCTTGCCGCCCATGCCGAAGATATGCGCGCCGCCTTCGAGCAGCGTCTCCGTGCCGTCCAGGCGATTGTGTTGGAGATGCGCCAGCGCGGCGATCGCTTCTTCGACGATACTGTGCGGCTGACTCGTATCCCCGATCTCGTGCGCGGCGAGCAGGTGCGTGCCCGCTTTGAGCGGGATGTCATCGCCAGCACACCCGTGCAGATCGAGACGACTGTCGCTGATCTTACTGATTGGATGGCCGACTCCGAGCATCGTCTCTTCCAGCAGGTCAACGAATATGTTGGCCGGCGCCGCCAGCGGTCCGCGTTGGGCGATGCCGGCGCCGCCAGCGATGAGCGGGTCATAGGCAGTGTCGGCGTCGCGTTCGATCTCAACCGCCGCGCCGTGCTTCAGCGTGTTGCCGTGGCTGCCGACAGTGCTGTGCGTGGCTACGACCGCGAGGCCGAAGCGCAACGCCTTGCCGGGTCGCTGCGTGGCGCGGTGGCACAGACGGCTGCCGCCGGTGTGGGTGCGGTCGGTCTGGGTGTGGGAGTCACGGTCCTCATTGGCACCGCCGCCGCGGACTTCACGGGCATTCTCATGGCGCTCGTTCTCGCCAGCCTGGGCCTCGGCATTCTACCCTATCGCCGCCGCCGCGCCAAAGCTCAGTTCGATGCTGGCGCAAACCAGCTTGCCGCGCGTCTCTCCGCCACGCTTCAAGAACAGTTTGACCGCGAGCTTGAAACGAGTGTCAACCATCTGCGCGAGGCGCTTGCTCCCTATACGCGCTTCGTTCGCGTCGAGCGCGAGCGTGTCGCCACCATCCGCGCCACACTCACCGAGATTCAGGCACAAGCTGAGGAGCTACGTCAGCGCATCGAGGGGCGAGCTTGACCCGCTCGTCTGATCTCTCGCCAGTCTCGGCCGGCGTCTCTGAGCGGGAGCGACGAGCGGGCGCTCCAGTGGGGCGGCAGTGGTACGAGTTGCCGCTCTGAAGCGGGATACCTCGTACGATTGGTGTCCCATCGGTGGCCTGTAGGTTTGTTGTATGAAGCGTCCGCGGGAAACGATGTCGCGCTCGCTTGAGCGTCGTAGGCTAGTATACCGACATCTCGGTGTATTCGCCAAAGACTTTGCGGAACACGCCCATGATCTCGCCCATCGTGGCGTAGGCGCGCACGGAGTCGAGGATGTACGGCATGGTGTTTTCGGTGCCGCGCGTGGCCTGCTCCAGCGCCGCGAGTGTCACGCCAACGCGCTCGTTGTCGCGCTCCCGGCGCACACGGTTGAGGCGTTCCAGATGAATGCGCTCTTTCGCTGGATCCACATAGAGCGTGGGAACAGGCGTCTCCTCGTCCATCACATAGTCGTTGACGCCGACGATGATTCGCTGCTTCGCCTCGACTTCCTGCTGGAAGCGGTACGACGCTTCGGCAATCTCTTTCTGGAAGAAGCCATTGCGGATACATTCGAGGACGCCGCCCAGCTCGCGAATCTGGCTGATGTAGGCGAGCGCCTGCCGTTCTGTCTCGTTGGTCAGCGCCTCGATGAAGTAGGAGCCTGCCAGCGGGTCCACCGTATTCGTGATGCCGCTCTCCGCCGCGATGATCTGTTGTGTGCGTAGGGCAATGCGGGCCGCCTTCTCGGTGGGCAGGGCCAGCGCCTCATCCAGCGAGTTGGTATGCAGCGAGTTGGTGCCGCCCAGGACGGCGGCC
This sequence comes from Ktedonobacterales bacterium, assembly GCA_035310125.1. Taxonomy (GTDB): domain Bacteria; phylum Chloroflexota; class Ktedonobacteria; order Ktedonobacterales; family JADMIN01; genus DATGEP01. The sequence continues at coordinate 3,877 of DATGEP010000308.1, forward strand.
ATCGCTTGCAGCGCGACGCGGGCGACATTAAGGTCGGGTTGCTGCGCCGTCAGTGAGACACCGGCGGTCTGCGCATGGGTACGGAGCATCCACGAGCGCTCGTCCGCAGCGGCGTAGTGCTCGCGCATCTCGCGCGCCCAGATACGCCGGGCAGCGCGGAACTTGGCAATCTCCTCGAAGAAGTCGTTGTGTACGTCGAAGAAGAAGGACAGGCGCGGTGCGAACTCATCGATCTTCAAGCCTCTCTTGAGGGCAGCATCTACATACGCCAGGCCGTCCGCAATGGTGAAGGCCAGTTCCTGTACGGCAGTTGCTCCGGCCTCGCGAATATGGTAACCACTGATGCTGATGGTATTCCAGCGCGGCATGTAGCGCGTGCCAAATTCGACGGTATCCGTGACCAGGCGCAGCGATGGTTCAGGCGGGAAAAGAAACTCTTTCTGTGCGCTGTACTCCTTGAGTATGTCGTTTTGCAGCGTACCGCCAAGCGCAGCCATGGGGTAGCCATTCTT
>DATGEP010000309.1:0-12633 GCA_035310125.1 Ktedonobacterales bacterium
GCGACTCAGCTCGCGAATGCTCTTGGTCCCGGAACGAATTAGCTCAACCGCTTCCGCGCGAAACTCTGGCGGGTAGGGCGGTCGCGTTCTCGGCATGTGGACTCCTCGTCAGGGGCTTGCCACCCCTAATGCTCAGGTGTCCACGCTTACGGGTCAACTCCAAATGACTCGGTACACCAGCGCTTGACCACTCCTCATGGAGTCGCCGAGACCGAACCAGGTGCCCTCGGGTGCCGTGAAATGGGCGCCATACTTCGACTCGTAGGTATCCGCGACGTTTCGCAGCTCGGCCTTGTCGCTCACTATTGCACCATCACCCTCGACCACGATGTCGAGACCATCGAGTCTGTTGGAACCGGTCGTGAGGATGCAGTGCGCGTTCTGCGCAAGGTTCCTGGCCTTACGTTCGCTGGGTCCGGTGCAGAAGTACAACGCACCGGCCAGCCAGACTCCTAGCAGCGGGGTGACGTGCGGGCGCCCGTCCGGACGAACTGTCGACAACCAGTACAGCTCGGCGTCCTGGAGGTCTTTGCGCCCTTGCTCCCATGTCGTCGGGACCGCATTGTCGCTGCTGAAAGCCGATAGCGTGGTAACCGGCTCCCGCTCTCGTTCAATCATTTCGCGTCTCCATCCTCAGCTGTGTCACTTGCTCCTCAACTTCTCTTGGCCCAGAGTAGCAACGCCCCAGGGAGATCCGTTTGGCCCGCGGCGAGAAAAACACGCCTGGTCAGGCGACTGGGACTATTCAGGGTCGGCAGACGAGACTATCGCGGCGGGGGTCCACGGGCCGCAGTGCGAGTACCGCGCTGATGCGGGTCACGGTCGCCCACAGGATGCGCGGGAAGGAGCCGATCACGCTCCGTCGTCACAGCGTCGATAACAGCAGCACATCCTCTGGCGTCAGCCCTTCAGGCGGCTGCCACTGCTTGCTCGAGCCCGACGCGGTCCGCGTACAGCTGAGTCGCGGGCGTGTACGAACGAAACGAGCGCCCGAAGTCTCCTCGTGCTGCGGCAGCCAGCCAGGTCAAATAACGAACCACTGCCGGATCGTCGAGATACAGTTCGGCGCGCTTGGCCGCCAGGTCCGGGGGTGTGATTGTTTGCCTGCCGGCTGCCTGGAGCAGTAGATAAGCGGGATCACCCGGCGTGATCGCCTGCAGACCAAAAGCAACGGGCCGAACAGTCGGCCTGCCCCTCGCTTCTGACTGGCTCGGCCTGGTTACCATGGTCAGCGTAAGGAAAAGTACGTGCTACTAGGACAACAGCTTGCTAGCTACTCGCCGAGCACACACGGCAATCACTGGGATACCACGCTTGCCGCGGCTCGGGCGTGCGAGCAGGCCGGCCTGGATTCGGTGTGGCTCGCCGATCACTTCATGTTTCCGGATGACAAACATCCTGAGAAGGAAGTGCCGGTGTTCGATTGCTTCGTCGTTCTCGGCGCAATCGCGGCGTGCACGTCAAGTATCCGGATTGGCGAACTGGTGGTTGGCGTTCCGTATCGCAACCCGGTCCTGCTGGCGAAGATGCTGACGACGCTCGACGTCATTGCCCATGGGCGGACCATTGTCGGCCTTGGCGCGGCCTGGCATGAGCCGGAGTTTCGCGCCTATGGCTGGCCATTTCCATCAGTTCGCGACCGTATGGAAATGCTCGAGGAAGCGGTCCAGATCGTCGATCTGGTGATGACCGAGCGCCCGGCCAGCTTCAGCGGGAAGCACTACACGGTGGATGGCGCTTACAACGATCCGATGCCGGTGCTGAAGCCCACCCATCATGATCGGTGGCAGTGGCGAGAAGGTCACCCTGCGGCTGGCGGCGCAGTACGCGGATTTTTGCAACGTCGGCGGCAATCCGGACGTCGTCCGCCACAGATACGACGTGCTGCGCCAGCACTGCGAGCGTGTCGGCAGGTCGCCCGATGCGGTGACCCGGTCGAATGATGTTGGGATCCTGATTGCCTCCAGCGAGCGCGAGCTAGCAGCGAAAAAAGAGCGCCACGGCGACAAGTTTGACCTGGTTGGCACACCGGATCAGATTCTCGAAGGACTCCGCCGCTACGGCCAGGCGGGCTCGCAATATGTCACCTTCCATATGCCGGATGCAAGTGATATCGAACCGATTTTGCTACTCGGCGAGACGGTCGTGTGCGAGGCAGCCGCGCTCTAAAGGGTAACTCCGCTCAAGCAAATTCCATCTTGAGCATCCCGTCGGGTAATGGCCCAGCAGAGCGGATCAGGCGCGACCCGCAGCCACGTCTCGAATGAACTGGATCAGGCCTTCGAAGTAGACCTGCTGCTCGTCGTAGAGTGCGAGGTGGCTGCCGTCCGGGCAGAGGAGGTATCGCTCGTTGGCGAGGGCGGTCGCCATCGCAGCAGCACCGCCGCCTGATGGCCGGTGACATCGAACCTGCCCGCCTTGCGGAAATGCCGCGGAGCGATGACGCACACCGCGGCTCTCTGCGGAACCGGGACCCAGTGGACCGCGTCGATGACGAACGGGCGCACCATCCCGGTCTTGAATCTCGACGCGCTTAACTCGCAACGAGTTCAGGTTAGCGCGTCGTGATCGGCTCCAGGACGATGACGGGGATCTTGCGCGTTGTCTTCGTCTGGTACTCGGCGAAGTTCGGCATGAGCGCAGCCTGCGCGTTGAACAATCGCTCGCGCTCCGGTCCTGCGGTGACGATGGCCCGTGCAGGAAAGCACTTGTCGCCGACTTCGACTGTCACCTCCGGGTTGGCGACCAGGTTGTGGAACCAGTCCGGATTGTTGGCGTAGCCGCCTTTGGAGGCAATGATGACGTAGCGGTCACCGTCGCGCGTATACGCCAGCGGATTCACCCGCGGCTGTCCGCTCCGGGCACCCGTCGTGCCCAGGAGCAGCAGCGGCGCGCCGTTTGGCATCGCCCCGTTGTTGGCGCGGAACGTTTCGATGAGTTTGGCGTTGTACTCGTTGGTTGGAAAGGTCATTGCTGTCGAAACTGGATAACCATCTCGGAGGGTGAACAATTCCGCAGCGACCGAAGGTCAGGCGGTCTGACCACAAAGTTGAACCTGGCGCTCAGGCTGCCGTCGCCATTGGTCTGGGTGTTCAATAAGAGGCTGGGATCGAAGATGCTGTGAGTCCCGGCCCGTGAGCCACGAGGGGGCCATGGCGCGGTCGTGGCTCACTCCGCCAATCTTGCGCCTGGCATGGCAGAGTTGCGAATGACGTGTGGCAACGAGACGTCGGTCCGTCCGATCGAAGTTCGCTGACGGGTTTGGCGGCTGCTCGAGAATCCTGGCGGCAGCCACGGTTGCACTTCTCAAGGCGGATTGAGGAACGAAATCGTGAGTGGTTGCCCTGCTGGTCGACCTCGATGTTCATATCCAAGCCTGGCCGGAACTGGCGAGAGGCCCGCGGGACGCTTGCTCAGGGCAAACTTCAAACGCTGATGGAGTCCAGTTCAGAAAAGTGGATCCTGCACAGCGCGCGCGGATCGTATGGGCTGGCCCGAACTCACCTCGATGAAGCGCTGGCGGTAGCCCAGGCCGCCAACGATCTGCCCGTCATTTTCTGGCCCACGCTGCCGAGATTGCCCGGTCCTGGAAAAATAAGCGGGCCAGGAAGCTTGCCACGTCGGCTTGTGCCAAGTTTGTTGGGGGTAAGAGTGTCCCGGGGGTAGCCGCATGGCCGCGGACGTCGTTCAGGCCAGATACGCGGAGTTGGACGAAGTCGCGCAGCGGTTCAACCAGCTCGCGAACGACAACGCCCAACTGGTGCAGCGGGTGAACGGCACGTTTGCCAAAACACGACTCGGCCATCAACCGAGCCGCCGCTGGCAGGTCAGCCGGCGCCAGCGAAAGATCACCGCCGCAGCCGGGGATCGAGCACGTCGGGCAACCCGTCGCCGAGGAGATTGAACCCCAGGACCGCCAACATGATCGCGAGTCCGGGAAAGATCGCCCGGTGCGGCGCCAGCTCCAGGGCCTGGCGCCCGTTGGTTCACTGCAGGGTCAATGGCACCCGGTGTGCAGGCTGGATCGGGCAACCCACCCTGACTGACGCAGCCCGATGTCTTCGTGCGCGCCGCGGGTGCCCACGCGCTGCTAACAAGCCAGGTTCTAGAGAGTTGGTTGGTGCACGCGCTTTCGTCAGCCAGGTTGGGTGGTGTCCAGAAGCCGCCCGTCGGTTCTGCGCCCAAGCTCGTGCAGGCGGATGGCAACAGTTCTCTTGGTGCATCGCTCAGCACGGCGGCCCGCGCTTGTTCTGCGTGCCCGGCCGATACGGAGACGCGTGGTCAATATGCCCGCTACCTGGAAATGGTCGGCCGAAGGCTGGCGTGATGGTGAGGGTAAGTCAGTTACAACGAGAGCTGGTCAAGCCCGCAGTCGTCGACTGAGCGGTCGGGCCGCCACCGAAGGAAAGCCACCGGGAATCTCGCCCAACGTCCGAGGTCAAGATTGGTCACGCGGATTTCGCACACAATTGTCGGCTCGACAGGATGCCACGGCGGCACGGCGTCGTGCTGCCACCGCGATTTGATCGCCGACTCCTCGGGGCCCGCACGTTTGAGCAGCTCGGCAATCGGACCAGCCACGTCTGAAGCTATGGGATGGGTAACAGCAAAGTGGTGTTAGGTCCCCTACTGTCATGTGTCATGTGAACATGCAGCGGTGGCGGCCGTTCATTGACTTCCGGCGAGATTTACGGACTGGCCGCAGGTGCCGACAATGTCATTTGTGCTCGTTGGATGTGAGGCGGTCGATGGGGTGGTGCAGGTCTTGGAGGCTGGCGGACCAGCGGCCAACCCCGTGAGATTGTTTGTCGGATGCACCGCGGTTGAGATTCAAGAAGTTGCTGACGCTCAAGGGTTGCGCCGTCTACCGCGCGTGTACGAATGCTTTCTCGCTCGAATGGGTAAGGAAGCAGGCGGTTTCCTCGCCCGAGGCGATGGCAGTGAGTATCTCTACCCCGACCTACTTACGATGCGCGAGATTGCCGATCAGATTCTCGACCAGAATGGTCGCCCATTCACTCTTGACCGGTCAGACGTAGTCATCGGCCAATACCTGGCCCAGCAGTTTCATTTCCTGGATGGGCGAAAAGGCGACCCCGACGACCCACCCGTTTGGAGCTACTTAGAGAGTTATGTTGCTCCTGTGCAGCTCATCGATCGGTACTCTGACCTACTGCTTGGACTCGCCACTGAGTTCACCACGGGCGTGCCAGCGTTCCACGGAGATTACTTTGCGGACGTACCGAAGCTTGAGGGCTGGAAGTAGGCGCACTCACCACGCCGATCACGGATCAAAGTGGCTTGGTGATCGTCCGGATTGACTCAGTCGGGCTGCGTCGAAGGAAGACGCCGCGGACGCGTGCCGTCTCGTTCTCATCAAATTCGAGCACTATCTGGCCGTGCCTCTGCAGGCCTACAGACACCACTTGCAAGCGCCGATTGGTAGAACATACGTTTGTCGGTGGTGTATGTCGGCACGTTTGATAGCAACTCAGGCGTACGTCTGTCAGTGACGGTCTGTGAAGAAGGAGGTTTCCGGCGTCAGTCTGGGTGAGATCGCGCTGCCTGGAGGAGGACGATTTCCGTCTCCAGACGAACGATCCTTGCCAGCAGTGTCTGCTGGTCGTAGGCCAGGGCACCGCGCTGGTGGCGCTCGGTTGCCAGGTCTTGCTGCAGCGTTCGGATCCGTCCCACCAGGTCGCGTTTATCGAGACCCTGCAGCGGGTCGTACGACGAGCGTGGTGTTCGGCGTGCACTTTTTCGAACGCGTCGTCGTTTGCCGCGCGGTTGGTCGTCGGCTGTCGCTGACCCGGTAAAGGCGCTGGCGGCCTCGCGGTACAACTCGTAGGCGCGCGGATTTCTGCGGATCACCTGAAAGCTCAGTCCAGCGAAGCCCGGCTCAAGTTCGCGCGTGACCTGCTTGAGTGACTCGGCGGTGATCTTCTGTTCCGCCGTTCGCAGCGCGGCGATGCCCGCGCGCAGGCGTTCTACCGTTCGGCCGGCGCGTTCGGCGGCGCGCTGCTTCAAGTGAGCGAAGGGATCTGCGGCTACCTCGGGATCGTTCATCTCACGCCTCGATGCCCGAAGCCAGCTGTCTCCAGCGCGGTGTCCACGTCCCGTGTCGCTCGGCTTCGGCCAGCAGCAGCATCTCCTGACGCAGTTGCTTGAGCTCGGCGATCATGCGTTTTCGTTCGCGAGCGCCGGCCAGGTCGCCCATACGCTCGTGCGCGTCAGCTGCCTTCACATAGCCGTCAAGCACGAACTCGACGCGGTCGAGGTATTCGGGTCGGCGCACCAGAAACGGGCAGCCGATGCAGAACGCGCGCGTGGTGCCGCGCACGCACAGACCTGGAAAGCCGCAATGCCCGAATGTAACCGGGTGGAGACCACCGTAGCGCTCGAGGATCTCACGCGTGCGTTCATCCCCTTCCGCCATCAGCCGTTCGATCCGCCTGGCTTCCGCCTCGGGCTCGATGACGCGCAGGGCCAGCGTGGCGTCGTCGGTGATGGCCAGGATTGCGTCGTGTCGGATCTCAGCCTTCTGCGCCTCCGTCATCTGGCTGTAGTAGCGGGTGGCTTCGGGCGCCTGTCCGTCGGCACCCAGCGTGTGGCCCATCGCCTCGGCCAGAAGCTCCAGGGGCACGCCGTAGTGTTGCCGCTGGACGGTCGCCGCGGCATGGCGTAAGAGATGGCTGGTCACGTCGATCCGCTCACCAGACCGATCGACCAGCACGACGTCGTCGAGGACGAGACGAATCAGGTGGTTCGCCGTTTGCGGAGAGAGGTGTCGCCCGTTCCACTGAAAGAGGTACCGTTCGGCGCCAAGCTGCCCAGCTTTCGGGTGCTGGTTGGTATAGGAGACGACCGGCACCAGGCCGCCATGCGCGGCTTTGAGCAGACGCGTCATCTCCTGCAAGTGGCTGCGGGCGGCGCTGACGTCGTACTGCAGCCGCAGATCGTCGCGCTGGCGGCCTTTCGGCAAGAGGCGTTGTTCGACGATGACGTCCGTGACGATGCGGTTGGTGGCCGGATCGCGCTTGGGTGTGCCGTCGGGGTTCTTGACGACGTAGATGCGGACCGGTTTGACGAAGCGGTCGACGCTGATCTGCAGGATTTCGTGAATACGCGCGTCGGCGGTCAGCATCAGCGTGACGATGGCCGTCCCGAACAGCACCCCGCGGTACAGGGCCTCAGGCTCGAAGCACACCCCGGCCGCCGTTGGGCGCACAGCACACTGGCGATCGGACGCGAACACGCGCCCGAGGTAACTCACCAGCCGCTCGACGGGCGTCCCGACTCCAGCGTGGCCCGCGCCAATTTCTCCGCCACTGGCTCGATCTCCGACCAGCCCGTCTTGCATAAGCCGCGCATGCCAGCGAGTTGCTGGTCCCATGAACCACGGCATCCGGTCAGTGGAGTGCACCTCGACGAAGAAGGCGTGCGGGTCCGCGTGGATGCCAGTCCCAGCCCGGTCCTTCCACTCGGATTGAGCCCTGACCGCCACCAGACGCGCCTGCGATTCATTCGGCGCGTGCTGGATCCGGTCAGCCAACCGCTGCTGGCTGAACTCGTATGGCCGCCAGATGGTCAGCTCGAGACGAACGGGGGCGGTCCGCCAGCGTAATTCCGCGACGCTCACCGCATCCGGGCCGGGTTGACGGGGCAGATCCAGTTGGTCGTCCTCGTACACCAGGCGCGCCGGGATGCTCAGGTGGCCGGCCTCAATCTGCTCGATCTGCTGGCGGTACCAGCGGACGAAACGGTCCATCGACGGATAGCGCGCCAGCATGAGCGCCAGGATGGCGGTTGCGCACTCGCTGACGACGTCGGTCTTGGCTTTGCGTTTGCGTTGCGCAGCGGCTTGCTGTTCCGCCGCGGGCACGAAGCGGTACCGAAATTGCTTTGGTAACGGCGGCAGCAGCAGATGGCCGATGCGCACCAGGTCTTCGCGGCTCAGCCGCTCGCGGTAATCGGCCAGGTGATGGTTCACCGCGGCGGCGTACTTGCGCAGGCGCGTGGTGAGCGTTCGCATGAGGTCGGTGTCGCGGCCCCAGGCTTCCCATACCTCCAGCGTGATCGCGTGCGACGTGGTGATCCCGAAGCGTTGTTGCAGCAGGTCAAGGATGCTGCGGGCGCAACTGTCAACCTCGACCGCGTACTGGACGCTGATACCCGCTGAGGCCAACACGAGCGCCAGGGTCGCCAACTCCAGGCGCGCGAAGTGCCGCGACGACTCGCCGTACAGGATGCTGAATGTCGCGTGCACGCTCAAGCGTTGCCAATCGCAGTTCGGCAGCGCCCCCAGTTGCGGGTACCGTTCGAGCACCAGGGCTGCCCGCTGGGCCGGGCTGAGTTGAGCCAGCCGCTGCTGTTGTGTGCGCATTCCAGTCGCCAGACGCGGATCTCGCTCCGGCAGAATCTCGAGCTTGGTCTCGGTCGGAAGCGGTCGAGCCTCGATCATCACTCCTCCAGTGCCTCGATCCACGCCAGCGTCTGGCGCGCCTCCTCGCTCAGGATTGTCGCCTCGGCTGGACCATCTTCAGCCGGGGCGGAGTGTCCTAGTTGCCCGCCGCGCCGCAACAGTGCCTCCAGTGACGTGGCATCGTGCGGCGCATCCTGCAGCATCTGGCGCACCGACGACGCCATCAGTTCTTTCAACTCCGATCTGGTGATGGCGTGGTCGTACGTCTTGAGCATCTCGGCACTCCGCCAGCCCAGATCGTCGACCAACGCTTCCAGCGCCCGCTCACGCTCGGCCGGGCTGCTGAACAACTCGCGCACTTTCTTGACGCGGAAGGTGGTGTGTAAATGGCGGATCGTGTGCGGCGTAATGCCCGGCAGCGCTATGCGCACCGCGTCTGGTCTCTGAGAGGCAGTCGCGAAGTGGTTTTGCGCCCTGGCGAGCAGGCGTTTGAAGACGATGCAGAAGCCGGAGTACTCGAGTTGCTTCTTGCGGCGTGAGAGGAAGATCGGGTCGTCGTCGCCGAGCTGCGCCAGCTTCGTCCGGGCCTGCCTATCCAACTGGGACCGCTCGCGGGCAATGTAGCGGTGGAGCTGCTCGCGCGTATCAGCCGAGCACCAGATCGGCTTCCGCAGGGTGTGCTCGCCCTTGTTGCGTACCAGCGCCGCGACGTCGATGCCAATCTTTGGGTTGTGCGCGCGCCGCAGTCCTCCGGCAGTCAGCCCAAGCACCTCAGAAACGCGCGCGCCGCTCTCCAGCAGGATGCGCAGAATGACGGCCTCACGCGCTGGGGCGTGGTCGATCATGTACCGCACGCCAGCCAAAATGGCCAGCCGCGTCGGCTCCGAATCGCGCGCCACCGGTGGCTCCAACGGCTGCCGCTTGACCTGGAAGAAGCCAACCGGTTGGCGCGCCTGTTCAGTACGCGATACGGAACGGATACCTGCGTTGTCCGGCGCACCGGCGTTGCGGGTCCACTTGCGGTGCTCCGACTGCCACGCCACCAACACCTTCGAGTACATCGGGTTCTCGTAGGCGTACAGCGGATGGAAGCGCTGGTCCTGGGGATCGAACGCGCCCCGCCGCATCACAGTGTAGAAGCTGCGCAGCGCAGCGATCAGCAGGTGCAGGCCGTTGGTGCTGATCGGCGACTTGTTCGTCGGCTGCACGAACCAGCCCTCGACTGCGCCTGTTCGGAGTGCACAGCCGGCCTCGAGCAAAAACAGCCGCGTGTACTCTCGCACCGCGTCGGGCTGAGCATTCCAGGGATAGCCGTGCTTGGCCAGGAACCCGAACCAGGGCCGTAGCACGGCCAGGTAGGTGTCACGCGTTCGCGTCGCACCGACGCCCTCCCTGAGGCGATACCACTCGTTGACCGGGACAATGAGCTGCCCGTCAGCATCGAACACCAACCGTTCGTAGCGCGGTCCACCAGCTGGGTAGGCGAACCCTGCACCGAGCCGCAGCGTACTGGTCCCGTAGAGGCTACTGAACTGACCCCGAGGTCCTCGCTGGGTGCGCATAATGGGACGGCAAAAATGCCGCCTCTCATCATACGTGAGTGACAAACGATCACACAACTACACGAACGTATGTATGACAACTGGATGATCTACGAACAATCTGCCACGCGGCGCGATGGACGATCGGGTGAGCAGCGTTCAAGGCACGTCATCGTCCGTGAGAACCGAGCATATGAGATTGACCTACACGAACAAAGCGTTCGCACACCATGGCGTTCCTATGGCGGGCGTGCCAGTCGTCCTCAACGACGACATGCGTATCCTCGAGGGGCCGCAGCGCTGGCTGTTCTACGTCGCTCTGGATCGAGGGCGGACACGCAGCCGAGAGACGTGGCGGAGCTACGCCGAGGCCCTTTACGACTGGTTGCAGACGTGCGAGGCGAACGGCTGGGCCTGGGACGAGATCGAGGAAGGGCACTTACGGGCGTACCGCAACCAAATGCTCTACCACCCCAGCTCCGTCACTGGGCGAGCGTATTCGCCGCGAACCGTTAACGGCCGTCTCCGACGGCTGGCCATGTTTTACAACTGGGCGTTCCGCCACGAGCTGATCGAGCAGTTGCCATTCGAGTACGAGTCGGTTCGTACGTCGATCAGCCGCGATGCTGATCTGCTCGCCCACGTGCATACGAGCGGAGTATCTCCGGCGCTCGATCTGACCATTCGCGAGTATCGGAACATCCCATCAGCGCTCTCGGCGGAGGACCTGCGGCGGGTACGCGCCCATCTCGTACCGCGCGATGCGCTCATCGCCGATTGGGCGGCCTCGACCGGTGCGCGGCGAATGGAAGTCCTTAGCCTCACACCGAGTGACATCCCCGACAGCCACGTGCTCGGAGACGCGCCGTTCGTCGCGATCCCGATCGTTGGCAAGGGCAGCCGCAGGCGTGCCCTCCAGGTACCGCTCGCGATCATCGACCGCACGAATCGCTACATCGGCGAGTGGCGAGGACCTCTGCTTCGGCGCCGAGGCGTGGATCCAACGACCACCTCTGCCCTCTGGATCGGTGACGAGGGGAAGCCCGTCACGGCCAAGACTTTGACCAAGCGGTTCGCGCTGGCGTGCACCAAGGCGGGCGTTAGGGCCACCTTCCACAGCCTGCGGCATACGTACGCCATCTTCATGCTTGCCACGCTGACGCGACGGCTCCGGCACGAGGGTGACGGCCACGTCAACGCAGTGAAGACGTTGCAATTGCTGCTCGGGCACGCCAGCCTGCACACGACCAGCACATACCTCAGCGCCGTCCGCCTCGAGCCGCGGCTGCTGAGCGGCTCAATCAACGACCTCTATCAGGCACTCCAATGAGCCCCCGCAGAAAGAGCTACGGCGTGGCTGAGGCGGTCATGGCTTGGGACCTGGACCTGGATCCGATCGTGGTGCGCTTCGACGATCAGCCAGGACGTCCGCCGCAGGTCTTCGACTTTAGCGAGTTCGCTGACTTCCCTCATCTCTACCGCCACATAGCCGGAGCGTTCAACCGGCACTGCGACGCCCTGCGACGCATTACGCGCACCGATCAATTCCACAGCATCCGCCACTTCTTCGTGTTCCTTCGCGAGCAGAGCGCAGCCGGTGCGCAGGTCGCTGAACCGAGCAACATGCGGACCGAGTTATTGCAGGCTTACGCCGCATGGCTGCAATGCCGCAACGTGACGATTCGCACACAGGCGACCTACTACGGCGGACTGGTTCGCGTCTTGACCGAGCTCCGCCGGTCACGCCCTGCACTTTTCGGACACCTGATCGTGCCGCGTCGGCAGTTCCCTGGCGTTGGGCTAGAGCGAGCGTCGCGATACATGCGCAAGCTGGATGGCCGAACAATGCAGCGCCTGCGCGAGGCGGCCTGGGCCGAACTCCAATCAATCTGGGACGACTTCTGCCGCGGCCAGGCACTACTCACCGAAGCCAGCCAGCGCCTGGACAGGGAGCAACGACCGCCGAACCCGCGAGATCTGGGCGAGTTCCTCTTGCTCATCGAGCGCGAGCACGGCGGCGTCCTACCGCGCTTTCACCACGGCTATGACCAGCGCTTGGCCGAAATCGTCAAACGTCATGGTGGGACAGATACCGTCGCTCGATACCTTCACACCACACCCGAAACACTTGCTCCGTTCCTGATCTTGATTGGCGCGGAGACGTTCGCGAATGCCGACGCCTTGCGATTGTTCCGTCGCGACTGCGTACGGCCGGACCCATTGTTCGACGGGTCGTATCTCGTGCGATGGCACAAAGGGCGCAGCACTGGTGAACAGCAGCGACGGCTCAGTGGTAGCGCACCGTCATCCGTCCCACGCCTCGTTGAACGACTGCTTGCGCTCACTGAACGGCTCGTGCCGCACGCTCCACCCGACGAACAGCAGCGCCTCTTCCTGTGCCGGGTTCGTAAGAAACCTGAGCGGGCCGGACTTGTCGGAGATAACGCTCTGATCGGAGCGTTCCGAAATTTGATTGCCCGGCGAGACGTGTGCGGCCCGGACGGACGGCTTCTTCCGTTCCACCTCGGAATGCTGCGCCCAACCGGCCTGACGTTGTTGTACCGGCAGCGGCGTGATCTGATGGGCGTGAGCCGAGCCGCAGGGCATAGCAGCCTGGGTGTGACAGTGCGCTACGTGTTGGACCCTGAAACAGAACTGGACAACGACCGG
>DATGEP010000310.1:0-1851 GCA_035310125.1 Ktedonobacterales bacterium
CATCTCCACGGCGACCTCGGTGAAGCCTCCTTCGACCAACAATGACCGGAAACGGCGGCAAATCCAGGGGTTTGCGACGGTGTCGGCGAACGCTGGCAGCATTCGACGAAGGAGAGACGGATCGTCACAATCGATTGCCCAGAGATCATTCTCCACATCCGCCACCACAAGGCGTCCGTTGGGGCCGAGCACCCGCCACGCCTCTGCTAATTTAGTCGATCGGTTCCCAGCGGAAGCCAGAGTTCTGGCGTCGTACATGGCCGAGGCCGGGCCGCGGGAAGTGGGCCGCATGCACCAGCATGTCCTGGTCTGCAGCCCGCGCGAGCAACAGTAGGCGGGTGGCGACGGCCTGCTCGGGCCGCAGGTCGACTACTAGTCGGCCTAGTACAGCAAGGCTGAGGACTACCGGGTGATGAGGTGCGCCGGTTAGGATGGGCCATCTTGTGAACGAGGGTGGTCGGCATGCCAGGTCCGAAACCTCCGCAGATTGAGTTGAGTGAGCGTCAGCGGTCAGATCTGGAGAATCTTGTTCGTGCCCACCGCACTGGCCAGGCAGTGGCTCGGCGTGCACGTGTGGTGCTGTTGGCGGCGGTCGGGTACAGCAACATGGATATCGCTCGGCTGGTACCGATGGATGAAGAGGCGGTCGGTCTGTGGCGAAGACGGTGGGCTGGGCTGCGCGCCATACCAGTCGAGGAGCTGAGCGTGGTGGATCGCCTCAGCGATGCACCGAGGCCTGGCGTGCAGCCGCGTTTGACGGCCGAGCAGGTGTGTCAGATCGTGGCGTTAGCGTGCGAGCAGCCGAGCGGCTCGGGCCGACCGATCAGCCAATGGAGTCACCGCGAGCTGGCCGACGAGATCATTCGCCGTGGCATCACGGACCGCATCTCGCCGCGCCACGCTGCGCGGTTGTTGAAAAGTAGCGGATCTGCAGCCGCACCGCGTGCGGTATTGGCTCACCCCGGCCGCCGACGCCGACCGAGACATGAAGATCGCTGAGGTGTGCGCCGTGTATCGCAGCGCTGCTGAACGAGCTCAGGCGGGTCAGCGCACGGTGAGCACCGATGAATTGACGCACGTCCAGGCGCTGGAGCGGCTGGCGCCGGACCTCCCGCCGCAGCCGGGCAAGGTGGCGCGACGGGAGTATGAGTACAAACGCCATGGCACGTTGTCGTTCATGATCAACTTCGATGTGGTCACGGGCCAGGTCATATGCCCGTCGCATGGTTCGACGCGGACCGAGGCCGACTTTGTGGCTCACGTGCGGCGGACCGTCGCGAGTGATCCAACTGCCACCCAGTGGCATTTCGTGGCCGACAATCTCGACATCCATCGCTCCGAGAGCCTGGTGCGCTACGTTGCCGAGCGAGACGGAATCACCGACGACCTCGGGGTCAAATACCTGTGTGGCGTCTTGCGGTCGAAAGCATCTCGCGCGGCGTTCCTGGCAGATTCAGCGCATTCGATCGTCTTTCACTACACGCCCAAACACGCCTCGTGGATGAACCAGGTGGAGATTTGGCTCAGCATCCTGGTTCGAAAGCTCCTGCGGCGCGGCAACTTCCGCTCCATCGAGGACCTGCGGACTCAAGTGCTGGCGTTCATTGACTACTTCAACCGCACCATGGCCAAGCCCTTCAAGTGGACCTATCAAGGAAAGCCACTCCATGCCTGACTCATTGATCTCCGGCCAGTTCAACGCCGGGCTGTACTAGTGGGTCACTTGACCGGAATTTCGCCATTGTTCCATGAACTGGAGTCGACGACGGATTGGTTTGCGCGTACAGGCTCCGGATCCGCCGAGTGGATGGCGGCGGAGATACGCGCGTTGCCGACGAAGTTGACGCTTGC
>DATGEP010000311.1:0-6875 GCA_035310125.1 Ktedonobacterales bacterium
GGCGAATACAAAGTACCGGGGGGCAAGCTCGTCGCCGCGGATCTTGTGCTCTCGCGTGGGCGGCTGCGCACGGTGGAGCTGAGCGGCGATTTCTTCCTGGAGCCGGCGGAGACACTGGAGCGCATGGTGGCCGCAGTGGAAGGCGTGCCGGTGGAGATGCCGGTGGAAGAGCTGGCGGTGCGACTGCGCACGGCGAGCGAAGGGGCTGTGCTGCTGGGCGTGACGCCTGAAGGCGCGGCAATCGCCATCCGGCGAGCGCTGGAAGCGCGGGAGGAACGCACAGGATGAGTGGTCGTGGAGACGGAGATGGGGCCGCGGGAGTATGGCGCGGATATCGCTGGCAGCTCCTCAGGCCGGAGCCGATGGACGCGCTGACACATATGGCTCTCGATGAGGTGTTGGTGGCCGAGGTCGGTGCGGGCCGCCGCCCACCGACATTGCGCATTTGGGACTGGGCGGAGAGCGCGGTGGTGTTGGGTCGCTTCCAGTCGGTTCGCAATGAAGTGGACATGGAGAGCGCTCGACGACACCACGTTCACGTGGTGCGCCGCATTACCGGCGGCGGCGCGATGTTCGTCGAGCCGGGCAACACGATCACCTATTCGTTGTATGCGCCGCTTGCGCTGGTCGAAAACCTGGACCTCGTCGCCTCGTATGCGT
The DNA here is from genome assembly GCA_035310125.1 of Ktedonobacterales bacterium. Classification (GTDB taxonomy): domain Bacteria; phylum Chloroflexota; class Ktedonobacteria; order Ktedonobacterales; family JADMIN01; genus DATGEP01. The sequence continues at coordinate 661 of DATGEP010000311.1, forward strand.
ATCTCGATCAGTGGGTACTCGATGCACTGGTGTCGCTTGGCGTGCAAGCTACCTATCAGCCGATCAACGACATTACCTCGCCGGCTGGTAAAATCGGCGGCGCGGCGCAGGCCCGCCGCGCCGGTGCGGTGCTGCATCATGTGACCATGGCCTACGACATAGATCATGTCAAGATGCTTGACATCCTGCGCATTGGGCGCGAGAAGCTCAGTGACAAAGGCATCGCGAGCGCCGCCAAGCGAGTTGATCCACTCCGGAGCCAGACGCGCGCCTCGCGCGAGACGGTGGTCCAGCGCTTCATCGCGACGTTTCGCGGCTTGTACGGCCTGGAGGACGGTGCGCTCACGCGCGACGAACGCGCGCAGGCGGATGAGCTGGTCGCGACGAAGTTCGGCACCCCTGCGTGGCTCTTCATCCTCCCGTGAGCTGGGAAGCTCCTGACACGGCGGGTGTCGAGCTGGCAGCGCGGAAAATCGCGGAGACATTTGTCGCAGCGATGTAGCTGGAGGCGCCCTACGCTACTACGTAGCAGGATTACATGGCGAGCCGATACATGCCTCGGGAGACGATGAGCATGACGCATGCCAGGTGAAGGCTGGTAACGCCTGTCCGCCTTCGCGGTTCGCGGCTCGCGGGAGGCAAGCATGACACAAGGAACACAGGTGGAACGCCTGGCGGATTTCGTGGTGCGGGTTGGGTATGACGACCTATCGGTCCGCGCCCGGCACCTGTTGAAAGCGCACGTGCTCGATGCGCTCGGCTGTGCGATTGGCGCGTTCGACGCCGATCCTATCATCCGATTGCGCCGGCAGGTTGACCTCTTCGGCGGCCAGCCGCTCAGCACCTTCATTGGCGGTGGCCGCTCCGCACCCGATCGCGTCGCGCTGTATAACGCCGCGCTCGTGCGCTACCTCGACTTCAACGACGCTTTCCTAGCACCGGGTGAGACCTGTCATCCCAGCGACAACGTGGCGCCCATCCTGGCGGCGAGCGAATTCGCCGCACGCAACGGCAAGGACTACCTAGCTGCTTTGGCTGTGGCCTACCAGATCCAGTGCCGTCTAAGCCAGGAAGCGCCGGTGCGAGCACGCGGCTTCGATCACACCGTGCAGGGGGCATACGCGGTCGCGGCGGGCGTCGCCAAAGCGCTTGATTTGGACGCGGGGCGAACGGCGCAGGCGATTGCCATGAGCGGCACGGCTAACAACGCGCTCCGCGTAACTCGCACAGGACAGCTCTCGCACTGGAAGGGATTGGCATACCCGTTTATGGCGTTTGCGGCCACCAATGCCGCTTTTCTGGCACGCGAAGGCATCAGTGGTCCTCTCGAAGTATTTGAAGGCAACAAAGGCTTCGTCGAGACCATCGCTGGCCCGTTCACGATTGACTGGGAACATGAGAAGCTGGAGATGGTGACGCAGACCATTCTCAAGCGCTTCAACGCCGAGATTCACTCGCAATCGGCCATCGAAGCCATCCTCCAGTTGAGGACACGCCATCATCTGCTTCCAGAGGATATTGATTGGGTGCGGGTCGAGATTTTCGATGTGGCGTATCACATCATTGGCGGCGGCGAGGAGGGAGACAAACGGCTGGTCAGGACGAAGGAGGAGGCTGACCACAGCCTGCCCTACCTGCTGGCGGTCGCGCTCCTCGATGGCGAGGTGATGCCGGCGCAGTACATGCCGGAGCGCCTCCAGCGGGACGATGTGCAGCGGCTGCTGCGCAAAGTCAGCGTCCGGCCAATCAACCACTTGAGCCAGCGCTTTCCGCAGCTGATGCCGTGCCGGATCGAGATTTCCCTGCGTAATGGTCGCAAAGTTGAGATCCAGCGGGACGACTACGAGGGATTCCTCACCCATCCAATGGCCTGGGAGCGTGTCGTCGAGAAGTTCAACCGCCTGGCTGCGCCCCATGCGGATAGGGTGCTGCGCGACGAGATCGTCGAAGCTGTCGCCAACCTGGAGATGATTCCGGTCGCTGAGCTTACCCAGCGCCTCGCGCGCGTTGGCACCGCCAGCGACGGTACAGGCGATGCTACGACTAGCTCGGGAGCGGCAGGGACGGCGACCACGCTGCCAGCAGCCGCGAAACCGGAAACTATACGAACCAAGACGGCGGCGCGACGACACAAAGTATCGGCCGCTGGCGGACAGGAGCGTGCATCATGACTGAGAAGACAAACGGGCGCGCGTTCGATTTTATCCACCTCAACGCGCGCGAGGGCAAGCCCCGCGCGCGTGGCCTGACTGAGATTCGTGGTCCCTACTACACGCCGATGGGGCCGCGCTACCTGACCGATCTCTTGGAGACCATGGGCGAATACGTGGACAGTCTCAAGTTCGCTGGGGGCTCGTTCGCGCTGATGCCGCGCGAGTCGGTCCAGGCGCTTATCAAGGTGGCCCACCAACATGATGTGCTGGTCTCGACTGGCGGCTTTATCGAGCGCGTGCTCGCGCGCGAGCCGGACATGGTGGAACGCTACATCCGCGAGTGCCGAGAGCTTGGCTTCGATATCATCGAGATCTCCAGCGGCTTCATCACCATCCCCACGGATGACTGGCTGCGCGTGGTCGAGCAGGTGCAGCGTGCGGGATTGAAGGCGAAGCCTGAAGTTGGCATTCAGTTCGGTGCGGGCGGAGCCAGCGCCGCCGCCGATCTCGCCGCGGAGGGTCTGCGCGATGTTGGCTGGGCCGTCCGGCAGGCGCGACGCTTCCTCGACGCGGGCGCCTACCTGATTATGATCGAGTCGGAGGGAATCACCGAGAATGTGACAACGTGGCGCACTGACGCCGCGGCGGCGATCATTGATGCGCTGGGACTTGAGAAAGTCATGTTTGAGGCCGCCGATCCGGATGTCTTTGCCTGGTATATCAAAAACTACGGGCCGGATGTCAACCTTTTTGTAGATCACAGCCAGATCGTACAACTTGAGGCGCTCCGCTCGGGAATCTGGGGCACCAAGAGTCTGTGGGGGCGCGTGGTGACCTACAAGGGATAAGCGAGTACTGCGTTGGACACACAGCTCACATCAGAGGAGCGGCTCATGGTGGAGGCCGTCGAGCGGCTCGCCACCGAGCGTATCGCGCCGCGCGCGGCGGAAATTGATCGCGTCAACGAGTATCCATGGGACATCAAGGAGCTCCTTGCCGAGCATGGTGTTCTGATGATGCCCTTCCCGGCTGCTTATGGCGGAGTTGGCGCCAGCGAGCTCGCGCTTGCCTACGCCGTGGAGGTTATTGCGCGGGAGAGCATGACAGCCTCGCTGATTCTGGCGATGCAACAACTCGGCGCACTCCCAATTCTGCTGGCCGGCTCCGAGCAGCAGAAGCGCCGTTACCTGCCGCCGCTCGCGAGCGGCGAATGGCTCGTCGCCTACGGACTGACGGAGCCAGGGGCTGGCTCCGATATCGGGGCACTTCGCACGCGCGCGGAGCGCCGCGGCGATCATTACGTGCTCACCGGCGGCAAGCAGTTCATTACTAACGCCGGCCTGGCGCACGTCAACGTCATTTTCGCGATGACCGATCCCGCGCGGGGAGCGGACGGCGGCATCAGCGCGTTCATTGTCGAGTCGGGCACCCCCGGCTTCCGAGCGGGCAAGATCGAGGACACAATGGGCATCCGGGGTTCGCAGAACGGCGAGCTGCTGCTTGACGACTGTGCGGTGCCCGTGGAGAACCTCATCGGCCAGGAGGGCGATGGCTATCGGCTGGCCCTGGCCACCTTCGACCGAGCGCGGGTGGGTATCGGAGCCCAGGCGGTGGGCGTTGCGCACGGCGCGTTCGAGTACGCGGTGCGGTATGCGCGACAGCGCATCCAGTTCGGCCAGCCGATTGCCGAGCACGAGGGCGTGCAATTCCTGATCGCGGATCTGGCGACGCAGATTGATGCCGCTCGCCTGCTCGTATATCGGGCCGCGACGTTACTCGACGCGCAGGCTCACCCGCTCGCGATCACCAAAGCCACCGCGATGGCAAAGCTGTTCGCCTCGGACGTGGCGATGCGTGTCACGACAGAGGCGGTGCAACTACTCGGCGGCTACGGCTATACGCGCGAGTATCCCGTCGAGCGCATGATGCGCGATGCCAAGATCACACAGATCTATGAAGGCACCACGCAGATGCAACGATTGGCAATCGCACGTGCGGTGCTGGCCAGGACGCAAGCGGAATCCGCGTGAGCTGGACTACCGTGCTACCACGGGAGTCGCTACATCTCGTGGCGCGAAGGCCCAGGCATACGGTCGGTTGCGACGATTGGCGCGGTGGTTCTCGGCAGACGAGTAGTGATGACAGAGGCTGGTGATGAGATGAGCAGGAAGACGACCGCGAAAATTACTACCAAGACCGGCGATGCCGGATTGACTGGCGTGCTTGGGCCGGAGCGCTTACCCAAGGAAGATCCGCGCATCGAAGCGCTGGGCGCGGTTGACGAGGCAACCTCAGCGCTCGGCCTCGCGCGAGCATGGTGCGACACCCCTTACATCTATGATATTTTGCTACATGTGCAGCGAAATCTCTACACGCTGATGGCCGAGCTCGCGACGACTACTCAACACGCGAGCGCCATCGGCCAGCGGATTACCGGCGAAGACGTTGCGTGGCTGGAGCGCACACAGGAGGACCTACTGACCCGCGTGGAGATTCCTCCCCGCTTCATCCTCCCAGGCGACACCCGCGCAGGCGCGACACTCGATGTCGCGCGCTCCACTGTGCGCCGCGCCGAGCGAGCGGTCTCTCGCCTGCTCCATATGGGTAGTATTGCCAACGGCGAAGCGTTGCGCTACCTGAACCGGCTGTCGGACATGGTCTTCGTTCTCGCGCGTCTGGTCGAGGCGCCAACTGGTGGGAGCACACAGGCGCGTATACTGGATGCAGAACAAAACGCCAGCCGCCCCGGATCGCTCTCATCGGTGGGGTAAGCATCGGCGACGCTTACCACTTCCGCCAGGTCTCACAGCGGTCAATCCAGCGGCGACCATTCGGACCAACGGGCCGGTCATTGAGGCGCGGATCCTGTTACACTGGGTACACCTACCGGAGAAGAAATGGAGAGGGATGAGACGATGAACATCCGCGACGCCCTGCCGGTCCACGCTCCGAACAGTGACGAACTATCGGGCGGCAACACAGAAGGAGGCATCCTTATCGGCGGGTTGGTCGAGCGGCCACAGATGCTATCGCCTGCTGAGCTCAGCAAGCTGCCTCGAATACGGCTTGTCGAGCGGTTCGTATGTGAGGAGGGGTGGGCTGTCGAAGACCTGGCGTGGGAGGGCGTCTCGTTGCGCGCGGTTCTCGCGCTCGGCAGGCCGCTCCCAACGGCGCGTTACGCGCGCGTGTACGCGGGAAATTTTGGGGTCTCACTGGCTTTCGCGGAGCTCGATCAGGCGCTACTCTGCGACCAGCTCAACGGCGAGCCGTTGTCGCGGGAGCATGGAGCGCCCTGGCGCCTCGTCGTGTCGGGCGGCGCGTGCTTCACGAGCGTCAAATGGGTAAGCACGCTCGATCTCACCGCTGAACCGGGAGAGGCCACAGCGGAGCGGATCGCACGCGGCCGGATCGCCGCCGAGCGCCCCGGCTGAAGCATCGGCGGCCATGACCGCGAGAATCCGCTGCATGCCACGTTTAGAAAGTTACGGCAGAAAGATACGGCTGAGCGCGAGGAGTCAAACGCAGATGGCACAGGGCACAAGCACGTCAAGCGCGAACGGGACCCAGACAGTCGAGATCAAGATCCGGCGTTACCAACCCGAGCGGACGCCGAAACCCTACTGGCAGACATTTCAGGCGGCGGCGGAGTCGAATGATCGGCTGCTCGACGTATTGAACAAGATCAAATGGGAGCAGGACGGCACCCTGACATTTCGACGCTCCTGCGCGCACGGCGTCTGCGGCTCCGATGCGATGCGCGTCAACGGACGCAACCGGCTCGCCTGCAAGCTGCTCATGGCCGATCTCGGTCAGCGGATCACGGTCGAGGCGATGCTGGGTTTCCCGGTGATTCGCGACCTGGTCGTAGATATGGACCCCTTCTTCGCCAAGTACGAGAAGGTCAAGCCCTATCTCATCAATGACGAGCCGGAGCCGCGCACCGAGCGCCTGCAATCGCCGGAAGAACGCGCGCGCTACGACGACACGACGAAATGCATCCTCTGCGGCGCCTGCACGGGGTCATGTCCCTCCGTGTGGGCAAATCCGAGCTGGGTGGGGCCA
>DATGEP010000312.1:0-6450 GCA_035310125.1 Ktedonobacterales bacterium
CCCGGATCGCGTTGTGTTTGCCGCTCTGCCGCTCCTCATGCGCCACGTCCTGCGCATAGCGGAAGCAGCGGTCACATTCTAAGAGATGGTCAGCCAGCGCGTTGGCCTCAGACGCCGGCAGCAGGCGCTGATTCTGCTCCAAGATCAGCTCGCGCGCCCGTGCGTGGTCAATAATCAGCGGCCCAGTGGTTGTCGCCTCGTTCGCGTTCTGGCGCTCTGGCTCTGTTTGTCGCTCAAACGCCGTATGTTGTGGGTCATCGTGTGCGACGAGCACATCCGCGAAATCATCGCGCTTCATGCGTCTCCTCTCCCTCTCTTACGGCCAACCGGCCGGGCTGATACGGGCTGCGTCGCCTCCTTCGAGACTCCCTACAAAACCGTCCCAATGAGGTTGGGTCGCCGGTGACCGTCAGCATTATGACACATCATATGGCCTACCGGTGACAAAGCAGGCCGAAAGTCGTCTCACGAGGCGGAAATAGCTCAGCCGTGTTGTATATCGTTTAGTGTGGCTTACTCAGTATTTCTACTGATTGGCTAGCTTATCTGTCAGCAGAAAAGATGCCATCACTGCGCGGACTCGCGTTGAACCCCTCGGTGGCCCGCGCTACAATTTCGCAATGGCGCGCATCAACTCCGTAGCCTAACGCGACCATGTGCGCGGCGCCATAGCCGGCGAGAGTAGAGGATAGAACGGTTTATCATGACCACACCGAGTAACGCGGATCCCCGCCATATGCGTCTAGGCCATAGCCCGGACTCCGACGACGCTTTCATGTTCTACGGCCTGGCCGAGGGGAAAGTTCCCACAGAGGGCTTCACGTTCGAGCATGTCCTGCGCGACATCCAGACACTCAACGAGTGGGCACGCGAAGGGAGGCTGGAAATCACCGCTATCTCCGTCCATGCCTACGCGTATGTCGCCGACAAGTATGCCATCCTGAGCCACGGCGCCAGCATGGGTGACAACTACGGCCCGATGGTCGTTACCCGCGAGCCGGCTTCCATCGAGTGGCTGCGCGGCAAGCGCATCGCCGTGCCCGGTACCATGACCAGCGCTTTCCTCGCGCTGCGGCTCTTCCTGGGCGACTTCGAGTATGATGTCATCCCTTTCGACCAGATCATGGAAGCTGTGCGCGACGGCAAGGCGGAGGCCGGCCTTCTCATCCACGAGGGCCAGCTCACCCACGGCGAGTTCGGCCTGCATAAAGTCGTGGATCTGGGCGAGTGGTGGTTCCAGGAGACCGGCGGCCTGCCCCTTCCGCTCGGCGTCAACGCCGTCCGCCGCGACCTCGGCCCGGAGACGATGGCCACCCTTTCGCGCGTGCTCAAAGCCAGCATCGTGTACGGCCTGGAGCACCGCGAAGCCGCGCTGGCCCATGCTATGCAATACGCGCGCGGCCTGGAAACGCCCACCGCCGACCAGTTCGTCGGCATGTACGTCAACGACTGGACCGTAGACATGGGGCCGCGCGGCCAGGAGAGCATCCGCCTCTTCCTTGAGCGTGGCTACAAGCACGGCGTCTTCTCTACTCCGGTGCCGGTGGATTTCGTACAGTGAGAGCATGCCGTGAGGAACGGACTGGAAGGAAACAGCGCGGGCTCCTCACGGCGTCCGCAACCTCTTCTTGCCACTTCATACCTCTTTATGACGAGTCTCGCGCCACCATAATAGCGTTAGAGACGACTGTCAGTGGCCACCCGTGCTCAGCGAGCGGGCTGCTAGGAGCGGCGCGGGCCGCCGGGTGCGCTTACGAGCCGGCGGGGGCGAATCGGATATCGCGGGCGCCGGCACCACCAGCGGCGAAGGTGAGCAGCCGGGCGCCTTCCTCGGTGAGGGCGGCGCGATCTTGCGCGGCGAGAGGGGCGAACGGCTGAATGAGCAGAGTGGCGGCGGCGCGCTGCCGCTCGATCTTCCAGGTGCCCGCGGCGAAGCCGTCCACAAGCACGGAGCCGATGGATAGGCGGTTCTCGTTGATGAACTTGCGATGGCTGTCGGCGATGACGCGGGTGCGGTCGGCGTGGGAGAGCAGGATGTTATCGAATTCGGGCAGGAAGCGTGGCGGGGCGGGGGTCTCTGGGTCGGGGCGGGGGGCAGTGGGCAGGTCGAAAAGCTCGTTATCCTGCTCGTCGCGGAAGGTGCGGAGCTGAGGGCGGAGGCGTTCGACGACCTCGCGGAGGCGGGTCAGCCAGCACCAGGCCTGGATGTCCATGACGGTGGCGGGGCCGAACGCGGCGAGGTAGCGCAGGACCAGCGCATCCAGCGAGGGAGCGGAGTTGAGGGGGCGGCCCAGCCAGATTTCAGCGAGTGTCCAGGTGGCCCGCGCGGTGGCGCCCCAGATGCCACGCGGCGGCATCTGGATCAGCGGCACCAGGTAGCGGACGGCGTGCGCCAGCGATGCGGCGTCGCGGTCGGGCCAGCGCTCGCTCAATAGCTTGCCAAGCTCCACTGTGGTGCGCGGCTTCTCCTCCAGGAGAGCGCGACCGGCGGCAAGCAGCGCCGCGATGTCCACGCCCACGAGGTTACGACCGAAATTGCCGGAGAAGCCACGCTCCAGGACGGGCTGCATCAGGAGACGGAGCGCCAAGAAGTCGCGGGCAGTGACCAGATGCAGCGTCGTGCGCATCATTGTGGCCCGCACCGCCTGCCGGTTGGTGAGCAAGCGGGCCAGCTCGTCGGGTTGGAAGCCGTCCAGCCGGGACCAAAGGCCGATGTAGGGCGCGTTGGGCACCTGAGCTTGCATGCCGGCGAGTCGCTCAATGGCGGTGGCGGCGGGTAGGCTTACGCGGCGCAAGAGCATCTGGCGCGCTAGCAGGGCGCGATTGAGCGCGCGCTGGGTGAGTAGGTCGCCTGAGCTGTTTGTGGCGGACGTGGCGTTGGTAGATGGTCGCCCCGGCATACGCTTTCCTCTCTTTGGGCATGCTGGCGATCAGCGGCGCACCGATCAGCGATGCTACCGGTATGTGGCGCTGCTGGACGGTCTGCGCATTATATCAGCGGAGCCGCTGCCTGGTCCACCGCCCAGGTGGGAGGAGATCAGCGGGCGCTACACGCCGTAGTCTCAGCATCGTGTTATACTTCACCCTGGCAAGCATAGAACGCGAATAGAACGCCAGGAGAGCACGCATGAGCGACGAGCAGCAGCAGGCTTCACTTTTCGGCGACGCTTTCGCCGTTCCGCAGTCGCGCCGCGCGCCGCGCCAGTCAGGAGCAACGCGAACCGTTGACGTTCCCGAAGGCAACGATGATACGCCGGAGTCGGCACGCCCACTCGCGGCGCGCATACGGCCCCGTACACTGGATGAGATCGCGGGGCAGGAGCATCTGATTGGGCAGGGGCGTGCGTTGCGTCGCACCATCGAGAGCGACCACGTGCCTTCCATCATTCTCTGGGGACCTCCGGGCAGCGGCAAGACCACGCTCGCCGCAGTCATCGCGCAGACGACGCAGTCGCGCTTCGTGGCGCTCAGCGCCGTTACGGCTGGTGTCGCGGACCTGCGCCGTGTGGTGGAGGACGCCGCGAAGCTGCTGCGCGCCACGGGCCGCCGCACGATTCTGTTCATAGATGAGATCCACCGCTTCTCCAAGTCGCAGCAGGACGCCATTCTGCCGCATGTGGAGCGCGGCACGGTGACACTGATCGGCGCGACGACCGAGAACCCGTCCTTCGAGGTCAATGCCGCCCTGCTCTCGCGCAGTCGCGTGTACACGCTGCATGCACTCAGCGACGATGACATCCTGCTACTGCTGCGCCGCGCGCTGGTGGATAGCGAGCGGGGGCTGGGCGCGCGGCAGCTCGACGTTCACGACGACGCGCTGGCGTATCTGGCCAACTATGCCAACGGCGACGCGCGAGCGGCCCTCAACGCGTTGGAGCTCGCGGCGAGCATCGCGCAGCCGGACGGTGAAGAAGGGGAGGGCGCCGGTGCGCCGGTCATCGCGCTCAAGACCGTCGAGGACGCGGTACAGCAACGGGCACTGCTCTACGACAAAGGCGGCGAGGAGCATTACAATCTCATCAGCGCCCTGCACAAATCGCTGCGCGGCTCCGATCCCGACGCTGCGCTCTACTGGCTGGCCCGCATGCTGGAGTCGGGGGAAGATCCGCTCTATGTGGTGCGCCGGTTGATCCGGTTCGCCAGCGAGGATGTGGGTATGGCCGATCCGCAGGCGCTGGCCGTGTGTGTCGCGGCGCAGCAGGCGGCGCACTTCGTCGGCATGCCAGAGTGCGCGCTGGCGCTGGCACAGGCGGTGGTGCATCTGGCGTGCGCCCCCAAGAGCAACGCGCTCTATACGGGGTATGCCGCCGCCGTGGAGGATGTGCGGGCCACCCGCAACGATCCTGTGCCGCTGCACCTGCGAAACGCGCCGACGAGGCTGATGAAGGAGCTGGAGTACGGCAAGGGGTACAGCTATGCGCATGATGTCTATGCCGGTCAGCCGGACCCCGCCGATCCGCTGCGGCCGCCGCCAGAGCGCCCACAGGAGTATTTGCCAGAGGAGCTCAAAGACCGCGCCTACTATCACCCCGGCGAGCAGGGGAACGAGGCGTCTCTCTCGGCATGGCTAAAGCGGCGGCGTGGGGCGTCCTGATTCTGGCTGTGCGAGAATGGAGACGAGTGAGATGTCGAGGGTACACGATTCTCTCTTGCCTCGGCACTGAGGCACGCAGCAGTAGGGAGGAGCTGGCATCCATGGTTCCCACGTCATTTCAGCCCTTTTTCACCGCGAGCGCGGGAGCCGCGGCGGCGCTGATTGGTCTGCTGTTCGTCGCCGTGAGCGTCAGACCGGAGGCCGTGTTTGGGGAGACCGCGCGGTCGGGGAATACGCTCGTCGCCTCAGCTTCGTTTACCGCGCTGCTCAACGCCTTTTTCGTCTCGCTGGGCGCGCTGATTCCCGGCGTGAATCTTGGGACGTTCGTCATAGTCGTCAGCCCAATCGCCCTCCTCAACAGCCTGGTTCTGGGAATAGATGCCTTGCGCCGGCCCAGAGCAGACAGGGAACCTGGGCGTGTGATCGAAGTGCAGCCGGTGGGACTGGTGCTCGTGGCGCTGGCACTCTACGGGTATGAGCTTATCAACGCGGTGGCGCTCCTGCGCACGCCACACGATGTATCCTGGGTCTACAACGTGACAGGGACTCTGCTGGGCGTGTATGTCTATGGCGTGTTGCGTACCTGGCAGCTCCTCGGCGGGAGGCGGCGCGGTGTGCTATCGCTGGTGGTGCCGTGGATACAGCGGAGTCCCGTGCGGGGCGAAGCCGTCATCGCGCCGGCGGCACGCGCGCCTGGGGACACCGCGCCGCGCACAGGAGTGTGAGTGATCATCAGTCCCAGCGCACCACCAGATCGTCTACGGGCCGGTGGGAGCGGCGCTTAGGGTCGCGGGCGGCGTAGCCAACGGGGATGAGCGCGTGAGGGAGGAGCGTCGCATCGAGGTCCAGCGCGGCGCGAACGGTGGCGGGGGAGAAGAGCGGGGCGCACATCCAGCCGGTATCCAGGCCGAGCGCATAGGCGGCGAGGAGCATATTCTGAATGGCGGCGCCCAGGCTCTGGATCGCCATGACTTCTTCGGCGCGCTGGCGGCCGGCATCGGGGTAGCGGTCGAGATCTTCGAGATAGAGGCAGGCGAGGATGAGCGCGGGGGCGGCGCGGATGCGCTCGTGGGACTTCGCGAGACGGGTGGCGATGATCTCTGGCGGCTGGCCGTCCATCTCCAGCGTGCGTTGCCAGTCGGCGCCCATCGCTTCCGCCAATCGCGACTTCGCGTCGGGTGTCGTGAGGACGGCGAAACGCCACGGCTGGCGTCCGTGTGGCGAGGGCGCCCAGCGCGCGGCCTCCAGCATTGCTGTCAGCGCGGCACGCGGCACGGGGCGCTCCTGAAAGGCGCGGACAGCGCGCCGGTGTCGCGCCAGCGGCACGAAGTCCAGCCCGCGCCCCGGCTGCGTCCATACGCTCGCGGCGGTGGCGCTGTCGGTGAGCGCCGGTCCCCAGGAGACGACGCTGTGCGGGGTGATCGCGATGACGAGCCGCTCCTCCAGCGCCATCGTCTGGTACTGTGGGTAGCGTTCACGGAGCAGGCGAAGCGCGGCGGGGTGGTCCGGGGCGCCGGGCGCGAGCAGGGTCGCCTGTCCGCGTACCTGGACGAAGCCGAGCCGCGACCAGTCGTCGTCGTAGCGATCTATCAGGAGGGACACGGCGGGGTTCGCCGCGATGTCGCGCACGCGGCGCAGCGCGGAGGGGGCAAGGCGCTTGGGCTTCTCGTCCAGTGGCGAAAAGAAGCGAGCGCCATCGTAGGCGTAGCAGACCGGCACGACTGAAGGCTGGCCGCCGGCATTTACCGTGGCGAGGCGCGCGGCGCGCTGGGCGAGAACGAAGGCTCGTTCACTCTCCGTCAATGTCATCCGCTGGCTCATCATTGGTCTCCGGTCTCTCGCTGGTGGTAGTGATA
>DATGEP010000313.1:0-4518 GCA_035310125.1 Ktedonobacterales bacterium
AAAAGACAACGCCAGGTTTACGACTTTTTGCAGGAATTTATCCAGCGCAACGGCTACTCGCCTTCGTTTGAAGAAATCGGCGACGGGCTGGGGCTGAGCTCGCTGGCCACGGTCCACAAGCACATCACCAACCTCGAGAAAAAAGGGCTGCTCAAGCGCGACTACAATCGCAGCCGCTCGATTGATGTGCTGCCGATCCGCGGCATGTTCAAACGCGCCGTGCCTAAGGAAACGGCGCTGCCGCTCATGGGGCGCATCGCAGCCGGCCAGCCGATCGAGGCCGTGGAAAACCCGGAGACCATCTCACTGGGCGACATCACCCGCTCCAAAGACGTTTTCGTACTTCAGGTGAAGGGCGAGAGCATGAGGGACGAGCACATCCTGGATGGCGATTACGTCCTGGTGGAGAAGGTGCAGAACACGCACGATGGCGAGATTGTTGTGGCGCTGGTGGAAGGGAACGACGCAACGCTGAAGCGGATCTACCGCGAAGGCACGAACATCCGGTTGCAACCCTCCAACGCCGCCATGAAGCCGATCATCGTGCCGGCGAAATCCGTGCAGCTTCAGGGGCGGGTCATCGGGGTCTTGAGGAAGTATTAATGCCGCTACAGTAGAGACGTAGCAGGGCTACGTCTCTTCCGGATGGCTTTGCTGTTGGAGGCCGCGTCTAATAGCCTCTCTGCTTGTCGACGGTGTCCTGCAACGGCTCGCTCGCCAGATATCGCTTTAAATTGCCGGTAAAAACCTCATAGTGGCGATCCCATATTTTAGCCGTCAGAAAAGCCATGTGCGGCGTAATCAGGACCTGCGGGAGCTTCCATAATTTTGACCGGCGCGGCAGCGGCTCTTCCTCAAAGACATCGAGAGCGGCGCCGCCGAGCCGTCGCTCCCGCAATGCCGCGACCAGGGCAGCTTCATCGATCAGCGCTCCACGCGAAACATTGATCAGGTAAGCATCGGGCCTGAACAATTGCAGTCGTCGCGCGTCGATCAAGTGCCGGGTCTGCGACGTGAGCGGGAGAGCCAGCACCACGAAATCAGCGCGCGCCAGGGCCTCATCGAGCTGCTGATATCCCACGACTTCATGCGCACCGGCGTGCCCGTGCTCAGGATTCTGGCGCACGCCGGTGACGCGCATCTTGAGCGCGGCCGCCATGGTTGCGACCTCTGATCCGATGCAGCCTAACCCGATCACCGCCAGATTCACGCCCGCGATCTCGCCTGGCTGGGGCCGTTCCTCCCAGATGCGCTCAATGGCCCATTTCCGGCGTTGCTGATAACGCACGGCCGAGGGAATCCGCCTGGCCAGGGCCAGCATCATCGCGATCGCGTGCTCCGCAACCACTGGGCCGTGCACGCGGCCGGCGTTGGTGATCACGACGTCGCGGCTGACGAGGGAAGGCGCAAGAAACTGGTCAATCGCGGCGGTAATCGAGTAGATCCAGCGCACTGCCGTTGCCGCCCGGAGTTGCTCGGGAGAAAACGACCAGCCGATCATGATGTCCGCGTCGCGAAGGGCGTGCTCGTCAGAGCGCTTTTCGGATGAATAAGCTACTTCCACCTGCGGAAACTCCGCACGCAAGCGCTCAAGAAACCACACCGGCGGACGCCACACCTCAAACTCGTCGTGCAGAACGATTGCGATCTTGTGCGGCGCCATCTGGGGTTTAGGCTCCCGCCGCCGGCTTGCCGGCCGCCTGGTCTTTGAGTGAGCCGGTCTGCTGCCATAAGACAGAGGAATCGATCTCGGCGATGGAGCGCCGGCCGGTGAGCGCCATGGCGCGCTGGAATTCATCGCGCAAGATGGCGACCGTGCGCTCAACGCCGCGCGCGCCGGCGATGGCAAGGCCGTAAATGTATGGGCGCCCGATGCATACTGCCGTGGCGCCGAGCGCGAGCGCTGTCAGCACGTCGGTGCCGCGACGAACGCCGCTATCGAGCAGCACGGGAATGCGGCCGGCGGCGGCTTCAGCGATGCGCGGCAAGGCGTCAATCGTGGCGGGCAGAAGGTCCAGGTTGCGGCCGCCGTGGTTGGAGACGATAATCCCATCCGCTCCGTAGTCGATCGCGCGTTTGCCATCGTCAGGGGACATTACGCCCTTCAGAAGAACCGGCACACCGGCACTCGCGCGCAGCCACTCCAGATCTTTCCAGTTGAAAGCAGGGTCGAAGAGTGGATCGTAGATTCCGCCACGCTGCGTCTTGTGGCCGAGGATCGGAGTCTTCAGCTCGAGGCCGCGCAGATGCACGCATTCCATGCTGCTGGGAAGCCCGAAGGAAAGCTGGCCGTAGCGGCAGCCGAGCACCGGAGTATCGACAGTGAGGCAGACGGCCTTGCAGCCGGCGGCGACGGCGCGCTGGACCATGTCTTTGGTGAAGGCGCGGTCGCGCTGCACATAAAGTTGAAACCAGAGGGGGCGATCGGTGTTGCGGGCAATTTCGTCGATGGCAGTGGTTGTGAACGAGCTGATCACGAAGACAGCACCGGCGGCGCCGGCGCCGCGCGCCGTCGCCAGTTCGCCTTCCGGGTGGTAGAGCTTGTGATAGGCCACCGGCGCCAGCAGGATTGGATGATCAAGCTCGGCGCCGAACAAAGAGATTCGCGTATCCAGCTGGGAGACGTCGCGCAGAAGGTTGGGCGCGAGCCGGAGACGTTCGAAGGCGAGGCGGTTTTCACGCATCGTGATCTCGTCGGCGCCGCCCGAGCGCACGTAGTCATACGCCATCTGCGAGAGGCGGGCGCGGGCCAGCGGCTCGAACTTCATCAGGTCTGCCGCCGGCAGAGGATCACGGCCGCCGCGACGCAGAAGTTTTTTCCACCTGCTCATTCAGCTCCTTTTTCGTTTGAAACGATGATTGTAGTACCGCCCACGCGAAGCTGCGCAATCATTGTGCGCTGTAGCCGCCGTCCACGGTGAATTCCGCTCCGGTGGTCCATGCCGATTCTTCGCTGGCCAGGAAGACGGCGAGCCCGGCAATATCTTCGGCTTTTCCAAAGCGGCCAAGCGGGTGCCACGCCAGGCGCTGACGGCGGGCGCTCTCGTCCATGCTGAAGCGGGCTACCATCTCCGTTTCCACGATCCCCGGGCAGATGCAATTCACGCGGATCTTTTCCGGGGCGTGGTCCAGCGCCATGGCCCGGGTCATGGCCAGCACGGCGCCTTTGGAGGCCGCGTACGCCACGCGGTTTCGCGCTCCCAGCGTGCTCAGGACCGAGCCGACGTTGATGATCGATCCGCCGCCGCCAGCACGCATGTGCGGCAGTACGGCCCGCGAAAGCAGCCAGAGACCGCGAACATTGACGTTGAAGGTCTGATCGAAGTCCTCTTCGCTCAGCGACTCGGCCGTTCCCGGAATCAGAATGCCTGCGTTGTTCACCAGAACGTCAACACGCTTGAATTTCTCGATCGCCGCTGAGACGAGGCGTTCCACGTCAGAGGATTGGCTCACATCGGCTGCGACCGGCAGGCAATCGCGGCCGATTTCCCGGGCAGCGTCATCGAGCTTCTCCTGGTGACGGCCGGCAATCACAACGCTTGCGTCTTCGCGCGCGTATGCCTGCGCGATAGCTTTACCGATCCCGCTGCCTCCACCGGTGATGATTGCGACTTTGCCGGACAAGCGCACGCACAGATTTTACGCGAACACTCCGCTAGCCGCCCTGCACCTCGAAGATCACGCAGCGGCTGCCTGGATCTGCCGATCGCGCTCCAGGCTGCTCCAGGCAGAAGAGAACAGGGCGACGATGATGGCCGCAGTCCAGAGGAAGTACCCGATAAAGGGATAGACGCCATCCTGGACGAAGACGACCCAGCAAGCCGGCATGAGGCATAAAACGGCGATGCGAAGCGCGCCTCCCAATTTTTTGCCGCGATATAGCAGGAAGAGCGTAATCAGAAAGAGCGGGTTGATCCATCCGCTGAGGAGCACGGAGAAGTATTGGACAGGCTCCCTCGGCAGGTCCTTCAGTCCGTCGGCGGTCCAGGGCGAGACGAGCGTGTTGTAGGCGCACCAGTATCCCTGCAGAGTCCGCGGCGTGGCATTCGGCAGCCAGATCGCAGGCAGCAAGAACGAGATGACAAAGACAATTAACGCGATCAGCAGGATGGTGCGGGTTTTTCCCATTGGCATAAGCTTTCTCCCCGGATCACCCGCGCCCCCGCGTTTGACCCCTTGTTTGAGCCTTCGCTAGACTGAAAGATCACCGACACGGTCGAGGAAGGCTGTGTGAATCCATTTCTATGGCCGATCATATCCAAGTTACGCTTCCCGACGGAAGCAAAAAGGAAGTTTCACGAGGGACCACGCCGCTCGACGTCGCGCGTGGGATCAGCCCGCGGCTCGCAGAGGCGGCGCTGGTGGCGAAGATCAAGCAATCAGCAGTCAGCAATCAGCAGTCAGCGGTCAGCACTCAGCATTCAGCCCCCGACCACAGTGGTGGGAGCGGACAGCACGCTGGGGCTGCTGCGAATGCGGGAACCGGCGACAAGACGCCGGCCAGCATGCACGCGCAGC
>DATGEP010000314.1:0-2041 GCA_035310125.1 Ktedonobacterales bacterium
GGAAGAGGAGGCGAAAGGTGAGCCGTTTCAGCGTGGCCGGCAATCGAGGTGAGAAACAGAGCGAGCCATTTAGCAAGCGCATACCACCGAAGCCTGCCACCAGCGCAGTCCAGGCACCGGCCAGTGATGCCATGTGAAGCCCATCCTGCACGTTGTGATGCAGGTCGTGCAGGTCGATGAGCGCCGCTTCGCCCAGGTAATCGTAGGCGAGGTCGAGCTGGCCCACCTCGGCGGCCAGCACTGCCTGGGTGGAGGCCGACAGGGAGGAGTCACGCACGGTCAGCGGCTCGTAGTACGCGAAGTTGCGCGCCTTCTGCTCTAGCGTGAACGCATCACCGCGCAGGTGCATGGCGAGGACGAGGTCGGCCTGCTTGATGACCTGCTTGCGGTAGAGGTCGAAGTACGTGCAGTGCAGGAGCAGGGGGTACTCATCTGGCCCGGTATGGGCAAAATCCCATACTTCGTGTTCGGTAAAGGATTCGTCCTGTGGCGTTACTCTCAGGCGCTCGTCGTAGGGGATGAACATCTTCTCGGCTGCTTCGCGCCAACTGGCGATCTCGTCGGTATCCACACCCAAGGCGTTTGCTTTCTCGGGATGGCGCTGCGCCGCTTCTGCCGCCCAGCGCAGGTTGTGCTGTGCCATGAGATTGGTGTAGACGTTGTTGTCAACCAGGGCGCTGTACTCATCGGGTCCGGTGACTCCATCGATGCGGAAGCGGTCGGTGGCGGCGTTAAGGAACCCGATGGAACGCCACAGGCGTGCTGTCTCGACGAGCAACTCGAGTCCAACCTCCTCCTCGAACGCCATGTCGTCGGTCGCCTGCAAATAGTAGGCTACGGCGTAGGCGATATCCGCGTTGATATGGAACGCGGCAGTACCCGCAGGCCAGTACCCTGAAGATTCTGCTCCCCGGATGGTGCGCCAGGGGAAGGCGGCCCCACGCAGCCCTAGCTCTTTTGCATGATCCTTTGCCTTGTCGAGAATCAGGTGACGCCAGCGCAGCGCGTCGGCGGCGGTGTACGGGAGGGTCAGCGTGAGTACTGGCAGGACGAAGATCTCGGTGTCCCAGAAGGCGTGGCCGTCGTAGCCAGAGCCGGTTAGTCCTTTGGCCGGGATAGGCCGCCCCTCCACGCGCGCTCCTGCCTGAAGTACGTGGAAGAGAGCGAAGCGCACGGCTTGCTGAATCTCAGGATCGCCCTCCAACTCGATGTTGGCGCACGACCAGAAGTAGTCCAGGTAGTTCCGCTGTTCAGTCAGCAGTCCCTCCCAGCCGGTCAAGCGGGCAGCCGACAGGGCGGCTCTAACCTGGTCGTGGATGGCAGGCCGCGAGCGCTGGCTCGACCAGCCGTAAGCGATGAATTTGACGATGCGCAGCTTTTCTCCCGGCTTCAGTCGTCCGGTGACGGAGACGCGGGCGACATCGGGAGAGCTTTCGGACTCGACGACCATGCCGGGCGGCCCCTCAATTTGATGATCCATCGCCGCTCCGATGCGCAGACCACTGACGCGAGTGTGATGCACCAGAAGCCCGGCAGTGGTATAAGCCTGGTGTTCCTCGCTCTCGAGCGCGTTGGCGAGCGCGGCACCCACGCGGGGGTCTTTGCCCTGGTCCGGCAGCGCCTCGTTGGCGACCAGTTCCGACTGCACGACGACACGCGCCGGGGCATCCAGCGGCTCAACCTCGTAGCAGATGGCGGCGATGGCCCGCTGGGTGAATGACACCAGGCGCACGGACGATACCCTGATCGTGCGTCCGGCAGGTGAAGTCCAGAGTATGCTGCGGCGGAGGACGCCGTTGCGCAGGTCTAACTCCCGTTCGTGTTCCTGGAGCTTGCCGTAGCGCACATCAAGGGGTTCGTCATCGACCAGCAGGCGGATGAGCTTGCCGTTGGTGACATTGATGGATGTCTGCCCGGACTCAGGATAGGCGTAGCCGCCCTCGGCATAGGGCAGGGGGCGCAATTCGTAGAAGGAGTTCAGGTAGGTGCCGGGCAGGCCATATGGCTCTCCTTCATCGAGGTTGGCCCGCAACCCGATGTG
>DATGEP010000315.1:0-6539 GCA_035310125.1 Ktedonobacterales bacterium
CTGACGGTTGCGCAGCTGCGTTTCTTCACCAGTTTCGCGAAGGCGCTCTGCGGCGTACTGCCGCAATGTCTCCAACATTTGGTAGCGGGTGATAATGCCAATCGGCTCAGCGACCACCAATGAGCGATCTACGAGACCAACAATCAAGTCCAGCACGTCCTGCCGACAAATCTGACCGGGCTGTTCTGGGTCGGCGCAAACGAACTCCGCGGTTTCGAGAGTACAACCGCCTGCGAACACCGAGAGACGATTGAATAGCGTTCGCTCGGGCTTCGTCAGGAGGTCGTAGCTCCAGTCCATTGTGGCGCGCAGCGTTTGTTGGCGACGGGGAACGGTGCGGCTTCTGGATACCAGCAAGCGGAACCGATCGCTCACGCGTTCCGCAATTTGCTCAGGCGTGAGCGCTGTGATTCGAGCCGCGGCTAGTTCAATCGCGAGCGGTATTCCATCCAACTGACGGCACAC
Source organism: Ktedonobacterales bacterium (assembly GCA_035310125.1). Taxonomy (GTDB): domain Bacteria; phylum Chloroflexota; class Ktedonobacteria; order Ktedonobacterales; family JADMIN01; genus DATGEP01. Next base: position 466 of record DATGEP010000315.1, read on the forward strand.
GTCGGCCACCGCGGCGGTGTGGTCGCTTATGCGAAACGATGGCGCAACCGCAACCGCCCGTTCGGTGAACAGCTGCATTGCCGCCGTCTCCAGTGGCTTGTGGAATGTGTCCGCCTCCCCGACTGCAGGGAAAGCCAGGCCAGGCACCCGCCAAATCGTCTCTCCCGTTATGCCTAGCGGCTCACGACTGGTGGCCAGAATCTGGAGGTCTCGGCCGGCCTGCAACAGGCACCGGCACAGCTCCGCACAAGCACTAATGACGTGCTCGCAATTGTCGAGCACCAGCAACATCGCCTTGGAGCGCAACACGTCCGTCAATTGATCGGTAAGTGGTCGGTTGGACTCTCGCACACCAAGTGTGGCGGCCACAGTTGCTGGGACCAGTGCCGGGTCGGAGAGTGGGGCTAGCTCGACCAGCCAGACTCCGTCGGTATAGTCGGGCAACACGATCTCGGCTACACCGAGGGCGAGTCGAGTCTTCCCAATGCCGCCAGGGCCGGTGAGCGTCAGCAGTCGGGCGCTGACGAGCAGACGGCGAAGCTCGTCAACGGCTTGCTCACGTCCTACGAGGCTGCTAAGTTGATGTTGCAGGTTGTGATTGCCCGGATTTTCTAACAACAGCGGCGGGAAGTCGGCGGGCAACTCCGGATGCATTAGCTGCCAGATGTGCTCTGGCCGCTCAAGGTCCTTCAGTTGGTGTTCGCCCAGATCCTGGAGTCCGACGTCGGACGCAAGCGCCTCGCGTACGAGGTCCGCGGTTACCGTTGAAACAAGGACTTGCCCAGGATGTGCCGCAGCCCGCAAGCGTGCGCAGTGGTTCACCGCCGGTCCGTAGTAGTCGCCCATCCGTACTTCGCCCTCGCCGGTGTGGAGAGCCATGCGCACGCGCAGAGGTGCTGCGAGGGCCCATTCCTCACGAGTCAGAGCGATTTGGATAGCGCACGCCGCAGAAATTGCGTCTGATGGTCTACCAAAAACGGCAAAGTGGCTGTCCCCTTCGCCGCGAGGCCGCACCACAAGGCCGCCGTGTCGGGCGACGAGAGTTTCGATCAACCTGTCATGGCGGGCAAGCGCGGCGCTCATTGCCTGTGGGCTGCTCAGCCAGGTGCTGGTGCTAGCCTCGACGTCGCTGAAGAAGAACGTAAGTGTCCCGCTGGGCAGAGCTGACATTTGGTGTGAATGATCGGCCGCGCCAGCTCGCCGAAGCGGCCGCCCAGTACCCGCGTGAATTGCATTTTCTGACGGCAGCCCACCTCGCCCGCCGCGCGTCCGTGCCCGCATGGCGCCACGATAGCACTGGGGCGATCGCTGGCCAATTGAACGCCTCCTGCCGACGCATCCGTGGATGCTGAGAGCGTGCGGCGACATTCAAGCCATCGCGGTCGGCTCTCAACGCGGTAAGGCGTGGGCGTTCCAGCAGGCCATGGGTGTCGTCTGGTACTACGTCGAGAGCAATCCCAGCACGAGTCAGATGGGCCGGCGCACCCTCGAACGCACCCTGGCGGACGGCGCGTAATGGCGGCGTCGCGTTGTTCAGCCCGATGCATTGGACCTGCCACCAGCGCCGATCAGGCCGACGCCAATTTCTGGCGTTGCGCTGACGGCGGCTGCTATTGACATTCAGGTCGAGCGGGTACGTTCGATACAGTTGGGGGAGCCAAAGTACTTGCCACGACGATGGCGAGCGAGACCACGACCGCTGATCGTGTGGCGCCCGCGACCCGGTTCAGCCCGTACCTAACGAGCACACCAGATGACAGCCGCCGAGGTGATCGGTCCAACTGAGCACTGAGCCATCGCCTGCGTGCGGGCGCGAGTCAACGGGCGATGGCGCACAACCTCGGCCTGGCGCGCATGACCGTCCAAAGTACGCGCGGCTCGCCGCCACGGCGGGCCCGGGCATCAGCAATTGGCGGTTGTTCAGCGTCCGCGGCCAGACACCTGGCGCCGGTCCTCTACATGATGAGTGCCAGCTCATCCGACCGCGGCAGTTGCTCCGCTCAGCCAAACTTGAGTGCACCCGTGTCACAGCCAGTGGTCGGATTGGCGAACCGAACGGTGCCGGTCGGCGTTCCGCCTGCGACAGTGCCCTGAAACGTGACCGTCGCACCCGTCAAGTACGCAGTTGCGGTCAACAAGCCGCCTGCCTGCGCCTGCGTCCAGAAAGTGACCTTGGCACCCTGCTGCACCTGTCTCGAATTGCCGCACGGCACATTGCGATCGTAGGTCACCGTCACTTCCACCTGGTTGGCGGCTGGCGAAGCGAACACGTCCACGTGGAAGTCGTTGCCTCCGTTTCCACCGCGCGCGGTGTGCGCCGTGACGCTGCCCAGCCACTTCGAGAAGGCATCGTTGAACGTTGCCAGGTCCTGGCCGGTCAGAGTTGCGAGCGAGGCTTCGAAATCGCTCTGACTGGCATCATGGTTCTGGCGAAACAATCCAATTATCGTGTCGACGCCGTACAGCTCTGCGAGGTACTCGATCGCGGCATGAGCCCGAGCCTGGACGACCTGGTTGCCCTCCACCCGCTGATGGGCGTACCAACTCTCATCTGCCGCGAGGTCGACAAGCGAGGTGGTTTCCCGGCCCTCACGTTGAGCGCTGGCTGCGATATTCAACAAGCCGGGCGCGCTCCCGCCGTTGCGCTGCCCCTGGAACGAATCCATCCCCTGCTTGAACCAGCGATCGACCTGCGAATTGCCATTCAGGCTTGCGTCCGCGTACGCGGCATAGGTGAACCCAACCTGATAAGTGATATCGCCGACGGACTGACTGGTCGGCGCCGTCAGGTTGAGGAGAATGAGGGAACCGAGAACTGGATCCACTGTCTTGAACCAGTACGCACCCGTGCGAGTCCGCTGCGCGAGGGTGTCCGGGGTCTCCCCTGGCACGATTGGCAGGATGTAGGTGTTGAACTCGGGGATGGCCAGGTTGAGGTCGGTGTAGATCCTGATCGTCAACGGGCGGGTCGGTTGGAATGTCGTCTGCGTCCTGGTCGCGTCCATGACCTGATTCAGCGCGATCTGGACGGCAGGCAAGAGCGTTCTGGCATTTGAATCGGCTGCTACCAATCGAGGCGCGCACACGGCTGGCGAGTTCATGCGTTCGTCGTCGGTGAGCTTGAGTGAGCCGAGCCCCTGTCCTTCCCACGTCGCGACCGTACACGGGTCGATTCCGATAACAGCCAGCTGGTCGAGCGCGCCAGCCTTCGCAGCGTCGAACTGCGTCGCATCGTCCAGGAACAGGATGACTGCCTTGCTCACGCCTGCGGCCGGATACGCCAGCAGGCACAGCTCCGGGCTTCCCAGCGAACCTGCTGGATCGAGATTCGGAATGTCATTCGCGACGGTGCGGTCTGCATCCCCGAGAGCGTCGCAACCGGCTGGCTGGGCGGTGGGGCTGGCCCCTGCCGAGCCGGACACGGGTCCGAGTGCGATCAGACAAAGCGCGACGGCGATGGCAGTGCGGATCGACAACGTGACGCTCCTCATATTGGTGGCCCTCGCAGCTACGATACGCATTTGCGGGACTCCGGCGTCGCCGCAGACGAGCGAATGACCGAGGCGATCGACATCATCGAATCGAAGCGCGGAGCGGACGGCCGCTGGCTGCTCGAGCACGCCCATCACGACGAACTGCTCGTGGACCTCGAAGATCCGAGCGTGGCCCGAGCCGGTGGATCACGCTCCGTGCGGTCCGCGTGCTTCGGTGGGGGGTGCCGAGCAATCGTCGGGAGCGAGCCACACTTGGGCATAAAGCCGGCCAACAGATGGTCAGTACGTTTGCGCGGTCGCCACTCAGGATCGGGGGGCGGAATGGCGTCGAATGGCGGGCGTATTCGTCTTGCAGGCTGGCCCGTCGCGATCACCATCGAGCCTCAATCAAGCTGCGCCTGGGGCACTCGATGCGCTGGTACGCAGGTCACGCGTGGTCTGCCGCCTGGGTCTCGACCCGCGGATCGACCTCGCCCGCTGTCGGTTTTTGTCCCGGCGTAGCGGCGTCCGCCAGCAGCCGCGGTCGAGCATGACGCAGCCGGCATCGCAAACCGTGACGCCAGGACATTAGTCTGATATCGTACCAATGTGGCACGAGCGCCTACCGTGGACGGGCTGGGCTTCCTTCTCGCCAAGGCATCCCAGCGCTGGAACGAACTGCTCACTCAGGGCTTCGCCGCCCGCGGCTACGTGCAGGTTCGCGCATCGTACGGTTCGGTGCTGCTGCCGCTATGGGAGCAGGACGGCCTGCGCATGGGTGGTCTGGCCGAACGCGCGCGGCTCAGCAAGCAGACGATGACAACGCTCGTGCGGCTGGCCGAGCGAGACGGTCTGGTCACGCGCACACCCGACCGACTGGACGGCCGCGCGACTTGCGTGTGGCTCACACCGCTCGCAGTCGACCTCGGACCTATCGCCGCCGACGTTGTCGACGCCCTCCAGGCGCGCGCCGCCGCAACGCTCGGCGACTGCGGGATCCGCAGTCTGGAGCAATCTCTCGCCGCCCTTATGCAGCTGTAGGAAAGGACACCCGCATGCCTGTATTTGCTCAATCTCCCGCCGACGTTATCCAGGTTTTCTCGGCTGCGCTCCACGATGGCCGGGTCGAAGACGCCCTCGCCCTCTACGAACCCGATGCCGTCTTCGTGCCGGGGCCAGGCACTCCAGTCATCACCGGTCGCGAGCATATCCGCCATGCACTTCAGAACTTAGCGGCGTTGCGCCCCCAGTTGGCCGCAAACATCCGGAACGTCATCGTCGCTGGTGATGTTGCCACTGTGGTGAACAACTGGCGCATGTCGGGGAGTGCACCGGACGGCACGCCCGTGAGCATGAGCGGGACGAGCGCCGACGTCATGCGGCACCGCCCCGACGGAACATGGGGCATCCTGATCGACGATCCCTGGGCCATGCCCGCCACGTAAGACCCCTCCGTCGCCATTCCGCCCTTGCCGTGGCGCATCTGGCCATGAGCGCCAACCTTATGCTTCCAGCCGCGTTTCGGTGTTGCCGGAGCGTGCGCAGCCGACTGTAGCGTGGGCAAAACACGCTGCACTATCTGACTGTCGATCGACAGGCGATCGTGTATCGCACACCTGGGTGGACTTTCCGCCCGAGTCAAAGCCCGTGAGGCGCCGCGCTCCAGAGCGAGCGGAGCCATGGTGCTGCAACAAGACGTGTTCGTTGCGTGGGCATTGCCGGTTCCATCCTGCGCCGTCTCACTGACGAGGAGATGGCGGCGTACAGGCGTCCTTTTGTGGAGCCAGGCGAGGGCCGCCGCCCAACACTGGCATGGCCACCCCAGATCCCAATCGAGGTGAGCCCGGCGATGTGGAGGCGATCATGCGCTCCTACTCGGATTGCCTTGCGACCAGTCACGCCCCCAAACTTTTCATCAAAGGGAAGCCCGGTCCCATCCTCGGGAGGTCTGCACTCGAGTTCTGACGGCGCTAGCCGACCCAGACGGAGCTCAATGTCCTGGGCTTTCACTTCTCATCCAGGAAGACGCACCCGACCAGATCGCGTAGGCCATCGCCAGCTAGCCTCGCTCGTTCGGATGATGACTTGCAGGCCTGGACGCGATTGCGGTCAGCTACTAACACTCCCGCACAGTTGGCTGGTCCATTGGTCGGCCCTGGATGACTCGTCGACCGCCTCGGCGCGTTTCAGACCGTGGCGAGCGACCCTGAGCCGTTGAGGTGGCGTTCATGAAGTAGCTCAACATGATCCGCTCACTCGGCTCGATGCTTCACCGTGATCGAGAGCCTCACTCTGATTCGCGAGCTGGCCCGAGCCGACTTTCGGGTCCCGGGCCCGCAACAGACTGTAGTTCACGTCATCGCTGGTGAGCTCACGTACGTCGTGGAACTGCACACCTTTGCGGAGGTGGAAGGTGATCTGTGTGAAGTCAGGCGTCACGTCGAACGTCTCAGCCAACATGGGCTGCGGCTGTAGCTGAGCGTCGTACGCGATCAACGCGTCGTACAGGTTCCACACGGTGTCCGTGGCCTGGGCGATGACCCGCTGCGGCTCGAGATTATTCGGTTCGCCGCTGGAGGCGTAGCGCAAGCTGCCACCGCG
>DATGEP010000316.1:0-35654 GCA_035310125.1 Ktedonobacterales bacterium
GTATCGAGGCGAGACGTGCAGCTATCCGAGCGCGCATCCACGACTACCAGCACCAGCGACGGCGCCAGCCAGCGCCATGACGGCAACCACAGCCCGGTGCGGCTGCAATATCTCAGCGTCAAGCGGCAGCATCCCGGCGCCCTGCTGTTCTTTCGCATGGGCGACTTCTATGAAATGTTCGACGAGGACGCCGAAACGGCGGCCCGCGAGCTGGAGCTGACGCTGACGCGGCGGGATTGGGGGCGTGGCGAGAAGACGGCGATGGCTGGCGTGCCACACCATGCCGCGCAGGGCTACATCGCGCGGCTCATCGCCATAGGCTATCGCGTCGCGGTCTGCGAGCAGGTGAGCGATCCCGCGCTCTCGAAGGGACTGGTGGAGCGTGAAGTGATTCGCGTGGTGACGCCCGGCACCATCGTGGACCCGGCAATGCTGGCAGCCAAGCGCAACAACTTCCTGGCAGCCGCCGTCCTGGGACGCGACGCCGTGGGCATCGCCTACGCCGACATCACAACAGGCGAGTTCGCCTGCACGCAGCTCGCCGCCACCAATCCCGAAGATGCGCTGGCACAGGAGCTCGCGCGCGTGCAGCCAGCGGAGGTGCTGGTGGAGGCGGGGTTACAGTCCGGGCCGGTGCGGGCACAGCGGGATGCGGATGCGGATGACGAGGAGGAGGAAACGGGCGGCCTGGCCGGAAAGCTGGCGGCGCTGGGCGCGCGCCTGGAGACGGTGGTGACGCCGTATGAGCCGCGCGCGTTTCGCGAGGATGTAGCGCGCGAGCGGCTACGCGAGCAGCTCGCCGTGGCGACGCTGGAAGCGTTCGGCTGCGAAGGGCTGCCGCTCGCGGTGCGCGCCGCGGGAGCCATCGTCGCCTACCTGCGCGAGACACAGCGCGACGCGCTGGCGCAGTTCACCGCGCTCGAAACCTACAGCACCGGCGGCTTCATGACGCTGGACACGCACACCCGCCGCAATCTGGATCTCTTCGAGAGTGGGCGCGGCGGCAGTGTCAAGGGATCGCTGCTGTGGGTGCTGGACGCCACTCACACGCCGATGGGTGGCCGGATGCTGCGCCGCTGGCTGGGGGAGCCGCTGCTGGACCTCGCACGCCTCGGCAAGCGGCAGGATGGTATCGCCGCCGCGCTTGACGATAGCGTCCTGCGCGCCCGCCTCACGCCCGCGCTGGGGAAGGTTGGCGACCTGGAGCGGCTGACAAATCGCGTTTTGCAACGCATTGCGGCGCCGCGCGATCTGGTGGCGCTGGCGGGCGGGCTGCGCGCTGTTGAGCAGATGCTCGCGGGGCTGCCGGTGGTGCCGGCGGGGCTGGCGCACGTCTTCGCGGGTGTCGCGGCGCTGCCAGAGCTAGCGGAGCTTATCGAGCGCGCGCTGGTGGACGAGCCGCCGCTGACCCTGGCAGACGGCGGTGCCATCCGCGCGGGCTACAGCGCCGAGCTGGATGAGATTATCGCGCGGTCACGCAATGCCCGGCAGTGGGTGGCCGAATTGGAGGCGAAAGAGCGCAACCGCACAGGTATCGCAAATCTCAAGGTTGGCTACAATAAAGTCTTCGGCTACTACCTTGAGATCACCAATTCGCAGCTTGCTCGCGCGCCGGAAGACTACATCCGCAAGCAGACGCTTACCACCGGCGAGCGGTTCATCACGCCGGACCTTAAAGAGTACGAGGCGCTGATCCTCAACGCCCAGGAAAAGATTATCAAGCTGGAGCAGGAGCTATTCGCGGCGCTGCGGGCGGAGATCGCGGAGCGGTGGGCTGAGCGTGTCCTGCGGACCGCGCGGGCGCTGGCGGAGCTGGACGTGCTGCTGGCGCTGGCGGAGGTGGCCTCGCGCAACAACTATTGCCGCCCCGCACTGGACGAAGGCGACACCATCCATATCGTCGCGGGGCGGCATCCCGTCGTAGAGGCGAGCCAGCGCGACGTGCCATTCGTGCCCAACGATGCGCAGATCGCCACGCACGACGCGCAGATTCTGCTCCTGACCGGGCCAAACATGGCCGGCAAGTCCACCTATCTGCGGCAGGTGGCGCTCATCACGCTGATGGCGCAGATCGGCTCGTTCGTCCCTGCCGAGGCGGCGCGCATCGGGCTGGTGGATCGCATCTTCACACGCATCGGCGCCCAGGACGACCTCGCCACGGGCCAGAGCACCTTCATGGTGGAGATGGTCGAGACGGCGAACATTCTGCATCACGCCACGCCGCGCAGCCTCGTCATTCTCGACGAGATCGGACGCGGCACGAGCACCTACGATGGATTGGCCATCGCGCGGGCCATTGTCGAGTATCTGCACAACAACAAACGCTGTGGCGCCAAGACGCTCTTCGCCACGCACTACCATGAGCTGGTGGAGCTTGCCCGCACGCTGCCGCGAGTACGCGCCTGCAACGTCGCCGTGGCGGAAGAGAACGGCCAGGTGGTCTTCCTGCGCAAGATCGTGCCGGGCGGCGCGGATAAGAGCTACGGCATCCACGTGGCGCAGCTCGCCGGCATCCCACGCCAGGTGGTACGGCGCGCGTCGGAGGTGCTGGAAGAGCTGGAGCGCAAGGGCGATGCGAAGGGCCGGCGCAAGGCCATGCGTGAGATGGTGATGCCCGAAACCATGCAGCTCACGCTCTTCGCCGCCGAGCCAGACCCGCTGGTGGAGGAGCTGAAGGCTCTGCCGATAGACGAGCTGACGCCGCTGGAGGCGATCAGCCGGCTCTACGAGCTGCAACGCCGGGCACGCGAGCGGTAGGGGCACCGCTCCGCGTTTCATCGTAGCGCACACCTCATCGCGTAGGCGCAAAGCCAGTGCCTTCGACGCGAATACCCCGCGCTGCGAGGGGCAGTGCAACCCGACCGGTACCGATCGCAAGCTCCGGCGCGGGACCACTGCCCGCCAGCTACTCCAAGCACGCGGTACCGCCGCCAACGTATCCCCGCGTTGTTCGACCCCCTAGTCCGCCATTTCCGCTGTCGCCTGCTCCACCGATGCCGTCGGGTTGATGGCCGTGTCGGCGCAGCGGCGCAGGTCCATCTCTTCCAGCACCTTCTTCTTGCCGAGCACCAGCTTGACGAGATGGAAGGCGCGGGTGAGCTGGTCAGCGCTAAGGTCATAACCCAGCTCGTGAAGCTGCGCGTTCAGTGCGGCGCGGCCCGAAAGCTTGCCGACGTGCATGCGCTGCTCATGCGGTGGCAGACCAATGTCCTCCGGGCGCATGATCTCATAGGTGCGGCGGTCTTTGAGCACGCCATCCTGATGGATGCCGCCGCCATGCGCGAAGGCGTTCGCCCCAACCACTGACTTGGTCCACTGCGGCTGCATGCCGGAGAGTCGCGCGACCAGCCGGCTCGTCGGGATGATCTTCGTGGTGTCTACGCGCACGTCCAGGTCGAGGTCGTCGTGGCGCGTGCGAATTGCCATCACTACGTCTTCGGTGGCGGCGTTGCCCGCGCGCTCGCCCAGTCCATTGATGCACGTATCCACCCGCTCCGCGCCGTTGATGAGGCCCGAGAGACTGTTGGCGACGGCCAGACCCAAATCGTCGTGACAGTGGACGGAGACGCGGGCTCCGGGAAACTCACGTCTGACATCCGCGACGAGCTGGCCGAACTCCCACGGCAACGCGAAACCGACCGTGTCGCAGAGGTCTACGTAGCGCACGCCCTCCTTGATCACCGCTTCCACCACTTCGAGAATGAAGTCATGCTCGGTGCGGGTGGTGTCTTCCAACGCGAAATCCACATTTTCGGTGTAGCGCCGTCCGTGAGCGACCGCGGTCCGGGCTAGCTCCAGCACTTCGGCGCGCGTCTTGCCAAGCTTGGCCTCGCGGTGGAGCGGCGACGTGCTGATGAAGGGATGGATGCTGCTGTGCGCGGCGTCTTTGACGGCTTCCCACGCACGGTCAATATCGCCGGGATAGGCGCGCGCGATGGAGCATATTTCGGCGTTGGCGACATTACGGGCAATGAGCTGGATAGCTTCGAACTCCGGCTCGCCGGAGATGGCGAAGCCGCAGTCGAGGATGTCGAAGCCCATATCCGCCAGCGCCCGTGCGATGGCGAGCTTCTCATCGGCAAAGTAGTTGATGCCAGGCGTCTGCTCGCCGTCGCGCAGGGTCGTCTCGTAGAACTTGACGATTCGTGGCATGCGCTGCCTCCTACCCCAGCCAACTAAATGGGTACTGTGGGTCGTCGAGCCGCTCGGCGTCGGCGGCCAGCTTCAGCGGGTGGAATGTGTCCACCATCACGGCCAGCTCTTCGGTGCGCTCCGCGCCCAGGCTCTTTTCCACCGTGCCCGGATGCGGTCCGTGTGGAATGCCACGCGGGTGCAGCGTAATCGAGCTAATCTCGATGCCTTTACGGCTACCGAAGTCGCCGCTCACGTAATAGATCATCTCGTCCGAGTCAATGTTGCTGTGATTGTATGGCACTGGCACCGAGAGTGGGTGGTAATCCAGCTTGCGCGGACAGAAAGAGCAGACGACGAACCCTGGCCCCTCGAAGGTCTGATGGACCGGCGGCGGCTGGTGCACACGGCCCGTGATCGGCTCGAAGTCCGCGATGTTGAACGCATACGGATACAGATACCCATCCCAGCCAGCAACATCCAGTGGATGGAAAGCAAAGAAATAGCGCATGATCTCGCCGTTGACCTTCACGCGCACCTCAAACTCGCCGGTTTCCTCGTGGCGCGGCAGCTCCGACGGTCCACGCAGGTCGCGCTCGCAATACGGCGAGTGCTCCAGGAGCTGCCCGAACTCGTTCCGGTAGCGTTTGGGCGGCTGGATCGCGCCGCCGAACGCCTCCACGACGAGCATGCGCTGTGCGCCCGCGTTGGGCCGCACGCGCCAGGTTGTGCCGCGCGGCACGACGAGGTAATCGCCCTCGCCATACGGTAGGGTGCCGAACGTCGTCTCCAGCGCGCCGCTGCCCTGGTGGATGAAGAGCATCTCGTCGCCCATCGCGTTGCGGTAGAAATACTCCATCTGCTCCGTAGGGCAGGCGACGGAGATGGTGCAGTCGTTGTTGTACATCAGCAGGCGCCGGCCTGTGATGGGATCGCCGCTCGGCTCCATCTCCTTCGTCTTGAAGTGGTGATGGCGGTGCAGCTCCTGCGGCCATTCCTGCCGGGATTCGGTGCCGTAGCGCTGGATGCGGCTGACGCGGGTCGGTGGCTGATGATGATACAGCAGCGAGTAGCAGCCGCTGAAGCCCTCCTCGCCAAAAAGCTCCTCGGCATACAGGCCGCCGTCGGGCTTGCGGAACTGCGTATGCCGCTTGTGCGGCACCTGCCCCAAACACTGGTATGAGGGCATGCTGATACCTCCCTCTACAAATTGCCGCGCAATGCCTGCTCGCGCTCGATAGCCTCGAAGAGCGCCTTGAAATTGCCCTCGCCGAAGCCGCGAGCGCCCTTGCGCTGGATCACCTCGAAGAAGACCGTCGGGCGATCCTGCACGTTCTTCGAGAAGATTTGCAGCAGGTAGCCGTCGTCGTCGCGGTCCACGAGGATACCCAGCTTCGCCAGCTCGTCAACCGGCTCGTCAATCTTGCCAACACGGTCCTGTAGCTCCGCGTAATAGCTGGGAACGCCGGGGATGAACTCGGCACCCTGCGCTTGAAGCTGCCGCACCGTCGCGAGAATATCGCCGGTAATCAGCGCGACATGCTGCACGCCTGGTCCGCGGTAATATTCCAGATACTCATCAATCTGAGACTTCTTCTTCCCGATCGCAGGCTCGTTGATCGGGAATTTGATCTTACCGTGACCACCCTCCATGACCTTCGACATCAGGGCCGAATATTCGGTGCTGATGGCCTCGTCGGTAAAGTGAATGATCTGCGTGAAGCCCATCACGTCTTCGTAGAACTTCACCCACTCGTTCATTTTGCCCAGCTCGACATTGCCGACGACGTGGTCAATCGCCCGCAGGCCCGCGTCATGGGCGAGCAGCGCGGCGGGTGGCTCAACGGCGCGGTAGCCGGGCAGGAACGGGCCGTTGTAGTCGCCACGCTCGATGAAGCTGTGCAGCGTCTCGCCATACGTATAAATGGCGGCGCGCTTCACCGTACCATGCTTGTCTTCCGTCACCGTCGGCTCGATGGCGCTTCTCGCGCCGCGCTTGAGCGCCTCGTTGTAAGCATGCTCGGCGTCCGGAACTTCGAGGGCGACATCCTTCACGCCATCGCCGTGCAGCAGCACATGCCGCGCGACGGGACTTTCTGGCCCAAGGGCGGTGGTGAGGACGAAACGGATCTTCCCCTGCTGCATGACATAGCTCGTGCGATCACGCTGGCCGGTTTCGAGGCCAGCGTAGGCGACGAGTGTGAAGCCCCAGATTGTCGCGTAATACTGCGCTGCCTGTTTGGCATTGCCGACATAGAACTCGATATGGTCCCAGTTCTTGATCGGCATGAAATCGTTCGTTTGAGTCATCCTGTGCGAGCTCCTGAGATGAAATGTATCGCGCCGGATGCGTGTCTTCAAGCGTCCGCCACGGCACGTGGGCTACGGCATATGTAGCATGTGGCCGCTTACCAGAGTGCGCCAGCATGGACATGGGCGACTAGCGTTTTGTCTGAGCGCCCGAGGCTGCTCAAGCTAACCCACACGCCTTCGGAACCTCCGTCAACACGGCACGCTCGACATGTGGCGATGCATGTGGTGGCGCGGCCTCCCTCTTCGCGCGCGGAGAGGGATTGAGGGTGCGGTTCTTCGGCTGGCGGTTGGCAATCAGCCCAAATCAGTCCCGACGCGGTGGAGAATGCTCGCGGCGGATGGTGTCATTCACATAAGTGGGATCGTCGTAGGCGACAGGGAGGCGCAGGCGTGCTTGCCAGGCGGCGGAGCTGATAGCCCGCTTGAAATGTGAGGCGCTATCGGTTGTTTGCCAGCTTGAGCGCACTCGCCGACTCCTTTGTCGTTCTTTCAGTACTCTCTCATGGACCGTACGGGGCGTATTCGGTGTCTCCTACGACACATTCCGCGCTCCCTATACGCCCTCCGCTCGCTGAGAGCCAGCTTTTGCGGCTGGCCGGCGCTTACCGGCATTATAGCATGTGCCGCTTACTCCCCCATCCTGGGGATTTTTCTTGACGCAGACCGCCCGCCCGCCATATACTCCCCCCGCTGGAGCGCGCGGGCCAGGGCGAGACACAGGTGCGAGCGCTCGCGGCGAGGGGGTAAGCATGCCACTTTTCCGACGGGACCGATCCAACGGCTCGAACAGTGATACTGCCATCGTTGATGCACCAGACCGCGCCGGCTTCACCCCCGTCTCCGACTGGCCCGACTCCGGCGATGGCCGCAGCCCTGCCCCACCATCCAGTCTCTTCGCTGGCGTCTGCCGCTACTACCATGACTGCTTCAGCGCTGACTCGCGCGGCGGCATCCTGACCAACGTTCTCGACAAAAACCAGGCGGAATATCTCACCTTTGCCGAGGATGAGGATTTTCTGCTGACCGGTCGGCTGACGCAGTTGGAGATGCCGCTAAGTACGGCGGTGACGGCGCAGAACGCGGCTGATGTGAACCGGCGCGAGAAATTCCTGATCTACGGCTCGCTGTTTCTGGTTGGGCGTGGGCAGCCGGCGGGTGCCAAACGCAAAGGTGACCTGTACTGCGCGCCGCTGCTCTACTGGCCGGGTCGCATCGAGCACGAGGGGTCGCAGGCGTGGCTCACGGTGGACCTCGATGAGCAGCGCATCAACTTCCCCCTGCTCGCCTCCCTCATTGACGCCGAAAACGATGAGCAGGCGCAGGCCTACGCCGAGGCCATTCTCGCACAAGTACCCTCCGCGCCCTTCGATGCCAACGCCATGCAAGAGTTCGCCAGCGTCGTCGGTGAGTTGATTCCTGACTTACGTACCGAAGACCTCCTGGCGTTTCCCATGCTCCAGAGCGAGGCGGCCCTGCGCGATCTGGTGGATTACGAAAGCCCGGTCCAGCTCCTGTGCGCCTCCGCGATGGCGCTCATTCGCCGTCCCAGTGAGGCCCGTGGCGTCCTTACCGAGCTCCAGGAGATGGGCACTATCGGCGCGATGTCCACGCCGCTCGCCGCGATCTTTGGCGACATCGCCAAAGCCGACCCGAAGGCCAAGCACGGCGGTCGGCCCGGTGATCATCCTGCTGGAACACCCGCGCGACCGATTCTTTGTGGCGCGGAGCTGAGCGAGGCACAGACGCGCGTGCTGCGCCAGGCGGAACACCGTCCGCTCACGCTCGTGATTGGACCGCCGGGCACTGGTAAGTCGTACACCATCGCACAGATCATTCTCGACGCCGTGGCGAACGGGCAGACGGTGCTGCTTTCCTCCAAGATGAACAAGGCGGTAGATGTGGTCGTGGACAAGCTGAAGCCACACCTGGGTAGCCTTACTGTCATTCTGCGTGGCGGCGACCGGCGCTATCGCGATGAGCTAAAGCAATTCCTCGATAACCTGTTCGACGGAACCGGCGCACCGCAGAAGCCGCGCCCCGGCGAAATCGAGATGCTCGAGGATCGGCTGCGCGCCGCCGATGCCGAGCTAGAGCAGGTGGATGCCGATATCGCCGCCATCCTTACGCTAGAGGATCGCTGGACGCGCCTCTACCGCGCACTGGCGCGTAATCGCACTCCATCCTACAACGAGGCCGCCGCCGCGTCGCTCGGCCCGGATGAGCTGCTACGGCTGAAAGATGAGCTGCGCAAGCTGGAAGTACACCGCGCACCAGTCACCGGTTGGCTCAAAAAGCGCAAGCGCGACCAGCTCGCAGGCGAGATTACCGGCCGGTTGGGGATGGATTCGCGCGCACTGGAAAAGATGGACAGCATCGTGCAGCGCGAATCAGCCCGCGCCGACCTCGTGGAGATCGAGGATGCGCTGGCCGGCATGGACGAAATCAACTGGCTGCTGACACGGCACGCGCGATTGCGGGCGGATCGCGGCGCGCTGGTGGGCGAGCTGCTCGCGGCGCGGCGGCGCGACGCCCTCGCCGATGCCCTTCGCCTCAACCGCCGGACGCTGTCGCTGTTCAAGACGGCGCTCGAAGCCCGCAGCACCGCCGAGCAGGATAAAATCTTCGCCGAGCTAGACTTCTCCGCGCTGTTGCATACCTTCCCCATCTGGGCCGTCACCAACCCCTATGCGGCGGAGCTGCTGCCCCTTGAGCGCGAGATGTTCGATCTGGTGATCGTAGATGAAGCCTCGCAATGTGACGTAGCAAGCGCATTGCCTCTGCTCTATCGGGCGAGGCGCGCGATTGTCTGCGGCGACCCCAAGCAGTTGCGGCACCTCTCATTCCTGCGTGAAGACCGGCAGGCGGCGCTGGCTTCGCAGCATGGTCTCTCAGCCAGCCAGCGGTCGCAGTGGAATTACCGCACACATAGCCTGTTGGATGTCGTGAACGGTGCGCTGCCCTCGCAGGACGATGTGGTGCTGCTGGATGAGCACTACCGCAGCCTGCCACAGATCATCGAATTCAGCAACGGCCGGTTCTACGGCCAGGCGCTTCGCGTGATGACGCGCCGGCCGGATACCATCGGCGCGCGCAGCGTGGAGCTACGCAAGGTGAACGGCAAGCGGCAGAAGGCTGGCTACAATACCGAAGAGGCCGACGCCATCATCACGGAAATCAACAAGATCGCCCGCAATGAGGCCAAGAAAGCGCCCAACGAGAAATCCAGTGTCGGTGTGCTATCACCGTACCGCGATCAGGTGAACTATTTGACGCGCACGCTCGCCAGTAAGCTCAAGTCAAAAGTGCTGCAAGATCATGAAATCACTGTAGGCACGGCGCATACATTCCAGGGCGACGAGCGCGATGTAATGCTGCTGAGCTTCTGCGCTGATCCGTCGTCGCACCGCAGCACCGTCACTTTCCTCAACAACGAAAACCTTTTCAATGTCGCCGTGACGCGCGCCCGCCGCCGCCAGGTCATCTTTACCGCGCTCGATCCCCGTCACCTACCCATGGACCACCTGCTCGGCGAATACCTTACCTACGCTCAGGACTGCCTGGACGCCGAAAGGCCCGAAGATATCGGTGAGCCTGGCAGCTTCTTCGAAGACGATCTTGCCCAGGCGCTCCGCGAGCGCGGCGAATATACCGTGTATCTGGGCTATCCTGTCGCCGGTTTTGCGGTAGATGTCGTCGCGCAGCGCGGTACGCAGGCGCTGGCTATCGCCTGCGACGGCGACCCGGAGCGCTCGGTGGCGTCCGCGGACACCGTCTCGCTGAATAGCACCAGCGGTCAGGCGATTTTGGAGCGCGCTGGCTGGCGTGTGCATCGTGTATCGTACCGCCGCTGGCAGACCGAGCGCGAGTCCTGCCTCGGGGAAATTGATGCGCTGCTCGGCGGCGGGGGCGTGGATGCGACCGCCTGAGCAGGCAATTTTCAATCGTGCGATTTTCCATATCATTTTCCATATTGTCAGGTAACCTGTTGAGTGCTATTATGCACTTGCTTCTCAATGTTCCGCGCTTGCGCGATTTTTGTTTTCTTCTCATGTTTACGCACAAGCGCGGCTGTTTCCTATCAATATACCCTGTGCCTGCTATGAAGTGGAGGATTCCTCATGTCCGTTTCATGCTCACACTGCTCAGCACTCAATGCGGATACCGGCGTCTATTGCGTTTCCTGCGGCTATCCGCTTGCCACGAGCACTTCCCCACAGCCTGCCGTTGTCCCCCCACCGTACCTCGCGGCCCAGGGTGCGGCCGCGCCCCCCTCGCGTCCCTTCTATTCCGGCGCTCCAGCTCCATCACAACAGCCAATGTACTCCACCGGTGCCCCCTATGCGGTGCAAACCGCGCAACAGCCTCCGTCGCCGGCGCAAGTTGGTGGCAACCAGGGCGGCGCCTCGTTCCGTCGCGCGTTCGCGGGTCACGGCGCAATGGTCATGCATCAATCCTGGCTGCTGGACGGCTCCGGCGCGCACGCCACCTCTGTGCGTAACTCAATCGTTGATTTGATGCGCCGCCGCGGCATCCTGGGCACGTCAGTCACTCCAGCAAAACTCACCGAGCGCGGCGTGCTGATGGAAGTGCGCGACTATGTGGAAATTCGTCGGGGCGTTTCCACCGTCTTTACCTACGTCGCGCCCGCCGGCCAGGATCTCTATATCTCCCGTGCCACCACTGTTCTTCCGGCGATCAGCCGCTTCCGTGCGATCGTTATGATACTCCTTGCGGTCCTGTTCCTGGCAGGACTTGCCTCCAGCTCCTCAACGCCCGTAGTTGTCGGATTCTCGGAAGTGGCGGCCCCGTCCCCCCTCAAGCTCTTCGCCACCGGCCTGATATTGCCCTTCTTCGTCCTATTCTTCATCGCCTCGGCAATCAGCTGGGTGGTGGAAAAGGACTTCTGGGTCTACCTGCGTCCCCGCTCGCTCAACGACTTCCAGCTGGACGACATCGCGTTGCTGGAGCATGCGACTGATGGCGTCGTGGTGGACGCGGTGAAGCAGGAAGGCTTGGACGCGAGTAAGATCACGCCCCCACCGTTCGGCTATCAGCCGAAACGCAGAATCCGCGCGGTGTAATCAGGGAGGCCATCATGCTGGGCTACCCTGAAAGTTCATTGCATCTCCGCTTCGTGCCCGGCGCCGGGGGTGCCGGGCCAGAAGCGCTGTTCGGCTTCTCACTGCCGCTGCTGCCCGACCTCACCAGCCTGCGCGGCCTCGCCGGCACGACTGAGGCCGCGCGGTTACGCGAGGCGCTGGATCGGCAGCGCGTGCTCATGGGAAATCTCTGGACGAGTGGCGTGGCAAGCTGCGATCTGCGCTTGGTGGGCGACTCGGCCCGCCCCGGCGTCGGCGTCGGCGTGCTCTGTCGCGTGCGCTGTCCCCCACATATTCCAGAGAGCGCCTTCGCACGGCACTGCATAGCCATAGCCGACGATGTTCGGCAGATTGCCGCCGCCGCCGGCTATGATCTACAGCCGCTGGCGGACGATGCGAGCCTGACGCGCTACCTCATGCCCTTCAACGCCACTCACCTCGCCGAAATCCGCCGCCAGGAAGAAATGTTCGTCGCGGAAGACGCCTACGCCGAATACGAGTTCTATGTCCCCTATCCGTGGTCATGGAGCATCCAATCGCGGGCGCGACTATTGGAGACGCTCACGCGCCGGCAAGGCGACTGCCTCGTAAGTGTCTGCGTCGAGCCGACCAATGTAACGCCCCATGAGCAAGCGCACCTCTCTCATGCCGTCTCGCCACGCATTAGCGACCTGTTGGCGGACGCCGGCCCACGCGGTCAGCTCGTCGCCCACGTGTACCGCGAGCTCAATACCAGCCTGCGTAGACCGTATCTCGTGCGCCTCACCGTCGCGGCCACATCCCCAGTGATGCTTCAGACAGTCGCCCAGATACTCCTTGACGAGCTGCACACCGGGCAGGTGCCGGGTACCGGCGCTGTCCTGGAATATCCACAAGCGGCGCAAGACTGGCAGGAGGCATTTGGCGCTCTCTACAACGCCGTATGGTTTCCCTGGGGCACCAACCGCGGTGCGAACCTGCCGAGCACCGCCCGCCTGCGCTATCTGATGGATGATGCGGGCGCGAGCATGGTGTTCCGTATCCCTCTTCCCGCATCCACCACCGCCTCGCCAGGTACAAGCCAGCGCCCGACCGGATCGCTGGTCAACGTGCTGCTGATCTTCGCCAGTCCAGAGGGCGGCCAGCAGCTCAATGTGACGCGCGAAGAAGAAGAAATCCGCGCCTCCATCGAGCGGAGCGCACAGAGCCAGCGCATCCAGGTGATTCCACAGCGCGGCGCGACAGTCCATGACGTGCGGCGGACGCTCGGCGAGCAAGGCCCGTTCGCCATCGCGCACATCTCCACGCATGGCAGCGCCAACGGACTGATTCTGGAAGACAGCACCGGCGCGGGTCGCTACGTGCCGGTGCAGGGGCTTGCCGCGCTCCTCAAGCTCTACGTCCCACCGCTTCAGTGCGTCGTCCTCAATGCCTGCGACTCCATCTCACAAGGCCGTTACCTCCAGGGTGTCGTGCCGTATACCATCGCGATGGAGGGTCCGATCGGCGACCGCGCCGCCCTGGAGTTTTCGCGCGGCTTCTATGACGCCATTGGGCGTGGCGAGACCATCGAGCGCGCCTATGACGAGGGCCGCGTGAACGTCCAGCTCACCTTCCCCAACAGCCCCTTCCAGCCGGTGCTGCTCAAGCGCGTATAATGGTTTGGATGTGACAATAATAACCTTAAAGTCAGACCAATCTGCCGTACAATGTAACGCGCCACTCAGCGCGTTCTCCGTGTTGAGGGACCAGACGATCATGGGGTGATGGTGGCGTTGCTGCAATATCTTGGCTTCAGGCGGATAGACGAGGATTATGCGACTGGCTGCGTGTCCTGTTCGTTCCCTAACGCAGAGCACAGGTAGAGTGATGGGGGTGTTCATGACATCAACGCGAGCGAAACGCTGGTTGAGTCTCCTGGCAGCGGGCGCTGTCGGGGCGGGCATAGGCGCGATCTTCGGCGGCGGGCGGCTGCCGCGCATGTACGACTGGAAGACCGAATGGAACATAGACGCGCCGCTACCGGAGGTGTCTCGCGTCATGTCCAACACGTCCGACAACAAATCGTTGTGGCCCTCGATGGGTGTTGAAACCGTGGTGCCGATTCCAGGCATTCCCGGTGGGCAGATCGTCACGTATCGCGTGAAGCAGGCATCGAGCGTTGCCCACTTCGCGCCGCCGTTCGTCATCATATCCGTCACCGAAGATGTCGAGCCGGAGCGGCGCTGGCGCAGCATCGTCACTGGTGATCTTGCCGGTGTACTCGACACGCTGTTCTACAGCCGGCCCAACGGCGGCACGCGCGTCGTCTATCACTGGTACGTCCGTGTCACCAAGCCGCTGCTCAACTTCGCCGGCTACTTCGTCGAGCCGATGTTCCGTGCCAGCCACGATCACGTCATGCGCGAGGGCGAGGCCGGACTCCAGCGCCACTTCCGCGAGCATTCCACAACGTTGATGGGCGCGCCCACCGAGGCGGCGCAATGAGCGCTACTCCCCGACTGCGCGATTTCGGCGTCGCCATCGGCACACTGCCGCCGGGACCATCCAACACGCTCACGGATGTGCCGGGCGTGCGCGTGGGCCACACAACGCTCGTACGCGGCGACAACATCCGCACCGGCGTCACCGCCATCTGGCCGCACGAGGGCAACCCCGGCTCCGAGCGCGTCTACGCCAGTATCCACCTGCTGAACGGCTACGGCGAGATGACCAGCCGCTCCATCATTGATGAATGGGGACTGCTCTGCTCGCCGGTCGTCCTCACCGGCACTTCCGGCGTTGGCACCGCATTCCACGCCACCACACGCTACCTCGCCCGACTCGATCCCGTGCAGGCGCGCGAGGAAATTCCCATCGTCTGCGTCGCCGAGTGCGACGACGGCTTTCTGCACGACCACCTCACCTACGCACTCACCGAAGAGGACGTCTGGGCGGCGCTGGACGCCGCGAGCACGGCGCCGGTAGCGGAGGGCTGCGTCGGCGCGGGTACTGGCATGGCGCTCTTCCAATTCAAAGGCGGCATCGGCAGTGCGTCGCGTATCGTAGAGACGGACGCGGGCGCCTTCACCCTCGGCGTGCTCGTGGAAACCAACTTCGGACGGCGACCCCGACTGACCGTTGCGGGCGTCCCGGTTGGGCGGCATCTCACGGACCTGATGCCGGAGAAACCAACGCCTGAAGGCTCCTGTATCGTCGTCGTAGCAACCGATGCGCCGCTCTCCGCGCACACCCTGCGGCGCCTCGCCAAGCGCGCCGGCTTCGGGCTGGTGCGCACTGGCTCAATTGGCGGCGACGGCAGCGGTGAGATCATCCTGGCCTTTTCCACGGCGCAGCGCATCCCATACGCCAACCCGTCCGGCAAGCTGGATATCACCGTGCTGGCCGAGGGCAGCTACGCCACTCAGGGCCTCAATCTGCTCTTCGAGGCCGCCGTGGACGCCACCGAGGAGGCTGTCATCAACGCGCTCCTGGCCGCGACGACCACCACGGGCCGCGATGGCCACGTCCTGCACGCCGCCCCCTATGACCGCCTGCGCGACCTGCTGGCAGCCGTGCGCACCAGCTAAGAGTCTCTAACAAAACCGGTGATAGCTTGGAGGCAGGAGCAAACTACTGGCCAGCGATGAATGTTGGAGAGTGTAGACGCTCTTATCTACGCGATCTTCGGCGTAGAAGACTAGGAGGCGGTCATGTTTGATCAAGCGCGCGCCGAGTCTGAAGCTAGTCGGCAGGTGATTGTTCGCCTCATCCAGGAGGGCTTGAATGGCCACAACCGCGTGGTGATGGACGACTTGACTGCTGAGGATCGCGTCGTCCACGACCCAGGCGGTCACATCCGCATAGGCCGCGACCAGCCTGGGCAGTCGGCGGCCGAGCGGAGTTGGGCGCTCTTTCCCGATTGGCACTACGAGGTCGAGACACTCCTCGCTGAAGGAGAACTTGTCGCCGTGCGTGTTCGGGCTGGTGGAATGCACTCCAGCGGCGTTTCAGTAACAACGACCTGGACGCAAATATTCCGCGTGCGCAACGGCAAGATCGTCGAAGCGTGGCTCGATGTTGACAACCTTGGGCTCATCCGCCAATTGCAAGCGCTGGACCTGGATAGTGAACTAGCTCCCAGTGACAAGCCCTAATCGGTGTTTCTCTGCCAAGTGGCGACCACCAGGCGAGAAGGCGGCGTCTCATGTGGTGGCAAGCACCCAACCAATGACGGTTTTGTTAGGCGCTCTAAGGTGCGACTTCTGGCCGCCCGCGACTAGTCCAACGAGGCGATGCGCAGCGCGAGGAGGTGAGATATGGACCCGCCGCATGTCACAATGAGCGAGCGCGAGTTCCTGGCGCTGCTAACGGATCAGGCGTCCGTCTCCGGCGTTCGCCTTCAGGGCGCGGTGCTGGCAGATTCCTCCGCCGCGCAGCTACACTTCGAGGGATGCCGCTTCGAGCGCTGCACCTTCGCTAACGTCGAATGGGACAGCCTCACCTGTGCGTCCTGTATCTTCACGCGGTGCTACTTCGGCGACGCGCACCTGGCTGACACGGCATTCACCGACTGTCACTTCTTCGACACTGATTCCGGGGAAGGATGTGTCTTCAAGGGGACGCGCCTGCGTTTCGTCACCTTCGACGCCTGCACACTCGATAGCTGCGTTTTCGATGGCGCCGACCTCTTCAACGTGACCGTGCGCGACTCGCGCGCCATTGGCGCCAGCTTCGCCAAGGCGAGCTTTGGCGGCACTACGACGTTGACCCAGACAGCTCTGCGCTATGCCGACTTATCCCGTGCGAATCTGCGCAAGGGCAATCTCTCGAAGTGTGACCTGGAATGGGCAATCCTGGATCGCGCCAATCTGCAAGAAGCCAACTGTCAGGGGGCCACGTTCAACCAGACGTCCATCCGTGGCGCCGATTTTCGCCGCGCGGACCTGCGCAACGCGACGCTCGGCGCCTTCGACGTGCGCGTAGCCGATGTGCGCGGCGCGCTGATCGGCGAGGGTCAGATGCAACAGTTATTGGAGACAGTTGGACTGATTGTGACGCCGTATCTCTACGAGCTGCCTTGAGATACCGGCTCCCGCAGCCACGGCGAGAGCATCTTGCCCTCAAGGAAGCGCACAAGTGCCGGCGCTTGTGGATGACCAGACCGCTCGATAGCGGCGATAGCGGCCTCTCGATCATACTCCACCCGGCGCAATTTCAGGCTATAGCCCGCCGGTCCCGCGTCGAGCAAACCATAACTGGCGCGCCAATCGGGCGTCAACGGGTTGCTCACGCTGCCGAGATTGAAGAAGCGGACGTCGTCTACGCTGCGGTCAAGCGGAACATGTGTATGCCCGACGACGATGAGATCTGCCTCCGCCTGGCGTGCCGCCGCTCGTAGCGCGTCATCGGTGATCTTGGGGTGGATGCCGTCGCCGTCATCCGTTCCTGGCGCCGCGTGGACGCCGAGCAGCCGCGTGCCGTCTGGCAGCGTCTCGCGCTGCTCCAGCGGCAGGTGCGCCAGCCAATCGAGCTGGCCCGCCGCCGTAACGTAGCCCTTCGCCCAGCCGAAGCTCGCCGCGAAGGACGCATACAGCCGCACCTTCTCCGGGTCTTTGTGCGCGTCTTCGAGAGATGGATGCCATCCCTCGCCACTGACCATGTAGCGGTCGTGGTTGCCGCGCACGAACCGCACGTTTGGCAGCGCGAGCGCCCGCTCGATCACCGTCGCCGGATCGTAGCCCAGGCCCGCGAAATCGCCCAACATCCAATAGGCATCCACCGGCCCCTGAGTAGCAATGTCACCCAAGACAGCATCCAGCGCGAGCGGATTGCCATGAATATCGGACAGCAGCGCGATACGCATAGGTCCAAACTCCATACAAAGTGGGCGATTTATGCCAACGCCGGCACCCGCAGATGCCAATCCGTCACGCGCTGGTAGGCATGGCCAAGCCGCAGCAGCGTCGCCTCGCCGAAATGCGCCGCGACCACCTGCAATCCCACCGGCAGCCTACCCGGCGTAAAACCGCACGGGATCGTCATCGCCGGCTGGCCCGTCAAATCGAACGGGAACGTGTAGCGCAGCGCTTCACCCGACGGCTCAGGCTTGCCGTCCCAGAGGAGTGGTGTGTCCACCTCATCCACACGTCGCGCCGGTACCGGCAGCGTTGGCGTCGCCAGCGCGTCCACCTGCCGCAGCACCTCGCGCATTCGCACGGTGAAATCGCGCCGAGCGCGCTGCGCCGTCACGTAATCCGCCGCGGAATAGCTCGCACCGGACCGGATATTCTCTAGCACCTGCGGCCGGTAGAGCTCAGCGCGCGTATCCAGCCAGCCCATATCCCGATGGTACGTGTAGGCTTCGGGCTTTTGGATGGCGCGATACACCTCAAACATCTCGTCAATCGTCGCGGGAATCTCAACCTCCACCAGGGTCGCCCCCAGCGCTTCCAGCCGCGCCAGCGCCGCCCGCACCGCCGCTTCCACGCCGGCATCGCAGTGGCGGAAGAAATAGCTCGCCGGCACGCCGATACGGGTGCCGCGCACTGCCTCCTCTGGCGTCCGGTTCACGGCCAGCGCGGCGGAGAAGTCCAGCAAAGGCACATCCACGCTATCGGGATCGGTCGCATCGTAGCCCGCGAGCACGTCCAGTAGCAAAGCGCAATCCTCGACGGAGCGAGCAATGGGGCCTGCATGATCCAACGACCAGCTTAAAGGGATGATTCCCGTGCGACTGACCAGCCCGAAGGTTGGTTTGAGTCCCGTGACACCGCACGCCGCCGCCGGAATGCGAATTGAGCCGCCAGTATCGGTTCCCAGCGCGCCCAGACTCTCGCCCGTGGCAATTGCCGCCGCCGAGCCACCGCTGCTGCCGCCCGGCACATGCGCGGTATTCCAGGGATTCCGCGTCGGCGGCGTAACCGTCCCGAAGGCGAACTCGTGGGTATTCGTCTTGCAAAGCGGGATAGCTCCCGCCGCATCGAGCTTCGTGACGACCGTCGCGTCTTTATCTGGCAGCCAGTCTGCCAGCACACGCGAGCCTGCCGTCGTGCGCACACCCTTTGTCTCGATCAGGTCTTTGATAGCGACTGGAACGCCGGGCAGAGCACGCCGCTCGTGACCATCTCGCAGCGCCTCGTCCGCCGCCCGCGCCCGTTCCCGCGCCATATCGCTCATCACCGTCACGCACGCATGAATCGCCGGCTCCCACTGCTCGATACGGCGCAGACATCCCTCCACCAGCTCAATGCTCGATAGTCGCCGCGCCCGCAACAGCCGGACCGCCTCGGCCAGCGTCAGTGGCGCTCTCTTTCCTTCAATTCCCGGCTGCTCGTCCGCCATTACGCCTTCTCCACGCTCGATCAACAGGCTTGGCCCACCCTGCGCCGCTATCCTCCGTCGGCAACCGTTGCCGTCAGTGCCGGTATTGTAACATGCGGACCGCCCGTGCGCTGGTTGCTCCCAATGTCGCCGTGCGGCGCGCACGTTCCGCGCGGCCGCTGCTCTCGATCTGAGCCTGGCTGGGTGCTAGCTGGCCCCCACGGGCAGGCGAATGACGAAGGAGGTTCCTACGCCTACTTCACTCTGCACAGCGAGGTTGCCTCCGTGCTGGGCGACGATTTCTCTGACGCCTGCCAACCCCAGCCCGGTGCCAGGCATCGAATCTGACACATTACTGGCGCGCTGGTACCGATCGAAGATATGCGCGAGGTCCTGCTCAGGAATACCGATGCCGTGATCTTCGACCACTAGAGTGGCCCAGTCTGCTTCTCGGAATACCTTGACAGTGACACCCCCTCCTTCAGGGCTGTACTTGATCGCGTTGGAGAGGAGGTTCGAGAGGGCACGATCCAAGCGCGCGGCATCCCATACACCAACGAGCGTGGGTACAGCCGTCTCGAAGCGCACGCGACGGGCATCCGACAAATGCCGGTACCGCATCGCGGCGTCACGAGCGAGTACCACCAGGTCTGTGGGGCCAACCTGGAGATCCAGCGGATGGCCGGCTCGCAGGAGCGTCGCGTCCTGGAGCTCGTCAATCAGGCTTGACATCCGCTTAATGCCTGCTTCGATCGTCTCCAGACGAGCCATCATCTGTTTGGTGCTCAGAGAGCGTCCCTGGGCAGTCCGGCGCCGCACCATCTGCATCTGGGCCTGCATGACGGCCAGCGGGTTGCGCAGATCATGTGAAATCAATGTCACGAAATCGTCCCGCGCACGCACAGCGGCCTCGGCCTGCGCCCGCGCCACCTGCGCCTGTATCAGCAGCCGCTCGCGCTCCTCGTCTGAGCGCCGCCGCTCAGCCACCAGGCGCGCGCGTTCCATCACTTGCCGCAGACTGGTGGCAACGCGCGTGGGTGTCAGCGACGACTTGGGCAGATAATCCCACGCTCCGGCCTTCATAAGCTCGACAGCGATCTCTTCGTCTCCGCGCCCGGTGAAGAGTACGACTGGCGTTTCCGGGGCCGCGCCACAGATCGCCTGGAGCAGCGCGAGGCCGTCCACACCGGGTATGTAGTAGTCGAGGAGGATGCAATCGTAGACCGTAGTGCCTATCCGCTCCAGCGTTTCATCTGCGGAGGCCGTCTCGTCCACCATCGCCACGACACCGGACTGCTGCAAGCTCCGCCGCACGGCGATGCGATCGGTCTCGTCGTCGTCTACTACGAGAATGCGGAGCATTTCATGGCTCTCGCGCACCTCCGAAGCAGCGGACTCCTGCGCAGGCACAGGCACTTTGCGATCCATGGTCCGCACCTCACAGCATCTCGATCAGCGACCAGTACTTATTGAGCGATATCATAAGCTCAACGAAATTTTCGAAGGTGACTGGCTTTACCAGGTATCCGGCGACATTGAGGTTGTACGCGTCCACTTTGTCTCGATCGTTGTTCGATGTCGTGAGGACAACTACTGGAGTCGCGTGTAAATCTGGATCGTCGCGTACCTCGCGGAGAAACTCAATGCCATTCATCCGCGGCATATTGAGATCAAGCAGAATGAGCCGGCGGCCCTTTGGGACCTCACCGTTGCGCAGCTTTTCCAGCCCATCGAGGCCATCGCTGGCGACGTAGAGCGGATTCGTGATGTGGCTCTTCTCAAATGCGCGCTGGACGTTCATGACGTCCACCTCGTCGTCTTCGATGAGGAGAATGTTGAGCTGTTGGGGGTTCACACGTGACCTCCTTTTTGAAACGTCTTGGGCCATGTGAAGCGGAAGGTCGCGCCCTGGTCAGGCGCGGACTCGACCGCCACACTCCCGCCGCGAGTCTCGACAATCTTCTTGACGACCGAGAGCCCGATCCCCGTCCCCTCGACCTTGTCGCGGGCCGCGAGCGTCTGGAAGATTCCCCAAATCCGCTCGTGATAGGCAGAAGCAATACCAGGGCCATTATCACTCACGGAGAATTCCAAGGCGTCACCAAGATCACGCCATTCGATGTGGATCACCACATCAGGGCGCACCGCTTGGGTGTACTTCAGCGCGTTACTGATCAGGTTCATGAATATCTGTTGCAATGGCACCCGTTCCGCCTCAAGCGTCGGCATATCATCTGGCACCTGTATCGTCACCGCGGACGTGGGCGCCAGGAGCTCGATGACCTCCCTGACGAGCACGCCCGTGTCCACCGGCTCTAGCGCGTTCAGCATGCGGCCCGCGCGCGAGTAGGTCAGGATGCCATCAATCAACGCTTCCATCCGGTGTACGCGACCCTGCAGCAGCCGCATGTGCGTCAGGGATTCAGCGCTAAGGCCTTCCCCAACATCGTCCTGGATCCATTGCGCCAGGTTAGCGATCCCACGCAGCGGCGCTTTCAGATCGTGCGAGGCGACATACGCGAACTGATCGAGCTCGCGGTAGGCCTCCGTCGCCGCAGCCGCAGAGCGCACTGCCGCCTCGCGTTCCGCCTGGGCGGTGTCCAGTGCGGCCAGAAGATTGTCGTTCGCCTGTTTCAGTTCCGCGACCAGTCTGCGTTCTTCATTCTCGCGCATCTCCAGCTCAGCGGTCTGATTCTGGAGTACCTCGTTGAGTCGCGCCAGTTCCTCGCTGCGTCGCACCACTTCAGCATAGTCTTCAGCATGCGCCGCTACTTCCGCCACAAGCTGTCGTGCTTGTTCCTCAGCTTCGCGCCGCTCGGTCAGATCACGCGTCACCATGGCAAAGCCAATCAACAGCCCTTCGGTATCACGCTGGGCGGTAATGATTACGTTGGCCCAGAAGCGCGAGCCGTCTTTTCGTACCTGCCAGCTCTCGCCCTCGAAGCGTCCGACTCGCGAAGCCGTCTCCAACTGAGATGCGGGGATCCCAGCGGCGATGGCCTCCTGTGGGTAGAACTGCTGGAATGAGTGGCTCAGGATCTCGTCGGCAGTGTATCCATTGACTCGCTCTGTCCCTTCGTTCCAGCTTCTGATATGTCCTTTTGTGTCGAGCGCGAGGATGGCATAGTCCTGCACACCCTGGACAAGAAGCTGAAACCGCTCCTCGCTCTGCCTCAGCGATTCCTCCGTAGCGCGCCGCACGGTGAGATCTCGCATCACGTGGGTGAAGCCCGTCAACTCTCCCTGCTCGTTGCGCACCGCGGTGATTATCACGTCTGCCCAGAAGCGCGAGCCATCCTTGCGCACACGCCAACCGGTGGATTCGATGCGCCCCTCGCGCGCGGCGGTTTCCAGATCGCTGGACGGCTTGTTCGCGGCTACGTCTTCTGGTAGATAGCAAAACGAAAAGTGCCTGCCAACGACCTCCTCAGGTCTATACTCCTTGATTCCCTCCACGCCAGGATTCCCCGCAAGGACCTTGCCGTCCGTGTCGAGCGCGAAAATGGCGTAATCCGGCATGCTCGTTACGAGGTGGCGATAGATCTCGGAGGAGGTGGCGTCCAGTGCGGCTTCCGTAGGGTGTGTTGATCGGTTCAAAGGATTCTCCTAGTCGAGGCAAGTAGGCAAGGAAAGAGCCCAAAAGGCCCCGGCGACGCCAGTCGTCAGGTGCGGATTCGTGGGGTCACACCAGCGTAGAGCTATGTCGCGCTCAACACGCGCCTCACCCCCGCGGGTCCACCCACACCACGACCTACCCGATTCCGCACCGTGTTCGCTGAGCGTCCGCGAAATTTCCTCAACCTACACTCGCACGCTCGCCAGGCGCACCACAGCGTCCGCTGAGCTACAATGGACGATTGTACCGCCCGCCCTCGGCGCCGTGGCAATGCCAGTTCACCATACACCTATTGTGTTCCCTATGTCAAAGAACACCCTGAGAATGGAGGCGATGGCAAAACGCGACTGTGGCACAATGACATAGTATCGCCACACTGGACGCTCTCTCTTGTTCCCGCTCGTGCCTTCACCCACTTGTTCAATTCGCTAGAGATCGTTATAGATAGAACAGGCGACTCGTTGTCGCCATCCCCAAAGTATCTCTTGGAGACCCCGCATGCGTCCGCGCTACTGGCACATCGTCCTCGCTGTCTTCTTCCTCGGCTGGGTTTTCATGTACGCGGACCGCACCGTGCTCTCTCCCGTGCTCGCGACCATCGGGAGCGAGTGGCGCCTCTCCACGTCACAGCTCGGCCTCATCTCCTCCCTATTCTTCCTCGCGTATGCCGCCCTCCAGCTTCCCACTGGATGGCTCGCCGACCGCTTCGGGCGCAAGCTGCTGCTGGTTCCGGGCTACCTGCTCTTTGGCATCACCACTCTGCTCAGCGCCTTCGCGCCAAGCTACGGCATCTTTCTCCTGCTCGCCACGCTGACGGGCCTCGGTGAAGGCACATACTACCCCACACAATTCTCCCTCTCCAGTGAGGTCATTCCCCGTCGCTTTCGGAGTTTTGGCTCTGCGATTATCAATTCCGGGCAAGCTGTTGGTATCTCGCTGGGTTTCATCGCCTCCGGATTCGTCGCGTTCACGCTCAACGCGGGCTGGCGCACCTCGTTCGCGGTCCTTGGCGTCGCCACAGTGCTTGCCGGCCTCGTTATCGCGCTGCTTATCCGCGAGCGCCCCGCCGCAAGCGACGCGCCGGCAGAGGTGGCGGCTCCAAACACGTCCACCGAAGAGGCCGCGACTCGTCTCCTCTCGCGCGACCTCGTGCTTGCCTACATCGCTGGCTTCTGCTCACTCTACGGCTTCTTCGTCATCATCACGTGGCTGCCGTACTACCTGCAAACCGCCCGGCATGAGCCATCTTCTCTCACAGGCGTTATCTCCTCATTGGTGCCGTGGGCCTCGGTGCCCGGCGCGCTGCTCATCAGCTATCTCTCAGATCGTGTACATGCCCGCCGCGCCTTCGCGCTCCTGATGATGCCCGTTGCCGCGCTGGCCCTCCTCTTCATTCCGCTCTCGCAATCGTCCGCCGCCCTCTTTGGCGCGCTCGTCCTCTATGGACTTGTCGGCAAGCTGGCGCTCGATCCCATTCTCGTCGCCTACGTCGCGGATCGCGTCCCTCGTACCGCCTACAGTCGTGCCTACGCCATCCTCAACTTCTCTGGCATGCTCTCCAGCATTCTCGCGCCGTATCTCACGGGCTATCTCGCCAATCGTTTCGGCTCGCTCGACACTGGCTTCTACCTCGCCACCGCGCTGCTCCTGGTCGGCGCTCTCTGTATGGCATTCACCCGTCGCGAGAAGATCCTCGCCGCCGGTGCGAGCTGAATAGAGCGGCGCACATCCGCCCGCCTTCTCACGCCTTCTCACGCCTCCTCACGCCTCCTCAGCGCGCGCCGGTCCAGTTGCCCTCTCGGTGTTACCGATGCGTCCCGCGTTGATAGCGTTTCCGCACATCGTGCCGGGCTGAAGACCCGCCAATGCCCTACCAGCGCCGTCTTAGGCCACTCCAGTACGCCCGATCCCGGCATACATCTTGCGGCACTACCTCATGCTACGAGGTATCAAGCTGGGCGCGCGAGCCTGCGCTCCTCCCTGTCGCTCGCATCGCACCACCTGTTCGTCCGCTCATTTCCCCAGAGAAAGGACCGCGGTATGGCAGAAGCTAACCACAACGGCGCCAGTGGCGCACGCGGGTTCCTGCGAAGTCACGTCGGCTTTATTCCCAATCCCGTCAGTGCGCGCAGCCATAACCTCCACTCGCGCATCCGCGACGCCCAGGTGTCCATCTCCGTATGCCCCTACTGTGGCGTCGGCTGCAGCCAGCGCGTCTATCACCGGGACGGCAAGATCATTGACATCGAGGGCAACCCGGATAGTCCCATCAGCGCCGGTCATCTCTGCCCCAAAGGCGCCAGCACCTACCAGCTCATCAACAACCCCAACCGCCCGACGCGCGTGCTCTACCGCGCTCCGAAAAGCGACCACTGGGAAGAGCGCCCGCTCGATTGGGCAATGGATCGCATCGCCGAGCGCGTTAAAGCGGCCCGCGACGCCGACTTCCAGCTCACCAATTCCGCTGGTGTCCGCGTCAACCGCGTCGAATCCATCGGCAGCATCGGCGGCGCCACGCTGGACAACGAGGAGAATTACCTCATCCTCAAGCTGTTCCGCAACCTGGGCGTCGTTCACCTCACCAATCAGGCACGTATCTGACACAGCTCCACAGTGCCCGGTCTGGGCATCAGCTATGGACGTGGCGGCGCTACCACCGCACAGTGGGACCTCGCCAACAGTGACTGTATCGTCATCCAGGGCTCCAACATGGCGGAGAACCACCCCATCTCCTTCCGCTTCGTTATGGAGGCCCGCGAGCGTGGCGCCAGGATCATCCACATAGACCCCCGGTTCACGCGCACCTCGGCCAACGCGGATATCTACGCGCCCATCCGCCCCGGCTCAGACATCGCCTTCCTGGGCGGCCTCATCCACTACGCCCTTGAGAACGAGAAATACTTCAAGGACTACGTGGTCCACTACACCAACGCCTCGACAATCATCGGCGACGAGTTCAGAGACACCGAAGACCTCGATGGGATCTTCTCCGGCTTCGATGCCGAAGGACACACCTACACCCCAGACTCCTGGAGCTACAAGGGGGAGGAGCCGCCCGCGAGCGCGGAGCACAAACAAGCGCGCACTGGCGAAACATTTGCCGAGCGCGCCAGCCGCGACACCAAAACGCCGCCGCCGCGTGACGAGACGCTGCAAAATCCGCGCTGCGTCTTCCAGATCCTCAAGCGGCACTACGCCCGCTACACAGAGGAGTTCGTGGAGCAGGCATGCGGCACGCCCAAAGATGTCTTCCGCGAAGTCGCCAAGACGATCTGCGCCAATTCTGGCCGCGACCGCACAACCGCATTCTGCTACGCGGTCGGCTGGACACACCACACCGTCGGCGTGCAGCTGATCCGCACGTGCGCCATCCTCCAATTGCTCATGGGCAACATCGGGCGGCCCGGCGGCGGCATCCTCGCCCTGCGTGGCCACGCCGCTATTCAAGGCTCAACCGACACCCCCACCCTCTACAATCTCTTGCCAGGGTACATTCCCATGCCGTTGGAAACCGAGCCGCGACTCCAGAAAAACCTGGACGAATACACCTCGCTCGCCGGCTGGTGGAACAATTACCCGAAGTACATGGTCAGCCTGCTCAAAGCATGGTACGCCGAGAAAGCGACCGCTGAAAATGAGTGGGGCTACCAGTGGCTGCCCAAGCTCCACCATCAGACGGACTACTCATACTACCCGATGTTCTGGAAGATGAACGACGGCGCGGTCAAGGGGCTTTTCGTCCTCGGCGAAAACTTTGCCGTCGGCGGCCCCGGCGCTATCTCTGAGCGTGCAGGCATGCGAAAGCTCCAATGGTGCGTGATCCGCGACCCGTTCCTTGTCGAGACTGCGCAGTTCTGGCAGATGGACGGCGTTGACCCAGCATCGGTTGATACTGAAGTGTTCTACATGCCCGCCTCGTGGGCCGCCGAAAAGGACGGTAGCCTTACCAACACACAGCGCCTCCTGCAATGGCATGACAAAGCCGTCGACGCTCCCGGTGATGCGCGCTCCGAAACCTGGTTCATGTACCACCTTGGCACCCGGCTCAAAAAGCTCTACGCCGGCAGCACGCTCCAGCGCGATGAGCCTCTGCTCAACATGACGTGGGACTATCCAGTTGAGGGGGAGCGCGACGAACCTATCGTTGCGAGCGTCCTAAAGGAGATCAACGGTTACACCGTCGCCGATGGCAAAAATGTCAAGGGCTTTACGGAGTTGAAAGACGACGGCACTACCGCCTGCGGAAACTGGATCTACAGCGGCGTTATGCCCGAAGACGGCAAAAATCTCGCGGCTAGTCGCCAGAAAGATAACGACCGCGAAGGCGCGTACACCAACCACTCCAAATGGGGCTTTGCCTGGCCCGCCAACCGCCGCATCCTCTACAATCGCGCCTCAGCGGATCCAGCGGGAGAGCCCTGGTCTGAGCGCAAACGCCTCATCTGGTGGGATGCCAGCGCCAACGACGGCAAGGGCCAGTGGACCGGCTATGACGTGCCCGACTTCGAGAAAGCGAAGTCGCCCGACGCAAAGATCAATGAGCAGGGCCACGGTATGGAGCTGCTTTCCGGCTCCGATCCATTCATCATGCATGCTGATGGGCGTGGTTGGCTCTATGCTCCACATGGCTTGAAAGATGGCCCATTGCCTGCCCACTACGAGCCGTTTGAGTCGCCTATCGAGAACCCGCTCTACCCCAGGCAAAAATCCAACCCAGCAATGGTGGTCTTCGACCGGCCGGACAACCCGTACAACAACGAGCCGCGCCACGGCGCCCCAAATCCAGCGTATCCGTACATTCTGACCACGTACCGCATTACAGAGCACCACACGTCCGGCGCCATGTCGCGCTGGAACTCCTGGCTCTCCGAGCTGCAACCGGCGCTCTTCGCTGAGATAGACCCAGAGCTTGCCACCGAGCACGGCATCCAGAACCTCGACTGGATTACCATCCGCACCTCACGAACGGCCATCGAAGCGCAGGCGCTCGTCACTGATCGCATGCAGCCGCTGCGCATCCAGGGGCGCACACTGCACGTCATCGGCCTGCCGTACCACTGGGGTCCGGCTGGCCTCGTCACGGGCGACATCGCCAATGACCTGTTGGGCGTCGCGCTCGACCCCAATGTGCGCATCCATGAGTCGAAGGCGCTCACCTGCGCGATGGAGAAAGGACGGCACAGCACCGATTCCGCGCATGGCGACAACGACCACTATCGCACCGGCGTAGATGAGGGCGGCGCCGTCGGCCGCGTCCACAGCGAGGGCGCCGAGATGCGCCGTCGCTCACCGCTCGCTCACGAATAGGAGGGAGGCACATGGCTACAGGCTTCTTCACGGATACCACCCTCTGCATCGGCTGCAAAGCGTGCGAGGTGGCGTGCAAAGAGTGGAACCAGCTACCGGCGGACGGCTTCGAGCTGACCGGCATGAGCTACGACAACACCGAGACGCTAAGCGCCACCACCTGGCGCCACGTCGCCTTCATCGAGCAGTTCGGCAGCGGCGGCGCTCGCCCCGATGGCCGGGTCAACGGGCACGCCCCGACAACCCGTGCTGGCGCGGCTGCCGTCTCCCAATCGGTGCTGCAAGGCCCGCGTCTGGTGGATTCCACCACGGGGAATTTCCTCGGCGAGAATCGCTGGCTGATGATGAGCGACGTATGCAAGCACTGCACGCACGCGGGCTGCCTCAACGCCTGCCCGACCGGCGCCATCATCCGCAACGAGTTCGGTGATGTATACGTCCAGCCGGATATCTGCAACGGCTGCGGCTACTGCATTCCCTCCTGCCCGTTTGGCGTGATAGATCTGCTCCAGGAAGACGGACGCGCCTGGAAGTGCACGCTCTGCTACGACCGCCAAAAAGATGGCATGATACCCGCCTGCGCCAAGGCTTGTCCCACCCAGTCTATTCTGTTTGGCGAGCTGGACGACCTGAAGGAACGCGCCCGCGAGCGCGTCGGCATGCTGCACCAGCGTGGCGTCACGGATGCCTACCTCTACGGCGCTGACGAAAACACTTCGGTGGGCAATCTCAACGCTTTCTTCCTGCTCGTGGACAAGCCGGAGGTGTATAACCTGCCTGAGAATCCTCATGTCCCGCAGGCGCAGGTGATCCCCGCCTACGTTGCTACAGCCCTGTCGGCAATCGTGCTGAGCGCGGTTACCGCGCTGGCGTTCGTGATGGGAGGGCGTCGCGCATGAAAATTCCCGAGAAAGCCACTCCGGCCAGTGCCATGCCGGCCGAGATTCTGCTTCCCTTGGCTCAGACGGGTCCAGGGCCGGCGGCGCGCGACGGCGCCCACCCGGCAACCTACTATGGCCGCCCTATGATCAAAAAATCGACCTGGAAGTGGCCCATTCCCGTCTACATGTTCCTCGGCGGAGTAGCCGGCGGCGTAGCGGTCATCGGTGCGGCGGCGGAGATCCTGGGCGGCGACAAGCACAAGTCCACCGTACGACACGCCCGCTGGCTGGCGCTGGCCCTCGCGGCCATTTGCCCCGTACTCCTCATCGAAGACCTTGGCCGGCCCGCACGCTTCTACCGCATGCTACGGATCTTCAAGGTGGCGTCGCCCCTGAACGTCGGCACGTGGATTCTCTCCGTGTTCGGCCTCCTCAGCGGCATTCTGGGCGCGAAGCAGGCCGCTGAAGACGGCGTTGTCATTCCGCGCGAAAGCGGCCTGGGGCGCTCCTTGCGGGCCGTACCTTCCGGTCCATTCACGGCGCTTCACGGACTGGTAGGCGTGTGCCTCGCTGGCTACACTGGCGTCGTGCTTGCCGCCACCGCAATTCCCCTCTGGGCGGCTGCGGGCATCCTGCTCGGTCCGCTCTTCCTGGCAACGGGCGTTGCCTCCGGGGCGGCTGCCCTCACGCTGCTGGGAATCTTCCGCGGCCAGACGTCCCACGAGGCGCGCCGGCAGGTAGAGGCCGTCGAGACAGCCGCCTCCGTCGCGCAGCTTGGCATCCTCGTCGCTCGCGAGGCGCTGGTGCCAGCGCGCATCAACAAGCCGTTGCGGCGTGGTGTCTGGGGAGCCATCTGGCAGGTCGGCGCCGTTGGTGGCGGCGTCGCGGGGCCGCTGGCGCTTCGTCTCGCCGTGCGCCTCAGTGGCAGGCGCACCAGCGAAGCCATTACCGTTGTCGCGTCCACCCTCTCCCTGGCAGGCGCGCTCGCCGAGCGTATGGCGCTGGTCGAAGCCGGCAAGCTCTCCGCAGACGATCCCATCGCATACCAGGAGTTGACAAAAGGCGCACCGGGCGCGGCTCGCCCGACGCCCGCCGAACAAGCGCGGCGTGCGCAGACAGGACCTGCCTTCACTTCCGGCTTCGTCGCACGCGAGCGCACCGGCCCCACACCGTAGCCACCTCTTAGTTCGTCGCGAGCGGTGTTTCCGCGCATTTCGGAGGATACTGGCTTGGCCAGGTGGCAGACGCATAGCAAGCGCGCGTTCCGCCTGGCCGCCCTTCTCTATATCAAATTTGGTTGTATTGTTGGCATGCGCCACGGGCTTCAGCCAGCCGCGCGTCCCGTGCGTCGGCCCTTGATGGCCGCGAGCGTCCAGATCGCTTCCGTATGAAAACCCAGCGTCACTGCCTCGCAGTCCACATCCCACCTAAAGCGCTCGACACTGGCAGGACTTTATGCCCATCCTATAGGTACCTGAATGCAAGTTTGGTCCATCTTCTAAAATTCGCCCTCTAGCCTATTGAAAGTTACCTAAGGGTTAGCTATACTTGGTTTGCGAGGCGACGGTATACGCCCTACGGCGCACACCTCCCTCACATCCACCCTAAACGCTCGGCGCGATGTCCACCTCGTAGATACGTTCCGCGACGCTCGCTTTCGGCGCATCCTGCATGCGTTGGCGCGCGCGTGTTATGGAGACGGCTCGTACAGCCAGGAGGCATGTGGACCAGAGACGAGAAGCTGTAGCGAGCGTCATATCACATTCCCCAGCAGCCTCACGCCTCCTCCATCGCCTCCTGGCCGCCGATCATAGCTCCAGCCGCCAGGCGCTTCAAGCGTCTGAATGCCGTGGAATCGTATCGCTGTCGCCTCAGCTTTCGTGAGCGCGCATAGCTGCTGAGCTATCGTCTCACTTTGAGGATTGACACTGGAACGACTCGCCAGCGGCAGGGGATAGCGCGTACGGAATCCTCGCTTCGCGCCTGCGTACCCCGGCACGAGCCAGTGATGTCTCACCGACCGGCGACGACGGTCCCGCGAAGCAGCCCCCGGTTCGCGTCCGCGTGTCCCCTGCTGTAATAGCGCCCGCGAGCGCTCCACGCGGAAAAGGTGCTGTCAACGCCGACACGCCAACCGCCGCCGCCGAATGTTCTTTTGGCTCGCTATGCGTCGCAGGTGGTTCTCGCACATCCCTCGCATTCTCCTCGCGTCCCGTTCGCATCCGCGTGTACTGTCCCCGGAGCAGCGTCGTATCTAGTTTCCCCGCGCAAGCCCATCCGCACGCGCATCCCAGGTATCCGCTTATCTAAAAGCACGTATCTAGAAGCAAGCTGGCAGTTATTACGCGAGGCCATCGCGTATCTGAGGGGGCACCATGGAAATCAACGAGCCTACAGAGTCCCAGGGCGAACACTTCGTATCATCCGAAGAGGCAACATCTTTGTCCACGACCGGCGATTTCTCCGAAAGCGGCGGCGCATTCGCCGAAGAAGCCGCCGGTTCAATACATCCCGCCGAGGCCGCCCTCACCAACGGGGCTGCGGAGGCGCAAACCGACACCGCCGCGCCGGAAGAGGCCGCTCCAGTCGCTGAGGAATTCACCTCCGAGGCTGAAAGCGCATCTGCGGCGCCTGAGATGGCGGCAATGACCGAAACGACCGAAACGACCGAAACGACTGCACAACCCGAGGCAGCAGCCGACCTGTCTGGTGAAACAAATAGCGCCGATGAGCCGGCCGCCGCTGACGCCTCAGAGGAGGCCGCGCCAGTCACGGAGGCCGCCGCGAGTGAGGAGTCGAACACCGAAACCGAAGCGGTAGCTCCAGCCGCCGAGGAGGAGCCAGTCGCCGAAGAATCGGCATCTGCCGAGCCGGTCGCCGCTGAAGCAGAAGCGACGGCAGAACCCACTGCTGAAGCAGCAACGGCTGAACCCGCTGCCGCTGAAGCTGCGGCGCCCATGGCCGAAGAAGCTGCGGCGCCCATGGCCGAAGAAGCTACGGCCGCACCTGCCGCCGCCGCGATGGCCGCCGAGCCAGCCGCAACATCGAGCGCCGCCGCCACGGCTGAGCGGGATGTCGAGGGACTCCTTCATTCCGCGCTCGATGCGCTCAGTGACATCGGCCAGCGCATCGGAGCGCTGATCGCGTCATTGCGCCCAGGCTCATCGAATGGTGCGCCAGCGGCGGCAGAGCCGGCGGCGGTTATGACCGAAGCCGCGGCTGAACCCACGACGAGTGAGCCAGCCGCTGAGATGGCATCTGAGCCAGTTGCCGAAGAAGCCGCATCTGAGCCAGCCGCTGAGGAAACGATGGCCGAAGCATCCTCACAAGAGATGCCTTCACCCGAGGAGACCCCTGTTTCCGAGCCGGTTGCTGAAGAAGCTGCATCTGAGCCGGTTGCTGAGATGGAGTCCGCTGAGCCAGTCGCTGAGGAGGCTTCCGCTGAGCCGGCGGCTGAGATGGCATCTGAGCCAGTCGCCGAAGAAGCCGCGTCTGAGCCGGTTGCTGAGGAGGCTTCCGCTGAGCCGGTTGCTGAAGAAGCCGCATCTGAGCCGGTTGCTGAAGAAGCCGCATCTGAGCCAGCGGCTGCCGAAGCGGAGCCGGAGACGCTGGAGGCGGTCGCGAGCGCATCCGAGACCGCTGAGCCAGGGGCCTCGGAAGGCGAGTTAGCATTGGACGCCGGCGAGGAGCCCGTGGCGCTCGAAGCGATGCCTGAAGAGGCGCACGCGCTGATCCAGGAGCCCAAGGACTAGAAAGGGAGTGCGCATTCTGAAGGCATACTGTCTGCCGGCGCCGGAGACATCTTCTCCGGCGGGGGCGGGTGATGATGGGACTTCGTCGCTTGGCAGGCGAAATGCGACCGCGTGATAACCGCTGACCAAAGAGGGGAGACACATTGGGGTGCCTCCCCTCTTCTTCGTGTGGCCGCTCCGCTGGCTGGCACAGTCGCGCGGACAGACGAAATCCGCTTGGGTTCCCTGGTATACACACAAGGGCTTCAGCCTGCCTCCCGTCGCGTGCGCCGGCCCCTGACGGTGTTTGCGGAATACCGACGGACCTGGTGCCAGTTGTCGGGGCGCTGCCTGCCGCGCCCGCGACCTGTAGGGGCGCTGCCTGCCACACCCCCCTGCCGCTGTGGACGCCGTAGGGGCGCTACCTGTCGCGCCCGTCTGCATGTCCACCAGGACCGGCGCGCTCGCCCGTTGCCATTCGCGCGGTCGCATTCGCCCTATGGCGCGAGCTACACTTCCAGCTACACGAGTAGATAGACAAACATCCCCCGTCGGGCGAAAGGAGAGACACCGTGCGACGTCGGCGCCACGTTCGCGGCAAGCCAGGTGACTCGCGTGTAGCCCCGCGCCTCTCTCCGGCGGGGGACAGCGCCATACTCGTGCGCGTGGGCGATCGAATAGCACCACCGATCAACGCTCAAGTGCTGGCGTTGCTCGCTGCCCTGGAAACCGTCTCACCCGCCGGCCTGTTAGAGTGCGCGCCAGCGTACGCTTCGCTGCTCGTCAAATTTGATCCGCTAAGTACGAGCCGGTCCCACCTGAGCGAAGTGATCCTCGATGCGTGGCGCAACATGCCGGCACACCGCCATCCACCACGGCGCCTGGTACACATTCCGGTGCGGTACGGCGGCGCGGCGGGCGGCGATCTGGCAGAGGTCGCCCGTTTGACAGGTTTGACCGCCGAAGAAGTCATTCGACAGCATGCGGGCGCGGAGTACCAGGTGTGCTTTCTTGGCTTTCTAGCGGGATATCCCTACCTCGGCGGTCTGCCCCCGTCGCTCGCGGTGCCGCGTCTCGACATGCCGCGGACGCGAGTGCCAGCGGGCAGCGTCGCCATCGCGGAAGGCCAGACGGGAATCTATCCTGTGGCAAGTCCCGGTGGCTGGCGTGTGATCGGCCGCACCGAGCTAACCATATTTGACGCCCATCTGAACCCTCCATCGCTGCTCGCGCCCGGCGACAGCGTGCGCTTCGTGCCGGACGAAGATACAGCGAAGCCCATCGCTGACGAACCCGCCAGCGAAGAAACTTTCTCCACACCCGACCCGCCACACCCGCTGCCCCCCACGACCGGTGCGCTTCCCTGGCTGCGCGTCGAGCAGGCCGGCCCGTTAACGACCGTGCAGGACCTTGGCCGTCAACGTGTGGCGCGTTTCGGCGTATCAGCTGGTGGCGCGGCGGACCCCGAGGCCCTGCGTCGCGGCAATCTCCTCATGGACAACGCTCCTGATGACGCGGGGATCGAGATCACGCTGGGCGGCGCAACATTCACGGTGCTGGCGCCGTGCCACATCGCTCTCACCGGCGCCACATGCGCGGCGACGCTGGATGGGCGCCCTCTGCCACCAGATACCGCCGTGTGGGCGGATGAGGGAGCCGCGCTAACGCTGGGATACGCGAGTGCCGGCCTGCGCATCTACCTCTGCGTTTCAGGGGGCGTCGCTGTGCCCCAGGTTTTGGGAAGCCGTTCAACGGATCTGCGCGGCGCCTTTGGTGGTCTCGGCGGCCGGTCGCTTCGACGCGACGACATCGTCTGGCGATACCCCGCCAGCGACTCTCCTGGCAGCATGCCGCAACATCCCATTCCCCTTGCCGCCAGAAGTGTATTTCCCTCGGCTGGTGGGCGCTGGACACTCCATGTCACGCCGGGGCCTGACATCGAAGCGACGCCCACTGGCGTCGCGGCCCTGCTGGAGCGCGAGTTCATCGTGGATAGCCGCTCTGATCGCATGGGCGCTCGATTACGCACCGAGGATGGCGGCGTAGTTCCGGGCGGCGGGCAGGTGCTCTCTGCTGGAGTGCCGCGCGGCGGCATTCAGTTGCCCCCCGGCGGTGAGCCAGTGCTTCTGGGAGCCGATGGTCAAACGACCGGCGGCTACCGTGTGCCGTTGGTGGTCGCGACCACGGATTGGTGGCAGGTCGGGCAGCTACGTCCTGGCGACCACGTGCGCCTGATGCTGATCGGCGAAGACGCGGCGGTTGCGGCCCTCCGGCGGCGCCGGCAAGACCTCTACGGGGGCGCTCCGGTGAACACGTCCTTCGATACCGCGCTCCTCATGCGGGGATTCGCGGAGTGGTACGATGCGTGACACGGGCCTGCCCTGGCGGAGTGGCGGCACTCTGGGAAGGAGATACACATGGCGAAAGCAGATCACGAAGTAGATCACGCGATAGATCTCAATGCCGATGTGGGTGAGTCGTTCGGGCCGTGGCCGATGGGTGCGGACGAAGCGCTGATGCCGCTCGTGACCTCGGTGAGCATCGCCTGTGGCGCCCACGCGGGCGATCCCGTCGTCATGCGCCGCACGCTGGACCTGGCACGACACCACCACATCGCGGTCGGCGCGCACCCAGGCTATCCAGATTTGCAAGGCTTCGGACGGCGCGTGATGACGATGCCTCCCACGGAGGTGGAGGCGTGGATGCTGGCACAGATCGGCGCGCTTGCTGGTGTTGCGCGGGCGGTCGGGGTCACGCTACGCCACGTCAAAGTGCATGGCGCGCTCTACAATCAGGCGGCCGATGACCCGGCGCTCGCTGAAGCCATCGCACGGGCAGTGCGAACATTTGATCCCGACCTGATCCTCATGGCCCGCGCTGGCTCCATACAAGTCGCGGTGGCGAAGGCCGCCGGTCTACGGGTCGCCGAAGAGGCGTTCGCTGATAGAGGCTACGATGCACACGGGCGGCTCGTCAGCCGCACCCAACCCGGCGCGCTCATAAGCAAGCCCGCGGACGCTGCCGCCAGGGTGGTGCAGCTGCTGCACACAGGACAGATCGCCACGGTGGACGGCGCCCTGCTCGCGCTGCGAGCCGATACCATCTGTATCCACAGCGATAGTCCCGGCGCGCCGCAAATCGCCCGCGCCGTGCGCGATGCGCTCCTCGCGGCTGGCATCACCCCAACGCCACTCCACAAGAGTCTGCCTCTACCCGGAAATTGACCGTGCTTGGCCGTACCATTCCCAGTCGCCACGTGCTATGCTCCCTTGTGCCGGCCACTCACAGCCAGCCG
>DATGEP010000317.1:0-30546 GCA_035310125.1 Ktedonobacterales bacterium
TGACCGGCACCTGGAGTGGATAGTCAACACGCGAATACAGGTACGCGTATTGTTGAGCACCGGGCGTACCGGTGGTCCCTGGCGTGGTGATCGGCTGCGTCGGATTGATGTACGGTCTCGAGGCGCCGCCACACGCGGCGAGCGCGAGCAGGCCGAGCAGAAATACGCTCGCGGTGATGAGAAGCGTGATGCGGCGGTGTCGCGCCGGTGAGTCGCCAGACCAGAGCGCGCGGCGACTATGGATGTCAGATATGCGCATAGTGGCCGCCTTTCTTATGGAGTGGTGCTGGGGCTGGCACCGGGGGTGACGGTGGTGAATGGCCCGATAGTGGCGGTCGGTGCGGGCGTCGCCGTCGGAAGCGGGGCGGTGGCGGGCAGGGTGACAGCGCCGGGGGTAGGGACTGTCGTTTGGTGAGATGTGTTGATAGGAGAGCCCGGCACGAACTTGAGGATCGCTACGGCGATGGCGAAGAAGAGCACCGCCGCGATGAGGCTGCCCCACGGCCACCTTTTCCTGGGCTTTGCTGCCATGCCTTCTCTCCTTTGTCACAGCCCGCGCGATTTCAGCGCTCAGTGAGATATACGCTTCCTCGTGGGGGTATCTCACTCAGTATAGACTGACGGCTTGAGGACGCCGACGTAAGGCAGGTTGCGATATTTCTGCGCGTAGTCCAGGCCGTAGCCGACGACGAAGCGGTCGGGGATGGTGAATCCGACATACGCGGGCGCGAGCACTTTTTCTCGTCCGACGGACTTCTCTTTATCGAGCAGCGTGCAAATGGCGATGCTGGCCGGGGCGCGGCGCTGGAGATTTTCCATGAGGTAGCGAATGGTCAGGCCGGTGTCCACGATATCTTCGATGATGAGCACATGTTTGTCCTCGATGGAGGCGTCGAGATCCTTGAGGATGCGCACGACGCCGCTCGATTCAGTGGCGTCGCCGTAGCTGCTGATCGCCATAAAGTCTATATCAACAGGGATGTTGAGGCGGCGGGCGATGTCGGCCATGAACATGATAGCGCCTTTGAGAATGCCGACGAGGATGACGTCTTTGCCGCTATAGTCGCGCTCGACGGCCTCGGCCAGAGCAGCGACGCGAGCCTGAAGGGTTTGCTCGGGTATCAGAATGTCCAGGATATCATCGTTGAGGTTTGCCGAGATGGCCATGTGTATGCCTGCCTTTCGCTGTGGTGTATTGGGCATCAGGATACCAGAGGTTCCAGGTCCAGCACAAGAACGCGCGTGGTGGTCGTCCCTATGCGGGCGCGTTCGTCCAACCGCAGACCGGCCATCCACAGCAGGTGATTCACTCCGCACACCAGGGGCAGCCGGGTGCGCAGCGAGCGTGGAATCTTCGCATCGGTGAAAAGGTCCTGCAGTTTCTTTTCTTGACTCATGCCGAGGGGCTGGATACGGTCGCCTCGCCGCCATGTGCGAACGAGCAGCGTATCGCCAGCGATGTCCGCGTCGAGATAGGCACGCGCTTCGGGAAGAGAAGTGCCGGTCGCGATATCCACAATTGGCGACGACCGCGCATGCAGCGTGGAGGCATCGAGTGGACCGGGCAGGATGCTCGCGCGCAGCCGCCAACCGAGCGCGGGCAGATCGCGCGAGCCGGGAATGGGTAGAGAGATCGGGGGCACAACGGCGCTTCCGACTTCTTCTCCTGTCGGGGCGAGAGAGCGAGTGGCTGGACGACGGTGATTTCGTGTTGGCGCGGGCATTGCTGCCCGCGGGCCGGCAGGAATGCTGGCCCCACCTGGTTCCAATGCCAAACTGGACTGACTATTTGATGGTGCGCGGCGCTCGCAGATGAGCGCGTCGTACTCGCGCCTGACGAGCAGGCCGCCGGGCAGCGCGAGGCTGTCGCCGCTGGTGCCGGCAGACAGCAGGCGCTCGATAGCGAAGATGTGGCGCGCGCTCAATCCGCTGGCGTCTACCAGAAGGGACGACACCATGCGGCGCACGACCCGCCGCCGGAGAGCCGGGGTGAGCTGGGCAAGCGCGGGAATTGCGAGGGCGACGGCGCTGGTGTCCGCGCGTACCATCGCACCGGCCCATGCGACGTCCGTGTTCATCTCTAGATAGTGTTCGTCCCCGGCGATGAGGGCGGCGTTGCGGATGAGGGTATCGCGCAGGTTGGGGTTGTAGTGTTCCAGTATCGGGAGCAGCTCGTGGCGGATGCGGTTGCGCAGGTAGGTGGTGTCGGCGTTGGTGGCGTCTTCGCGGGGCTGCCAGCCGCGCCCGGCACAATAAGCGAGAGTCTTGGCGCGGGAGAGATCGAGTAGCGGGCGGGCGAGGTCGCCGCTGAGGGGCGCCATGCCGGCGAGGCCGGCGAGGCCGCTGCCCCGCAGCCAGTGCATGACGAGCGTTTCAGCCTGGTCGTCGCGGGTGTGGCCGGTGCAGATGTGAGTGGAGCCGGTGTCGTGAGCGACACGACGCAGGAAACCGTAGCGCGCGCGGCGGGCAGCATCTTCGATGGAGCGATGCTCGGTGCGGGCGAGCTGGCGAACATCGGCGCGCTCGGTCACACACTCCAGCCCACGCTCAGCGGCGAAGGCGGCGACGAAGCGGGCATCTTCCGCGCCCGCCTCGCCCCGCAGGCCGTGATCGAGGTGCGCGACGATGAGACGGCCAGGAGCGAGCGGGTGATGGCTCTCCGGCAGGCTGAGGAGCGCGCCGAGCAGGCAGAGCGAGTCCGCGCCGCCGGAGACGGCGACAACGAGTGTGGCGCCCGCGGGCCACATGGCGTATGTCGTGACGGCCTGGCCGACGGCGGACTCGACCTGAGCTAGGATGTCGCGCATGATGCCTCCCTGGCGGCTCCAGTTGCCGATTCTGCCGGGAATCTCAAACCTCACCCAATACCCCGGCCCGCCTCCACGTGAGAGCACGCGACGCTGCGGCGGGTAGCCCTCTCCGTGCGCGGCGAGGGGTAAAAACGGTTGCCGATTCTGCCGGAATCCGAGAATCGGTTGCCGATGCTGCCATTATTCCGGTTGCCGTTTTTGCCGCGATTCGCCATGCGTAATGATCCAGACAGTTCATGGTGTGCATACGCAGGCACTTCCACTCTTCCACTATCCATTCGCGACGGGTGCGTTCGATCAGCGCGTGGGCGTGGCTCGTGGCGATCCGGTAGCTATGTGGCGGGCGGCCAGCGAGCTATCGTATCGCCAGTGGTAACCACGGTGGGCGCGGTATCGGACGCTGATATCAGGAGTAGCGTATCACGGATGGAGGCGGTCTGGTGTAGCC
The DNA here is from genome assembly GCA_035310125.1 of Ktedonobacterales bacterium. Classification (GTDB taxonomy): domain Bacteria; phylum Chloroflexota; class Ktedonobacteria; order Ktedonobacterales; family JADMIN01; genus DATGEP01. The sequence continues at coordinate 3,259 of DATGEP010000317.1, forward strand.
AGGGGCGGTCAAGAACGGACGAGGGCGGACACGAAATGCGCCGGGCGGCGGGCCACACTGAGCGGCTTTCTCATTCGCAGTTGGCCCTGGCGCCCAGCATGCTCCGTCTGCCAATTCTCGCGGAGATCAGCATCGGGTGTTGCTACAGGAAGTGCGCGACTCACGCCGCCGCCACCACCGCTTGCGCTATCGCGACATGGCCAGCGTCGTTGGGATGAAACGTATCTGGGCTGCCGGGGGGCCAGTGATAGTCAGGTGTGAGAAACATGGTGCTGATGTCTACCACGGCGCTCCCCCGCGAGCCGCTCCAGGTCGCGGCGACCTGGGAGATGACGCTATCATATTGGCTCACGGGAATCCCGGCGCTATTGGGAGTCGCCGGATTACTCCACACATTGAGGGCGACCAGGCGCGCCTGGGGGTTGTCTGCCACGAGATAGGCCAGCAGCGCCGCAAGGTCCTGCTGCATGGTGGCGAGTGGCACCGCCTGAAGGTAGTCGTTCGTGCCGAGCTCCAGCACGATCAGCTGCGCCTGCGACGGATGCAGCTTCAGCGCTTGCAGGTGCGCCAGGAAGTCACCTGTGGTCACGCCGCCAACGCCATCCATGAGATACTGCTGGGCGTTCGTGGGCGACTTTGCGCGCAACCCCAAGATCACCTGCCAGGTGAAATCGAAGCCGAAGTCATCGGTATGTTGGCCTTGTGTGATCGAGTCGCCAAAGAAGAGGACATTGCTCAACGTCGGAGAGGTGGTCGGGGGGATGGGACCACCAATGGTCAACATCGCCAGGGCGGCCAGGATAGCGAGCACTACCTTATGCAGCATGTGTGAGTCCAAATCTCCATCTCATTCCCAATATGGCGGCGGCTACTCATCAGTCAGCCGCGCGTTCGCCTGGTATCGTACCATATTGCGCCAGACTGGCTCCGGTGGTTGCGCGCTCATTGCACGCTGCCCGTCCCGCTGCCCGCGCATCTGGCACGACCTCGGAGCGGAGCAGGGACATCGCCCATAGCATCTTTCACACCTGCACGACCGCCAGGGTTGTCTGGAAGATACGGATGGGCTGGAGGCCGGCGGCGGCGCACGTCTCTGAGACAGCGCGCACGACGCCATGCCACTGCACCGAGACATCGTGCCAGACGACCCAACCGCCGGGCTTGACGAGCTTGAGTGCGTTGCGGCTATCCTGGCGCACGTGAGGGTAATCGTGGGCAGCATCCACAAATGCCAGGTCCATGCAGCCCTGGTAGGGGCGAAAATCGAACGTCTCGGTATTGCTGGAGAGCTGTGTGATGAACCTGGCTTCTGGCGTGTCGCGAAACTCGTGGCCAATGTCCGCGCCGCGCAGGGCGAGCGGCTGCTTCGCGTTCACCGGGGAATCAGCGTACCTTCCTGCGCCATTTGCAGCGTCACCGCGCTGTTCACCAGGCCGATATGCGTGAAGGCCTGCGGATAATTGCCCAGCTGCTCGCCTGTGCCGGCATCCAGCTCCTCCGCGAAGAGACCCAGCGGCCCCGCGCAGCGCAGGACCTCTTCAAAGCGCAGTCGCGCCTCCTCGATGCGGCCCAGGTAGCACAGATTGTCAATCAGCCAGAACGCGCACGCGATGAACGTTCCCTCCGTGCCGGGCAGCCCATCGCTCGCCGCCGCGCCGCTCGCTGTCTTGTAGCGATAGATCAGCGCGTGCGGCGCCGCCAGCGCCCGCGCCGTCGCGTCCATGCTGCTTGCCACGCGCGGATCCGCCCAGGGCAGAAATCCCACCAGCGGAATGCGCAGGTTCGCGGCATCGAACACACTCGAGCCATATGCCTGCGTGAAGCTCCCCAATTCCACATCGTATCCGTGTTGCAGCACGTCCGCGTGGATCTGGGCCGCGCACGCGGCCCACTTCTGGACATGCGCGTGGTGGCCGTGGTGTTCCGCCATCCGGCAGGCCCGGTCCACGGCTGCCCAGCACATCGCGCGTGAATAGACAAAAGGTCGCGGATCCCCGCGCACCTCCCAAATACCGCGATCCTCGTCGCGCCAGTGTTGAACCACGTAATCGGCAATCAGCGATGACAGGTCGCGCAGATCATGAATAGGCCCTCGAAGTGCGGACTCGTGGTGATACCCTTGGTGACTCAGGTAGCTGTACGCCCCATCCAGCACCTCACCATATATGTCGAGCTGGTGCTGCTCCGCTGCTCCGTTGCCGATCCGCACCGGATGTGATCCTCGATAGCCTTCGAGATGCGTCAGCTCATGCTCGGCAAGCTGGCTGCCTGTTTCACCACGAATGCCATACATGATGCGGAGATCGTCGCCGCACTTGATCTGCAAGTTGTGGAGGAAGTGGAAATAGTCGCGTGCCTCGTCATAGTAGCCCAGCCGCTCCAGCGCCGCCAGCGTAAACGATGAGTCGCGCAGCCACGTATAGCGGTAATCCCAATTGCGCACGCCGCCGATGGATTCGGGCAACGACGTGGTGGGAGCCGCCACGATAGCGCCGGTTGGCTCGAACGTGCAGAGCTTCAGCGTCAAAGCCGAACGGGTGACTGCCGTCTCGTAGGAGCCGCTGTAGCGGCACGCTGCCGACCAGCCGCGCCAGTATTCATGTGTTTCTTCCAGGTCTGCGTTGAAGTCATGTGTGCTCAACTCACCGAGAATGCGCTCGGCCTCCGCCGCGTCGCGCGCGTAATTGAGCACCGCGATCAGTCCCTGCCCAGCGTGCAGTGTCGTGTGTAGACGCAGCAGCTCGCCATCCGGCACGAGTGTCAGCTCCGTCCCATCCCGCGTCGTCACCAGGGTGTGCAGCCGCTTCACGAGTAGAACCAGGTGCCGCTCCCCTTTGGAGAGGATGGCGCCGTAGACACCATCCTGGCTGATTTTCGGCTGAATCTCAGCCTCCTGGCGTGCGTACTCGAAGGTCGCTTTGAGGGTTAGCTCCACCTCCACATGCCCTTCCAGGCAGCTGGCAATCCGGTTGATGCGATGCGCCGCGGCGACATCGTTGCCCAGGTCACGCTCTATTTCCGCCGTTATGCTATGTGGCGCCCGCTCTCGCAGGAGCGTGTTCAGTCGCTCTCCCCATCCGAGGCGCGGCTGGCGTTTTCGGATTGGCATGAAATCAACCAGCCGCAGCCGCCCCGCGCTTCCCTGGAAGATCGTTTCGAGGATATTCGTTCCCGGCAGGTATGTCATGCTGGATTGTGCCGCTTCCTGCGGGCCGATGCGGAAGTAGCCACCGCGGCTGGCATCCAGGAGGCGGCAGAACACGGCTGGACTATCGAAGTGCGGTAGGCAGCACCAATCCACAGACCCATCGGGGCCGATGAGCGCGGCGGTGCGGCAATCGCCGATGATACCGTACTGGCTAATTGGCCGGTAGCGCGGCTCGTTGCCGGTACGTGTCGTAGCGGTAACATGCTCCTGTTGCATGGTTCGCCTACCTTTCCCGATGGCGTCCCGACGACATGCCCTGGGGCATACTCCAATGTATTCCCCACTATGTCGCGGGCGCCGCCGCTGTGTTACCGTCAAGCATAACACGTGAGCCTACCGCGCCGAGTACCTGCTGTCCTTACTTCGTTGTGCAAGCCGGTGATTCTCGTCCGCCTACCGCTACCCCGCGCTGTTACTGTTCGCATACGCGGCGAGGCGTGGTAGGGGCGCAGACCACGGCGCCCAAAATGCTGCTTGCGGCGGCCTGTTCCCGCGTGCTATGCTGATGCCGGTGACTTCCCCGATTGGGGCCGTAGCTCAGTGGCAGAGCAGAGGCCTTTTAAGCCCCGTGTCGCGGGTTCGAATCCCGCCGGCCTCACCAATTTGCAGTCAGATCCTTGTCCGTTGTCCGCTTTTGCTCCCGCCCCGCGTATTCTACCAATGAGGACTGTGGGAAGGGGGCTTTCGCGTGGAACATTCTCTATGAGAGCGGGCGCAGAGTATCACGCATTGCGTCGTGGATGATCTTCTTTTGCGAATAACGGAAGACACGGAGCTGCTCTGTCGCGACAGGTATGCGCTATCTCTGCTGCACCTCAACGATGCGATTGCGCAGCGTGCCGATCCCCTCGATCTCACTCTCCATCAGATCGCCGGGCCGCAGAAACTCTGGCGGCGTGCGCGCGAAACCGACGCCGGCTGGTGTGCCCGTCGCGATAATGTCCCCCGGCTCCAGCGTGAGCACGCGCGTCAGTGTCTCGATGATCGTGGCCACATCGAAGAGCATGTTGCCCGTCGTATCGTCTTGCTTCACCTCGCCGTTGATGCGTAGGAGCATACGGAGATTTTGCGGGCCGGCGATCTCATCGGCGGTTACGATCCATGGCCCGACGGGGCTGCTCGCGTCGAGACTCTTCCCCTGAAAGAATTGCACGCCCGGCTTATGCTGGATGTCGCGGGCCGATACATCGTTCAGGATCGTGTATCCCCAGACATGCGCCAGCGCGTCGCTCTTCGCTATGTGACGCCCCGCGCGACCAATCACGACTGCCAGCTCCACCTCCCAATCCAGTTCCGGAGTCACCGAGGCGTCATAGGGGATGTCCGTGAATGGGCCGGTTATGGATGTCGGCGCCTTTGTGAAGACATTCGGATACGTGGGTAGCTTCACCTCCTGCCCGGCGGCGCGCAGGGATTCCACGGCGTGCTCCGCGTAGTTGCGTCCGAGGCAAAAGATATTCTTGCGCGGCCTGGGAATCGGCGCCAGTAGCTCCACCGAGGCCAGCGGCATCTCTGCCTGTTCTGGCGCCCCATGAAGCAGTGAGGCAACGCGGCGCAGAGCAGGCTCGCCCGCCTCGATCAACGCCTGCATCTCGCGCAGCTCCACGGGTGGCTCCTCGCCTGCCAGCACTGCCGCTCGCGCCACGTCCGTCAGTCGCTCGCCCCGCACCACGCCGATGCGCGTGCCCGTCACATCACGAAACGTCGCCAGTCGCATCTACCAATTCTCCTGTTCCACACGCTTGAGGAATCGCGCGATCCGATCAGCCAGGGCGATAGGTCGCTGTACCGTCACTTCAGCGCCGAGGACCGCGCCTTCATCGAAGCGCCGTTCGTTCGCCATCGCGAATTTCCCATCTTTCATGCTACGCATTGCCATCGCGTGTATTCCCAATTGGAATGGCTGCATACAATTCAATCTTGGTACGATTATAGAGGTTGGTGCCAGCCGCTGCTGGTGAGCCGACCCACACAGAGGGGATGGTTTCCGGTGATCAACAGGGCCACGCGTGAGCGACAGCAGGATAGGGAAGAGCCGGGAAACATCCGGGCGCTGCTCCTCGTAGGCGGCGAGCGAGCGGTGGATGCGCAGGATGTGCGAGCGCTCATCGCGAGTCTACAGGCGGGCGGGGGCATCGCAGTCTCAGCCGCCGCCAGCGCTAGCCAGCTGCGCATGCTGGACGATTTCGACACCGTCATTGCGTATACGTTCGGCGGTTCGCTCACTGACGCGCAAGAACAGGCGCTGGTAGCTTTCGTGCGGCGCGGAGGCGGCCTGGTTTGCCTCGGCGAGACGGGCGAAGCCTGGCGCGACAATGCAGCCATTCAGGATATGCTCGCATTGGGGGAGGGCCGGCGCACACAAATCACAGAGATTATTGCTCGTTGCGTTCCAGAGCACGCGCTGACGCGGCGGATGGATGTGACGTTCGCCATGCTGGATAGCTGCTACCTGCCCAAAGACATTCCAGTGGACGCTGATCCGGTTCTGCGCGTAACCTGGCAATTCGCGTCAGCGCCACTGGCATATACGCGCGCATATGGGCAGGGCAGCGTGTTCTACACGAGTCTTGGTGTGGCGCCGGGCGCGCTGGATCATCCGGCGCTACGCCAGCTGATCTATCGGGCGGTGCGCTATGTGGCGGGCGAGCGCGAGGCGCCAACGATAGGTATGGCGATGCTCGGATACGGCGCGATAGGCTTCGAGCACGGCTCGGCCATGCGTGCGACGCCTGGGCTGGAGCTGCGCCTCGTGTGCGACCGCAATCCCGCCCGGCTAGAGACTGCCAGCGCCGCCTTCCCAGGCGTGCGGACGACCACGAGGATGGATGACGTGCTGGCCGACCCCGAGATCGGCGCGGTGATCATCGGCACGCCGCCCAATACGCATGCCAGGATGGCGCGAAAGGCCCTCGCCGCCGGCAAACACGTTGTCGTCGAGAAGCCGTTTTGTATCACTACCGCCGAAGCGGACGAGCTCATCGCACTGGCCGGCGAGCGCGGCCTCGCGCTCACTGTCTACCAGAACCGTCGCTGGGACCCCGACTATCTCGCGATCAAGCGGATCATCGAGGAAGGCACCATTGGCGACGTTTTCCATATCGAGACCTTCATCGGTGGCTTTTCCCATCCGTGCGACTTCTGGCATTCGCATGAGCCAGTCTCAGGAGGAGTCTTCTATGATTGGGGCTCGCACTATCTAGACTGGGTGCTTACACTGCTGCCCGGTCCCGTGCGCGACGTGCGCGCCAGCTCGCACAAGCGCGTATGGCACGATGTTACCAATGCCGACCAGGCTACGCTGCACATCCGCTTCGCCGATGGGCGCGAAGCTACCTTCATTCACTCAGATGTCGCGGCGCTGCTCAAGCCAAAGTGGTATATCCTGGGTACGAAAGGCGCCATCGTCGCCCACTGGCGGTACGAAACGGTGAACAGTCGCAAGTGGTCCGGCGACTTGATCGAGGAGAAGCTTGCCCCCGCCGAGGCATTGCCAGCTATCACAGTGGCCGTTCGCGCCTCCGACGGCCTCATTTCGGAGCAGCACCTGGCGCTGCCACCCATGCCGGTCAATGCCTTTCATCGCAACTTTGCCGATCATTTGCTCACGGGGGAGCCACTGGCCATCGCAGCGGTTTCCGCGCGGCGCAACATCGCCGTCATGGAGGCCGCGGCCTACTCCGCCGCCCACGACGCCGAAGTAGTACGCATTGATGAGCGCTATGCGTATGCGTAGACTGGGGAAACGGCACCGTGGAAGGTAGCCTCGCCTGGGGCGTGCTCGGCACTGGGACAGTAGCCCGGCTGGCGATGCTGCCCGCGCTCAGTCGCATCCCTTCAGCCCATGTGCTCGCGGTAGGAAGCGCCAGTCGCGAGCGCGCCGAGCTATGCGCGGCACAGCACCACATTCCGCGCGCCTATGGCACCTACCAGGATGTGCTGGACGATCCCGACATCCACGCCGTCTACGTTGCGCTCCCCAATGCCCTGCACCGCGAATGGGTGATTCGTGCGGCGCGCGCCGGCAAACACGTGCTCTGCGAAAAGCCATTGGGATGCGCTGCCGGCGAGGTGGAGGAGATGGCGCGCGCCTGTGACTCCGCGAGCGTTCTGCTCATGGAGGCGCTGATGTATCACTTCCATCCCCGCACGGAGCGCCTGCGCGACCTGCTGGCTGGCGGCATCATTGGCGAGGTGCGGCATGTCTCGGCCGCATTTACGTTTTCTCTGGAGGATTGGTCCAACTACCGGGCACATCCCGATGCGGGCGGCGGCGCTCTGCTGGATGTTGGCGGCTACTGCGTTTCGGCAGTGCGATCGATTCTCGGCGCCGAGCCTGTTGCCATCTCAGCCGTGGCACACGTCGGTGACACCGGAATTGACGATACCACCGCTGCCCTGCTGGAGTTTACGGCTGGTCGAACGGCCGATATCGTCTGTAGCTTCCGCGCTGCCGAGCACCAGCGCATCACCATCATTGGCACGGCGGGCGTCCTTGAGGTGCCTCTAGCGTTCACTGCCTGGCAGAGCGATGCCGCGCCGCTCCACATCCACCGCGCTGGCACGGCGCAGACGCTCTCAGGCGACCCCGCCGACCCATATGCGCTCATGGCCGAGTGCTTCACCGAGGCCGTGCGAAATGGCACACCGGCTCCCTATCCGCTGGCGGAGACATTGGCTACCGCCCGCGTGATAGACGCCATCGCGCGAGCGGCAACGACACACCATACGCGCCCGACTTCATGATGGTGCTTTCCCACTAGCTGGCGCGCACACTCCTCAGCCAGGGTGTGCGACGCCCAGCCAGAGCACGCGAGCGACACGCGCTGGCCCCTTCTCTCAAATGAGAGAAGGGGCCGCTTCATGTATTCGCTGCGCGGAACGTGAAGAAGGAGACCGCCGCTCTACCGGCGCATGGAATGCGTGTGGATGCACTTATATCCCGCCGTGAGGTTAGTTAAGTCTCTTGACAAACTAACCTAGCGCATGGTACTGTTTGTTCCACAAGGAGACGGTGCCATGAGCCATACGGTCCGGCGTCTTGTCCGTGATATGCGCTCCAAAGACTCCCGCTCGCGTGGCGATGCTGGCGACCGGGGGGCCACCGATCTCCATGTCGTGCGCCAGGCGAATCGCACGCTGGTGCTTAATTGCATTCGGGCGGAAGGTCCGCTGGCACGAGTCACTGTCGCCCGGCGCACCGGCCTCTCGCGCACCACTGTCAGCAGCATCGTGGACATGCTCCTCAAAGAAGGGTTGTTGCGCGAGGGTAGCACCCTCAGCGCGGCTCCAAGCGGCGGCCGGCGAGCGATCCTGGTGCATTTCAACGAAGCTGCCGGTTGCATCCTGGGGGTGGATCTCGGTCGCTCGCATTTGACGTTTCTCGCAACTGACCTTGCCGCCAACGCCATCGCCCGCCACTCCGGCCCCTTCGATTGTCTTCTCGGTCCCGATATTTGTCTTCCCCAGCTGGTGTGTGAGCTGCGCACGTTCGTCACCTCATCCAACATTGAGTGGGATACGGTCGTCGGGATTGGTTTGGGCATTCCGGGGCCTCTGGATGCGGAGCAGCGCATGCTCGTTGCTCCGCCACGTATGCCTGGGTGGGGCGGCGTAGATATCCTGCGCTACCTTCGGCGAGAATTGCGGGTGCCGGTGTACCTGGGCAACGACGCCAATATGGGCGCGCTCGGCGAGAGCAGGTTTGGTGCGGGGCGTGGGTTATCGGACTTTGCGTACGTAAAAGTAGGTACAGGCATCGGTTGCGGGTTGGTCATCTCCGGCGATATCTACCGGGGTAGCCGGGGCAGCGCGGGCGAGCTTGGGCATGTCACCATTGATGAGGACGGCCCGCTCTGCGACTGCGGCAACCGCGGTTGCCTGGAGACAATGGCTGCCGCGCCACAGATTGTCGCGGATGCGGTGCGCGGCTTCTCGCTCCGCCGCGAGCTTGGGGCAGTCGCGCCGGCATTCACTGGCTCTCGCGCCCTGATGGAGCGCCAGGATGTTGACGTGGCTGATGTCGTGCTGGCGGCACAGAGCGGCGATGCGGCATGTATCGCGGCCATCGAGCGGGCTGGTGAATTGATTGGCGTCGCCCTGGCAAGTCTCGTCAATCTCTTTAGCCCGGCGATGATTCTGCTCGATGGCAGCGTCGCCCGCGCGGGCGATCTGGTGCTCGATCCGATGCGCCGGGCGCTGGTGGCGCGCAGCCTCCCAGCCGCGTCGGCGGACGTCCGTATCGTCAAGGGCGCACTGGGCGACAACGCGATTGCCCTGGGCGGCGTAGCAATGGTGCTCGATGCCGCATTTGGCTCCCTGGAAGGGCTTGCCGCGGCAACCACGGGGGTCAAGCCGGCCACGTTATCTCAGCATAGCGGCGCTGACGATGCACATGACGACACAACCTATGGGGACAACTTCTCCGCGTCGGCGCGAGATCCTCCCTCGACGCTGGGTCATGTCTCCACCTGACAACCGCTCGTTACGTTGGCGCTCCAGCAGAGCATCGAGCTGCTGTGGGCAAGCAGAAGGAGGCACAGCGGCATATTTCAGTGGATATTTAGCGGATTCCGGCTTGGATGGTGTTTTCATCAGAAAGCAGAGAGGCTCTCAATGCGTTCGACTCATCTACGGCTCGCAGCGTCCGCCCTCCTGGGCGCGTCCTTGCTGCTCGCTGCCTGCGGAACCAGTAGCGGCGGGGGCGGGGGCACGATCGTCAATGGCAAAGGTTGCAAACACATCGCCTTCCTCCTCCCAGAGAGCGCCACAGCGGCACGCTGGGAGGCCGCGGATCACCCCGACGTTGTCGCGGCGGTTCAGAAGTACCTGCCGGGCGCCAAGGTGGATGCCCCCAACGCTCAGGGGAACGCCACCACACAGCAGACCCAGGCAGAGTCGGAGCTGACCCAAGGCGCCTGCATCTTGATCGTGGCGCCTGTTGATAGCTCCGCGGCGGCAACCATCGTCACCGAAGCCAAAGCGAAGAACGTCCCGGTTATCGCGTATGACCGCCTGATCTACACCGACAGCCTGAACTACTACGCCTCGTTCGATGGCTTCTCCGTGGGCGTCGCCCAGGGCACGTACATCAAAAACAACTATCAGAAGTACGTGACCGCGAACGGCAACAACAACATGATGATGATTGATGGATCGGATACGGATAACAATGCTCACCTCTTCGGCAACGGTGCGCACTCAATCCTCGATCCGCTCATCACTGCCGGCACGCTGAATAAGGTCTATGAGCAGTTCACCCCCGGCTGGGACAATGCTACCGCGCAGACCGAGGCCCAGGCGGCTTTGACCGCTCACCACAACCAGATCTCCGTCGCGTACGTCATGAATGACGGCATGGCCAACACGGTCATCGCGGCCCTGCAGAAGGTTGGCCTGGCCGGCAAAGTGCTTGTTACCGGACAGGATGCTGAGGTCGCCGGTATCCGCAACATCCTACTCGGCTACCAGTCCATGACCGTGTACAAACCCATCACGAAGCTGGCTGACTCCGTTGGGCAGTTGGTTGCTGCTATCAGCAATGGCACCGATACCTCGGCGCTGGCGAACCAGAAGGTCAAGAATCCGAGCGGTAATGCCCAGATTCCGTCGGTGCTGAATGCGGTCGTCGAAGTGGACATCACCAACATCAAGACGACGGTTATCGCCGATAACTTCGTCAAGGTCTCCGATGTCTGCCAGGGCGTGCCGTCGGGCACTGGCGGTGTATGTCCGTAGCTCTGCTAGCTACGTGAATGTCTACGCCCGATTCGCACTGGCATTAGCGCGACACTGATGCTATGCTGGTTGGGAGTGGTGCGCGGTTGAAGTAGCAGGTAAGTTGGTTACTTCAACCGTGCACACGGTTTTCTCGTCCTGGCTAGGGACCGTCCCTGGCACAGTATGAAGGGTCTGGGCGGGAGGAACATATGGCTGAGACACGTATACCAGCAGCCTCCGGCGCACCGGGTTCCGCCACGGTGCCTGTGCGCGATGGTGAGCCGGCTCTGCGCCTGACTGGAATGAGCAAAGCCTTCGGAGCGGTGCAAGCCTTGAAAGACGTGGATTTCGAGGTATGGGATGGAGAGGTTGTCGGCCTTGTTGGTGACAACGGCGCTGGCAAGTCCACGTTGATTAAGGTGATTGCTGGCGTGAATCCCGCCGACTCAGGCCACATCTACATGTATGGCAAGGAAGTTCACATCGCTGCCCCAACGGACGCCACACATCTGGGTATCGAGACCGTCTATCAGGATCTCGCGCTCGCCGATAATCTTGACGTTGTCGCGAATCTCTACCTGGGTCGCGAGGAGACCTCGCCGAAGATCCCCGGTCTGGGCGGTATACTCAACGAGACAACAATGGAGCAGCGCACGCTCGATGTCATGAAGCAGCTCGATGTAAAGACCATCAATTCGGTACGTGTTCCTGTCTCCGCGCTCTCTGGCGGCCAGCGGCAATCCATCGCCGTCGCCAAGACAATCCTACGCAATCCCAAGGTTGTCCTGCTCGACGAGCCTACCGCGGCGTTGGGTGTCGCGCAGACACGCCAGGTGCTCAATTTGATCCGGCGCCTGCGCGAGCGCGGGCTAGCCGTCGTAGTCATCTCCCACAACCTGGCGGATGTGTTTGAAGTCGTGGATCGGGTGATTGTCCTGCGCCTCGGCCAGCGCGCTGGCTCGTATGATATTCACTCAACTACTCCTGAACAAATCGTAGCGGCCATCACGGGCGCAGAGTTTGGAGTCGCCGAATAGCGAGACCGACATTGGGGTCCGCTTCGAGGGAGAGACACCATGAGTATCGAGACTCCAGGTGAGCAGGAAGAGCGATCTCGTGCCGTGCCGGGCGCGACGAGCGCCGTTATAGCTGAAATGCCTGTGGGAGAAGCCGCGCGCGCGTGGTCGCCGCGTGAGCTACTTCGAGGCGATCTGGGGCAGTTACCCGTCTTCATCGGGCTTGTCATCATCGCAATCATCTTTCAAATCGCGAGTGGTGGCAACTTCCTGCTGCCAGAAAACTTAAGTGGCCTGGCCGACCAGGCGGTTTCGATGACGGTGCTGGCGGTGGCGTCAGTCCTTGTGCTGCTCATCGCTGAGATTGACCTATCGCTTGCCGCTGTTGCCTATTTCTGCGGCGCCGTGACCGGCTCACTCTCCGCTCGTTCACATTGGTCCGCCGCCGAGGCGATTATCGCGGGCCTCCTCGCGGGCGTCGCGATTGGACTTGTCAACGGAGTCTTCGTCGCGATTCTGCGCATTCCCTCCTTCATTGTGACCCTGGCCGGGCTTATCTTCTATCAGGGCGCCCTCTCACACATTTTGCAGCCACAAACAACCTTGCAGGTCTTCGACCCCACCATTGATGGCATCGAGTTCTCCAGCCTGCCCCTCTACCTGGGGATCCTGATACCTGCGGTCGTGCTGGCCATTTACGCTGCCTTTATCCTCATGGGACGTGTTCGTCGCCAGCGAGTGGGCCTCCCCGTACAATCAACCGCGCAGCTCGGGTTGCAGCTCGGTTTGCCGGTTGTGGTCGTTGCGGTTGCAGTGTACGTATTTGACCGATTCCAGGGTGTGCCGCTGACGACGCTCATCACGGTGGCGGTGATCATCCTCTTCTGGCTCATCACGACCAAAACAGCCTTTGGTCGTCACATCTATGCGGTTGGCGGAAACGCCGAAGCATCGCGGCGCGCGGGCGTTCGGGTCGTGGGCCTGCGCATCGCTATTTTCACGCTGGCTGGCGTGCTCGCCGCCGTCGCCGGGCTGCTGATCGTCTCCCGCGGCAACTCCGCTCCCGCCCAGGTCAACCCGTATCTGCTCCTGAACGCCATCGCGGCAGCCGTCATCGGTGGCGTCAGTCTATTCGGAGGCCGCGGCTCGGTGTGGGGTGTCGTGATTGGCTCGCTCATTGTGAGTAGTCTAATCAATGGGCTGGCCCTCTTGAATGTGGGACCAGACGTCGTAGAGATGGTGGAAGGCTTGGTTCTTTTGGCCGCCGTCCTGGTTGACGCCGTCGCGCGACGAAGCAGTACAACCGGCTACCGCTAGCGCCTCGCCAGACCCCAGACGCGCACGCGTGGCCCACGCCGCCGGAAGCTGGGCCACAGCGCGGTCTTCGCGTGGTGTCGCTCCACCTTGAGCTGGCCGAGCTGTCGTGGTCCGGCAGTGCGCCATGTCGCCGTGCTAGAGAGGTCCAAATGTCTGGCGCTTCTGAATCTTCCTCCGTCGCACGGGAGCCGTTGCGTGTTGGCACCATCGGTTATGGGCTGGCAGGCGCGGTCTTCCACGCGCCACTCATCGCCACTACTCCAGGGATGCGCGTGGCGGCGATCGTCACCTCCAATGCCGAGCGCCAGAGCCGCGCTCGACGCGATTACCCCAGCGCCGCTATCTTCGCGACCGCCGAGGAGATGCTCGCGGCGCCGGATCATCTCGACCTTGTCGTTGTTGCCTCACCCAACCGCGCTCATGTGCCGCAGGGACTCGCCGCCCTGGAAGCCGGTCTCCCCGTCGTCATAGATAAGCCGGTTGCTCCGTCCAGCGCGGGCGCCGAGCGGCTTATCGAAACCGCGCATCGAACCGGCAAGCTGCTCACGGTCTTTCAGAATCGCCGCTGGGATAACGATTTCCTGACCGTCCGTCAGCTCATCGCGGGCGGCATGCTTGGCCCCGTCCAGCGCTTTGAGAGCCGTTTCGAGCGCTTCCGTGCCGAGCCAAAGCCCGGTGCCTGGCGCGAGCTGCCGGACCCAGGTGAGGCCGGCGGTTTGCTCTTCGATCTCGGTGCGCATCTGGTGGATCAGGCGCTCCAGCTCTTCGGCGCACCCACCACCGTCTATGCCGAAGTTGATCGGCGGCGACCCGGTGCGGTGGTGGATGATGACGTTTTCGTCGCGCTGCGCTTCGCGGGCGGGCAGGTGGCGCACCTTTGGGCCAGCGCCGTGCCTCGGATCTCCGGGCCGCGTTTCCGCGTGGTCGGCCTGCGTGGCGTCTACGAGAAACAGGAGCTTGATCCTCAGGAGGAGGCGTTGCGGCTGGGCCTACGTCCAGGCGACGATGGCTGGGGCCGCGAGCCACGCGAGCTTTGGGGCCATCTCGTCACGGAAGCCAGCGGCGTTGCGCTCGACGGGGCCGTCGAAACTCTTCCTGGCAGGTATGAAGCCTACTATGCCGCCGTGCGCGATGCCCTCCTAACTGGCAGTCCACCGCCGGTGGATCCCGCTGATGCGTTGTTAGCGTTGCAGGTCATCGAGGCCGCTCGCGACAGCGCCCGCACTCGCACCGTGATTCCATTCGCAACACAGGCAGCAGCTTCGTAGGCCACCACTCGACGAGCACCGACCTGTCGGCGCGCGAACCAGGAGACGTCACGCGGTGGCGCGTGGGGCATATACATGCCTGCTCCCAGATTCTACGCGCCACCTTCTCTACTCATCACGCAGGTGATTGGGCTGCGATGTGTTCCGCGAGCGCTCGATCCTCCGATGAAGCAACGGGCAACCCTGGATAGAGCTGGTGAGCATCGTCGTTGGCGGCGACGAGAATACCGAAACGGTACAGTACGAGCGCCCTATGAACTTGCATACGCCCATAGTTGAGCTCAATGGTCAGCAGACAGCCATCGGCGGCGGTTGGCGTGGGTATCTCTGCCCGTTGTGTATAGGTGCCAGGGTCAGTATCACCCGGTGGCGAGGTCGGCAAAAGATCGTTGGCGATTTCGCAGATTGGACTCATCCCAAACTGGTTCTGCCCTGGGACGGCCACCGCATGCCACGAGCCATCCCACGTGACGCTCGCCGTGACGAGGGCGATTGACCCATCGGGAACAGGGCTGGCTGGGGCGTGCAAAAGAACTGAATATCCCTGAGGCAGCGCGTAATTCCACGTAACATGTGCCAGGGCAAGGATACCCCAGCCTCCAGGGATGCCGGCTGTGTCGCCAAGATAACAAATCTGCGAGCAGAGGAAGCCGCCGGGAAGATACGGCACGACAATGTTCGCATCCGTGTTCAATCGGAACACGAGTGTGGCGACAAGCGGCTGCGCTGTGGAAGCGGGCCTCCCGTTCTCCGCAAGATATGTCGAGCCAGCGGGCATATAGGTTTGTGAAGCCAGAGAGCCGAGCGCGGTGTCTATAACACTGGAAAGCGCGGGAATCTGACTCGCCGGGAGCCGGTCGGGAGTGGCGCCGAGATCAACAATGCGTACGTACAGCTCGCTCGGGACCGATTGTGGTGGTGGAGCAAATTCGAGGGGACAATTGTCCTGGACGGTGATTGGCACCTGGAAGGAGCAGCGTAGCGGTACGAATGGCGGGGCGTCGTATACAAGTGTGTGATGTCCTGGAGCAACGATCATCGAGTCAGTCGTCGTATCGGTGGGAGGAGGAATCGTGCGACCATCAATGCTCAGATTCCCCCAAGGGACGGCATGCTCGAAATAGATGGTTTCCGCGCCGGGCGTTGTCGCGGCCTGTCCCGTTCGCGCGGCGCCGTGTAGGAGTTTTCCCAGTGAGCCGCGTATAGCGGGCGAGCTCACGGCAATCAGTACGCACGCGAGTAGCACCGCTCCCCAGGCAGTCGCCCCTCGCATGAGCTTACCGCGCTGCGTCAGGTGGGGTGCGAATGGTGAGCGCGCCGGCTCGATGCTTGTCCAGCGCGGACCAGACGTATCCCCATCATCGGCTGCATCCAGCGGAGTGATCTCGATTTCGAATTCATCCATGTGCGTAGTGGCCTCGCGTACCCTAGCTACCAGCATCTACGACCCGTATGCACGAAGGGTGCCACAACCGAATCGCTGAGCGGAGGCACATTGGATGTCATCCGCTGATCGCCGGATCGAGCTGAGGCGCAAGCCGGCGCACCAGCGTCGCTTCATCTCCGATAGGAACCGGCAATTTCGCGAAAATCTGATGCGCGGCGGGATTGGCCGCGAATAACAATCCGAAGCGATAGAGAAACCACAGCGACTTACCAGCTTGGTTGTTGTTCCCGTCTATGCCCCTGATCGCCATTAGACAGCCATCGGCAAGGTTCGGCGCGATAATTTCGGTCGAGCTGAACCCTGAAGTCGTGATTGCCGAGGTGGCAAGAGCCTGGACTGTGTTCATTGCGCCAAAGCAGCCAGGATCGGCGCCTATGGTGCTGGAGAGCGAAGTTACCCGCCATGCGCTCTCCCACGTTACCGAGAAGTACTTGAGCTCGTCGACCTCTCCCTGTTGAGAGGACGCGACGCCGTCCGGCATCGGTGGATGCGCTGGCAATTGGACGGTGGTCTTAGAGGAGTCGGTGTAGCGCCAAGTGGGTACGACATTCCCCGTAATGATCCATCCCCTACCGTTGCCAGGGCCGCCGCTCTCAAAGGGAATATCGCAGAGGATGGCGCAGCTCGTGCCGGACATACCAACTGCCGCGTTCGTGTTCAGCGAGTAAAACGCCTGTGCTTGCAGCGGCTCGGTGGCCACAGCCACTTTCCCGTTCGCGCCCTGGTACCGCCCTCCTACGGGGACTGTCGCCGTGCCAACGGGTGCCGCAAGGCTCCCTTCAGCAGTATTGATAAGCGCCTGGAGGAGGTCTGGAGGCAGGTGTGCGAGTGTCGCTCCGAGGTCCAGTCCGCGATTGGTATCCAGTATTCCATTATTGAGGGTGCCTCTTGAGAGCGAAAACAGCGGACAGGAATCCGCTTTCGCGGCTGGCATGCTCACCATGCAGCGTAAGGTTGGGAACGGCGGCGCGTCGTATTCGATGGTGTGGTGACCGATTGCCAGCGTGACGAATGTCGGGTCCTGTTGCGAATACACGACATCTATCTGTTTGCCGTCTACTCGCAGCGACCCCCACGGCACGCCATTGACCATGTAAAAGGTATCTTCACCAGCGGCAAGCGTCGCGCTGGGTACCGGAGTTGGGAATAGGCCAAACGGGAGACCGCCCTTACTCGCGACGCTGCCCAGCAGCCCAGTCAGCACAGCGATTACCAGCACTCCCGTGGCAAGAGCGCCCGCGAGCCGGCGTCTCGATGGCCGCTGGTCGGGTGGTGCCAGGAGACCGTCATGCCACGCCGCGCTCCCGGCGGGCACGGGCGTCGCGGATAGGTGGGAGATCTCAACTTCAAGGTCGTGCTCAGGAGTTGCCTCCGTCCGCGCTGGCTCCAGCGTTGGCACCTGCGGATCGTGCGCTGCCTTGAGCACCTGTCCCGTTCGCAGGTCTGTCACCTCGATCTCGAAGTCGTCGTCCATGCGTCCGCTCACCTTCCACACCCACGCCTACCGGTGCCTGGCCGCTGCTTCCCATCACTGAGTGCCGCTGAACGCTAGTATACTGTATCTATCAGAGGTTCGGCATGCCACATGCGCCTACGATACCGTAGCCGGGACCCCGTGTGTGCTGGAACCCGAATTGGCGTTCCCCTTGTAGGGATAGTGACTTTCCGGTATACTGGCGGGGCACAACCAGTGTACGCTTGCGTGGATGCCACATGGGCGTATCCCATCAGTAGCGGGGCGCACCCGCGACATGATGAACGGAGAGTTGGCATATGGCGTCTTCCAACGCATCTCAAGAGTATGGCGGCGTCTCGGCCCTCGCGGCTCAGGCGATTTCAGCGCTTCCGCCTGATTTTCAGGAACTGCTCAAGCCTGGCAAGACGCCCGACCGTATCCAGCGCGCGATTAGCTGGGCCTCCAAATCCGATCCGGAGGTGCTGCGCTTCCACCGCTCGCGTGGGCACAAGGTGCAGCGCATCGAGGATATCCGCCAGCTCGCGGTCGCGCAGGATGATCGGGTCGCCAAACATTTCGCCCGCAAGTTTCGCCACCGCGCGTTCCTGACCGGCGCCATCACGGGCCTGCCGGGTGGACTCTGGGCGCTGGTAGCGGCGGGCGCCGACGTGCAGCTTACAGCCGTCTATGCCGTGCGCATGGCCGCCGATATCGCGCAGTCCTACGGGTATGATACGGGGCTACCGGAGGAGCAGGCGCACCTGGCTGAGGTGCTGGCGCTGGCGGCAGGCATAGACAGTCTGCGCGGCATCGGCAACTGGCTGACACGTGAGGGACTGATCCACGCGCTACCTGAGATCCTGCCGAAAGTGCTGGTGAAGGTCAGCGTGGAGCTGACGAAGGAGCAGGCCGCCAAGCTGGTCGGACGTATCATTCCTGGCATCGGCGCCGCCGTTGGAGGAGCGATAGACTATACTTTCTTGCGCGTGGCCGGCGACCGCGCTATCGCCTACTACCACCAGCGCTTTCTGGTAGATCATGGACTGGCGCTGGCCGAGTCGGTGCCGGTGTTTGCGCCCGCAACCACCATGCGACCCGCCAATGTCGTGAATGGCTCGGTGGCCGCGTCACGCCCCGCCGGTCAAATTGCGGGAGCCGCCGCGCCGGCGGCGATGATCGCCGCTCCGCGGGCGCAGCCCGCCAAGCCACTGAAGCACCGCCGCTCGGCGCCGGAGCGGTTTGCCATCTACTTCGCCATTTTCTCGTTCTTCGCCCTGCTCATCACCACCGCCGCCTGCATCGCCCTGGGCTACCTCGTCGTCAACGGCATCCAGAGCCTGTTCATGCATTGATGTGATGCAGCGCTATGATACCGGCGTGAACCGCTCGGCTTCGATGCGGGCGGCGGCCTCGCGCTCGGTGGGCGTCCAGCGGGCGGGCTTGAGCGTGATGCCCAGGCGGGAGACGAGCGCGGCCTCGACGGCGGCGATGACCTCAGCAGCCGCTATGGTGCGTCCGGCCAGCTCATCCAGCCCCACGGACACGTCGCGGAGGCGCTGAGTAAGGGCGGCGCGCTGGTTGGGTGAGAGCGCCAGCAGCGCGGCGAGGCGCTCGGGGCGCCAGCGGAGATAGGTGCTCATCTGGTAGAGCGCGCCCGCGCGGCGGCGCACCTGTGAGAGTCCAACGACTTTGCGCGGCCCCGCGACCACCTCGAATGGTGAAAGCGTGCCGTAGCAGGCGAGTCGAAGCGGGTCGTCTTTCGCCAGTGGCGGCAGCGCTCGCACGTCCTCGATGGAAATCGCCCCGATGCCTGATATTCCGAGCGCGTGCAGCGCCTCCACCCAGATGTCGCCGGCCCACTGGTAGCTCCGTGCGAGGTCCGCGCTTGCCAGCGGATGCCCTGCCGGTAGCGCGACTTCCACGTTTACGGCGTCTTCGTCCAGCAGCACCGCCGTGCCACCCGACGTGCGGCGGAAGACCGTCACTCCGGCGGCACGGCACGCGGCCAGGTCCGCATCTTCGGGCTTCTGGCCGTTGCCGAGGATGAGCGCCGGCTGGCGAGCGAGGTACCAGCGCAGCGCGGGCCGTCCGTTCGTGGGCAATCCGACAGTCAGCAGCGCCTCGCTGAGCGCGAACTGGCGCGCCGCTGAGTCCCGCGCGGCACGCAGCCGCCGCCAGGGAGACCTCACTTCCGGCCCCTCTCTCTGCGGGGAAGGGGAGGTCGCGCTGCAAGTCGCCGGTGCTTCCGGGCGTCCACCGGACGTCCCTATGCTATGAGGCTGCGGCGTCTTGCTCATTACTAATACCCTATGGAAGCCAGCTTCGCGCCTGACTGGAGCCGCTTCAGGAACGCTGCGGCGGTGCGGGCGCGCTCGCTCGGCGGGGCGGCGTCTACGGCGTTGAGCAGCGCGCTAGCGATGACCGCGCCATCGGCCATCTGGCCAATCTCGGCGATGTGCTCGGGGCGCGAGACACCGAAACCGACCGCAAGCGGCAGCGCCGTGTGCGCTCGCACGCGTGCCAGGAATGCCGCCAGGTGCTCCGGCAGCCGGTCGCGTGCGCCGGTGACGCCGCTGAGCGAGACACAGTAGAGAAAGCCGCCGCCGGTGAGCCCAGCTATCCGCGCCACCTGTGCGATGCGCTCGTCAGTGCTGGTGGGAGTGACGAGGAAGATCAGCTCAATTCCTTGGGCCGCAGCGGCGGAGCGGAGCGGTTCGGCCTCTTCCGGCGGCAGGTCCGGCACAATGAGGCCCACGACGCCCGCGCTGGCCGCCGCCTCGACGAAGTGGTCAATCCCGTAGCTAAAGATGGGGTTGTAGTAGCCCATCAGTACAAGCGGCGTGGAGACGCGCTCGGCCACGCGCCCGGCCAGCTCCAGCGCACCGACGAGGGTCATGCCGCCGTCCAGCGCTTTCTGCGAGGCGGCTTGAATCGTCGCCCCATCGGCCAGCGGATCGGAGAAGGGAACGCCTAGCTCCAGCACGTCCGCGCCGGCCTGGCAAAGCGCGACCGCTATGGCCTCGCTCGATTCTACGTCGGGGTAGCCCGACATGACGTAGGGGATGAGCGCGACGCGGCCCTCAGCTTTGGCGCGGGCGAAGGCCGCCGCGATAGGTTGATTACCTGATGTCGTCGTGGTCACTGGAGTGCCTCCAAGTACGTGGACTCCTCTATATAGTCGCGCGGCCAAACATCCGCCCATGCACTAAATGGCGGGGCCGGCCATCGCTCGTGCGTCGGCGTTATAGGCAGTTACTCCAACGTCACATCCAGGGCGCTGGCGACGGTGTTGATGTCTTTGTCGCCGCGACCGGAGAGGTTGACCACGACGAGGTCATCCGGACGAAGATCGCCGCGCGCGCTCATCGCCAGCACTTCGGCGATGGCGTGGGAGGATTCCAGCGCGGGGATGATGCCCTCATCGTGGCTGAGAAGCTGGAAGGCGCGCAGGGCGGCATCGTCGTCACAGGAGACATACGTCGCGCGGCCCGTCGCTTTGAGGTAGCTATGCTCCGGGCCGACGCCGGGGTAATCCAGTCCGGCGGAGATGCTATGCGTCTCCGACACCTGGCCGTGCTCATCCTGCAACAGATAGCTGAGCGTGCCGTGCAGAATGCCAGGCCGCCCCGCCACGAGCGTCGCGGAGTGCTTGCCGCTGGCGATGCCGTTGCCGCCGGCCTCGACGCCGATCAGCCGCACGTCCACGTCGCCCGCGAAGGGATAGAACATGCCGATTGAGTTGCTGCCGCCGCCGACGCATGCCACCACAACATCGGGCAGGCGACCCGCCGCGGCGAGTATCTGAGCCCGCGTCTCACGCCCAATGACGCTCTGGAAATCGCGCACGATGCGAGGATAGGGATGCGGGCCGATGGCGGAGCCGATGAGGTAGTGCGTCGTCTCGACATTGGTGACCCAGTCGCGGATAGCCTCGTTGATGGCATCCTTGAGCGTGCGACTGCCGGCGGTCACGGGGCGCACCTCGGCGCCCAACAGCTTCATCCGGAAGACGTTCAGCGACTGCCGGCGGATGTCCTCCTCGCCCATGTAGACGATACACTCCAGCCCCAGCTTGGCGCAGACGGTGGCGGTGGCGACGCCGTGCTGGCCAGCGCCGGTCTCGGCAATAATGCGCCGCTTGCCCATACGTTGCGCCAAAAGCCCCTGCCCCAGCGCGTTGTTGATCTTATGCGCTCCGGTGTGGGCGAGGTCTTCGCGCTTGAGATAGACACGCGCGCCGGCGCGGGCGGAGAGCCGCGCGGCGAAGTAGAGCGGTGTGGGCCGTCCGGTGTAAGTGCGCTCCTGCTCGCTCAGCTCCGCGACAAAGTCCGGGTCGCGTCGAGCCGTGTCGTAGGCGCGCTCAAGCTCGTCCAGTGCGGCCATGAGGCTTTCGGGGACGAAGCGCCCGCCGAAGTCACCGAAGCGGCCTCGCGAATCCGGGAAAACGCCATGCTGGTACGCGCTGACAGAGTGTTCTATCTGTTGGGCCATGGGAACCTCACCCTCTACCCCTCTCCGTGCGCGAAGAGGGGGTATCTATTGTCGCGGTTGCCGATTCTGCCGCGTTACGTGTTTTCGTCATTGGCTCGGGCGTCCGGCGAACGCCCCTACACGAGGTCGGCGGCGCTGGCGGCTGCCGTCTTTACCGCGTGTAGAAAGGCGCGGATCTTGGCTGGATCTTTCGCTTTGTCCGTTTCGACACCACTGCTCACGTCCACGCCGCGCGGGTGAACGGCGGCAAGCGCCCCGGCGACATTCGCGGGCGAGAGGCCGCCGGAAAGTACACACGGCCAGCGCTCGGCGGCCCGGCGCGCCAGCTCCCAGTCGCCCGTCTGGCCACTGCCGCCGTACATGCCCGGCACGTGAGCATCCAGCAGCAGCGTCGCGCCAGCCAGCGCGTAGGCGTCCAGCGCTTCCAGGTCGGTGTCGGAGCGCAGGCGCACTGCCTTGAGCACAGGCCGTCCCGTGCGCGTCGCGACCTCGGCGCAGGCTTCCGGCGACTCATCGCCGCTTAGCTGTATGGCATCCAGCCCGACGTGCTCGGCAATCGCGGCAATCGTGGCGGCGGTCTCGTTCACGAAGACGCCGATGGCGAGTGGCACATGCATCTCTTTCGGGCGTCCGCCGGACGCCCCTCTAGTATCTCGTGACGGGGAGGGCGTCTGCCCTGGTGTTTCCACACCCAGCGCAATGGCTGGTAAGTCATGGCTGGCCGCTCGCTTGATCTCGCGCGCCCGCGTGGGTGCGAGATGACGATGCGCGGGAGCCTGTGGCGCGAAGATCAGACCGAAGGCATCGGCGCCAAACTCACGAGTCAGCGCGATATGCTCTGGCTCAGCGAGGCCGCAGATTTTGACAAACGGCCGGCTCGCGTCCGCGAAGAGGGTGGCCGTTGCCCCGCCTGGCGCCGTTGCCAGCTCACGAGCCTTCGCCGCCGGATTGGGCGCTTTCATCAGCGCCTCGCCGACGAGAATGGTGTCCGCTCCCCACGCGCGGGCGCGGGCGGCGCCGAGCGCATCGAAGATACCGCTTTCGGCGATGAATACGCAGTCCGATGGGACGAGGGAGCGCAAATGACGCACGACATCGGTATCCACGGCGAAGGTGCGCAGGTCGCGACTGTTGACGCCAATCGCCACCGCGCCTGAAGCGACCGCCCGGCGTGTCTCCGCGGCGTTGTGCGCCTCCACCAGCGCCTCCATTCCCAGGTTCCGCGTGAGGGCAAGCAATGCGGCAAGCGTGTCGTCATCCAACAGGGCGCAGATGAGCAGCAACGCATCGGCGCCAGCGGCGCGCGCCTCGTAGACCTGATACGGGTCTATAATGAAGTCTTTGCGCAGCACCGGCACCTCCACCGCCGCGCGGACGGCGCTCAGATGCGCCAGCGAGCCGAGGAAGAAGCGCGGCTCGGTGAGGACGCTGATGGCCGCCGCTCCACCTATGGCATACGCCGCCGCCTGCGCCACCGGATCGAACGACTCCGCGAGCAGCCCCTTCGAGGGCGAGGCGCGCTTGACCTCCGCGATGAGGCGCGCGGAGCCGCCGCGCGCGGGACGCAGCGCCGCTACGAATGCGCGGGGCGCGGGAGCCGCTGCCGTACGGGCGCGTAGCTCATCCAGCGGTTCGCGGGCTTTGCGCTCGGTCAGCTCGTCGCGGGTGGCGGCGGTAATGCGCTCAAGGAAGGTCTCGCTCATGGTTATTACTCGCTCGGCGTGGGGACGTGTTTGTACAAAAAGCGCATGTTGGCGGGAAAAACGGAGGGCGCTTCCCAGTCCGTGTACTCGTAGGGGATGGGCAGCGCCGCCGCGTCGTCTTCGCTGCCGCCCGCCCGCACGGCGACATCCTCGGCGAGCGCCTGTAGATCGGCAATGTACTGCCGGGTGCTCGTGGCGTCCGCCGCTGTGCCGATGGGGCCGTGGCCAGGCACGAGCGTCTGAATATCAAGCTGCTCCACACGCTCCAGAGTGCGCCGCCACTCGTTGGCGTCACCAGCAAACGAGGGATGAGTGCTGACGGGGACCAGATCGCCCATGAACGCGATGCGGTCGGCGGGCAGATAGAGAAACGCATCGCTTGGGGTGTGGCCGCCGCCATAGGTCAGCAGCTCGGCGCGCCGCCGGGAACCGTGAAACACCATGCGTTCGGCGAAAGTGATATCCGGTAGCCGCAGCGTCATCTCCGCGATGGCGCCGTCGAGCGCACGCCACTCGCCGAGCTCCAGCGCTTTATCAGCGCGCCGCGCCGCGTCCGGCTCGGCACGCAGCTCTGCTTCAAGCTCGTCGAGATAGTCAGGATTGGCCTGTACCTGCTCCAACAGCTTCCTACCGCGCTCGGCGATGAGGTCGCGGGTGGTCTCCGTCGCGACGATAAGCGCGTCCGGGAACTCGGCATTGCCGAAGGTATGGTCCATGTGGTAATGGCTGTTCACCACATAGCGCACGGGCGAGCCAGTCAATGTCTCGGCTGCGGCACGCAGCTCGCGAGCGGGCGCGGGCGTCAGGAAGGTGTCGAAGACCAGCGCCGCGCCGCCCAGGTCCACGATGCCGGCGTTGCCCCAGGCGCCGGTTCCCGGCACAATGACGGCGGCATAGATACCGTCCGCCAGCTCTTTCAAACGGAAGTGGCGCGATTCAGGCACGTTCCCCATTTCGCTCTCCTTTCTTTCCGCTATGAAGTATCTCACGCCGTGACTGACGCCGCCGCGAGCGCCTGTGAGGTGGTGACGAGGGACTCCAGCGTGGTGACTGTCTGCGCCGCTCGGAGCGCCGCGCTTGCCTGTCGCACGCCATCGCGCAAGTCGCTGGCTCTGCCGGTCACATAGAGTGCGGCGCCGGCATTGATGGCGACCATTGCGGCGACAGCGCCAGTCTGCTGCCCGCTGAGTACCTCGCGCATGATAGTCGCGTTGCGTGGCGCGTCGCCACCTAAGACCTCATCACGGGGATGCACCGTCAGACCCACTTCTTCAGGCGAGATGGTATATTCCGAAAGCTCGCCGCTCTGCCCGCGGACCTCACAAATACGTGTCGGCGCGCTCAGTGATAGCTCGTCAACACCGTCCTCGCCGTGGACGATGAGCGCACGCTCGCAGCCGAGACGTAGCAGCACATCTCCCATCAGCCGTAGCAGTTTCGCGTCCGCGACGCCGAGGACTTGATAGCGAGCGCCAGCGGGGTTGGTCAGCGGACCGAGGATATTGAAGACGGTGCGAAAGCCAATCTCGCGGCGCGTCGGCCCAACGTGGCGCATGGCGGGATGGTAGGTGGGCGCGAACATAAACCCGAATCCAACGCGCTCGACGCAGGTGGCTACTTGTTCTGGCCCCAGCTCCAGCTTGACTCCTAGCGCCTCCAGCACGTCCGCGCTGCCACAGCGACTCGTGGCGGCGCGGTTGCCGTGCTTGGCGACGGGCAGCCCAAGCGATGCCACCAATAAGCCGGCGGCAGTGGACACGTTGAACGTGCCAGCGGAGTCGCCGCCGGTGCCGCAGGTATCCACCGCATGGATATGTGCGGGAAGCTGCACATGAACCGCTTGCTGGCGCATCCCGCGCGCCAGCCCCGTGACCTCGTCAACCGTCTCGCCCTTCAACCGCAGCGCCGTAAGGAACGCGCCAAGCTGTGACGGCGTGGCCGTACCCGTCATGATCTCCTCCATCGCCGCCGCGGATTCGGTCTCGCTGAGCGAGCCGCCCGCGACGAGGTGGGCAATTGCGTCACGAATCATCGTCTTCTACACCCTTCGCTATGTCTCTGAGCTCAACAACGCGGCGCTCGCAAACTCACCCTGAGAGCCGTCTAGAATGCTCACCACACGCGCCTGTCCCGCGTAGGTTTGCAAGAGATGTCGCAGATCGGAAACAGCGGCCTCGACGTCGGAGCGGCCATGCGCATGGTGCGCCTCGACAGTTACCAGCGCCTCAGTCGTATCACCCTGTACGGCGCTTTGCTCGCTCTGGCGGAAACACCAGCGACGCGCGTGCACGTGGCCCGCGTCGTCGGCAAAGATCACTTCGCCAGGGTCGGGATGCTCGATTATGGCATCACCCAGTGTCGTATATCGCTCCGTGCCATCGGCAAAGCGCACCGTCATCGCACCAGCAATGGCTCGCGTGTCGAAGAGCGCGACCGGCAGCGCGTAGCGGATGCTTACCAGATTGCCGAGGTCCACGAGCGTATTGATGCTCGGAATGCTCCCTTTCTTGGTGAGCCGGCGCAACAGCGCCTCGGCGGCGCTCCGATACTGCGTTGGGTCCACGCCGAATTCGCGAAACGCACCACGCCACGCCGCGAGCGCCGGTAGTTGGCTCAACGGTGTCTCGCCGATGCGCGCCAGCACCGCCTGCTGTTCCGCCTCGAATGCCTCACGTAGCGCATCCGGGGTTGGCCCGTTGGTCAGGCCGCGGGCCAGAATGACGCCGCCGACAACCGCGGGATAACGCGCGAGCAGCTCCGGCGCATAGCGAAACGTGACCACTCTGTGCTCCTTCTATACCGATGCGGCGACGGACGCCAGCTCCGAGGCTGTGTCGCCAGCGAGGCCGATCAGGGAGTCGTTCAGGAAGTTGCGGAGCAGGTCTTTTCCTACACCTGTCAGGATGGACTCCGGGTGAAACTGCATGCCCTGGATGGGATAGGCGCGGTGGCGCAGCCCCATGATCAGGGCGGGGAACCTCACCCCCGGCCCCTCACCGGGCGAGGCGAGGGGAGTTTCGGTTGCCGATTCTGCCGGACTGATCGTTTCGGCGGTGATTGCGAGCGCGTCCGGCAGGGTGGCGCGCTCCACGATGAGACTGTGGTAGCGAATGGCCTCGAAGGGGTTGGGAAGACCGGCGAAGACGCCGCGCCCATCGTGGCGGATGAGCGACGTTTTGCCATGGACCGGCTCTGGAGCACGAATCACGCGGCCACCAAAGACGGCGCCGATGCACTGATGGCCCAGGCAGACGCCCAGCAGCGGAATCCGCGGCCCCAACCGCTCGATGAGCGCGTTGGAGACACCGGCTTCGTGCGGCGTGCAGGGGCCGGGCGAGATGACGATATGCGTGGGTGCCAACCGCTCGGCCTCGTCTACGGTGATGCCGTCGTTGCGGCGCACCATCACGTCAGCGCCCAGCTCGGAGAGATACTGGTACAGGTTGTAGGTGAAGCTGTCGTAGTTATCTATCAAGAGCAGCATGGCACGTTTCCGTTCACACGATAGGCGGGCGCGGCAGGCAGCGCCCCTACACCGGACGCCGAGACGCCAGCGGTGCAAGCGAGCGTCCACCGGACGCCCCTACGCTGGGTGGGCGTGGCGTGGCACAGCGGATTGCGCCGCTGCGTGGCGGGCTTCGGCTTCTTCGAGGGCACGCAGGA
>DATGEP010000318.1:0-1234 GCA_035310125.1 Ktedonobacterales bacterium
GCGGCATGCGCGATGCTCATCAGCTTGCCGATCCAGAAGCGCATCGGCATGTCTGGCATTCTGGTGATGTCACGGGTGCTGGGGATGCTGCTGGCCGCCGTGGCGGCCCAGTTCATCCTCAATGGCATCGCGATATTCTTAGAGACCGTTTTGAAAGATGCGCGGGTGTGGTAGATTGGAGGCATGAAAGCACCCACACCACCCACCCGCAAGCCCTATCCCAGCGATCTGCGCAACGGCGAATGGGCGCTCTTGGAGCCGCTCGTGCCCGCGATCAAGTCGGGCGGACGCCCAGCGCGCCACTCGCGGCGCGAGATCGTCAACGCGATTCTCTACGTCGTGCAGGGTGGCAACCAATGGCGCGCCATGCCGCACGATTTGCCGCCGTGGCAGACCGCCTACTACTACTTCCGCCGCTGGCGCAACGATGGGACCTGGGAGACGATGCATAGCGCCATCCGGGAGCAGGCGCGCAAGCGGCTGGGGCGGGAGGCGACGCCGAGCGCGGCGATTCTGGACAGCCAATCGGTCAAGACCAGTCAAAAGGGGGCCTCCGCGGCTACGACGCCCACAAGCAGGTGATGGGGCGCAAGCGCCACCTCCTGGTGGATACGCAGGGCTTCGCGCTCAAAGTCGTCGTCTCAGCGGCCGATACGCAAGACCGCGACGGCGCGCGGCTGGTGGCGCAGGCGCTGCAGGTCTATGGGCCGCCGCTCCCGCGCCTGAGCAAAGTCTGGGCGGATGCGGGCTACAGTGGGCCACTCGCGGACGAGTTGCGCGACCAGTTGGGCTGGGAGCTGGAGATCGTCAAGCGCTCGGATACCCAACCCAAAGGAACCTTTGCCGTGCAAGCACATCGCTGGATCGTCGAGCGGACGTTCGCCTGGTGGGGTGGGCTGCGCCGCCTGAGCCGCGACTACGAATACCAGGTCGAATCCAGCGAGGCGTTGATCTACGCCGGGATGAGCCGTCTCATGCTGCGGCGCTTGACCCGTGCCGGCGCCTGTTCCAGCCCCGCTGGATAACTTTCAAAACAGTCTCTAAGTTAACATGCTCGGTATTAGCGCACCGCTTGCCCTATGGACCGGCGAGCCCGCCAGATAGAACCAGCCTGGCTTACGCTGCCCCACCACGCACGGATGGCGGCGCGCGCGGGCGTCTCGATATATCGGTGGCTCAAGCCCGCCGCGCCCACGACACACATCAGGTAAATCGGTAGCAGCGCTGGCACTGC
>DATGEP010000319.1:0-2243 GCA_035310125.1 Ktedonobacterales bacterium
TGATGGTAACCATTCCAATGTCCGCTTCGTCGCTATTCCCGTCTTTTTCGCTCCCGAGCGACAGTCGCGTTAACGTCTTCAGGTCGTAGACACCAGCCGTCAAGCGATATCGTCCGGCCTGAATTGTGAGAGGCAATGGAACCTCATAGTCTTCAACTAGAGTGTCGTCGGTCACCCAGGCTGACGTCGGATAGAGCCCATGGGTGGGCTGACCATCGTACTGGGCAACAATGTGCCCAGAAGCGTCGGACAAATGCAGAAAAAAAGTGTAGTCGACCGGCATTGGCGCTTCCGCACGCCAACGCAGCCGAACGTGGAGTCGTCCGTTTGGAACGCCGGCGCTGTCGGCTACCCACTTCTCCAAGACCAATCGCTGTCCAAACTCATATGGGCCGGCCGAATCCGGTGGTTGTAGAGATTCCCCGGGGACCACGTTTCTCGGGCGGATCCAAAATGCTCCGATCTCGATTCGCTCGACGTAATGACCGGCGGGGTCTACAAAAGGGATTCGTTGGCCCGAGTTGGCATCGACTAGACCCGCCTCTACCCAGTACTGTCCAGGCGGAATGTCAGGTCGAAGGGGGAGTTGATCGATGTCCCGGACGAGTCCGCCGGGACAGCCGGATGGTGAGTCAAATGTCTCGGCTGTAGTGATGGGAAAGCTCCAATACTCCCGCCGCGAATCATAGGCGTTGACGAAGAGGCGTAGAGATTTGTAGGTTTTGCCATTCGTCTGCCACGTCAATGAAAAAGGGAGCCCGTCAGTAGCAGAGATGCGCGAAGACAGGATTTCTGCCTGGAGCAGACGAGGCGCGACGTTAGCGCTCGAGGACGCAGCCGGCTTTCCAACCGCCACCATGGAGATCGTAGAGGATCCTCTCAAGCCTGGTTGGTCGACGAGACTTACGGTGAGTTGGTAGACGTCTTCTCGCTTGGGAGAATGATAAGGAAGGTTGAATCGGACGGGAGATGGAATCACGCTAGCCGGAACTGGGACCGTTACCTGTTCATGATAGTCACCTGCCAATTGGCCGTGCCAGTCCAAACGGAAGGTTGCATCCTGAGTCGCTGGACTGAAGACAATCATTGGGACACTGTCGCGCGGGCGAAGCGTGACCGCCAACTGAGCGGGGGCGCTTCCCGGTCCCAGACAACCGGGCGTCGACGCTAGTGCGGCCTCAGAGTGGGTATTAGCGAATGCAGTATAGTGTTCTGCATGAGACCTCCCATCTACGTGCGTCGGCTCACCGACGCCGAGCGCGGTGCGGTGAAGGCTGGCCTGCGCTCGTCGGATTCCTTCACGCTCCGGCGCTGCCAAATCGTGCAGGCCAGCGCCGACCGGATTCCGGTCCCGCAGATTGCTCGGAGCCTCGGATGCAACGAGCAGACGGTGCGCAACGCCGTCCACACCTTCAACGCACACGGGACCGCAGCTTTGACGCCGGGATCGTCGGTGGCGCACACGATCCATCGGGCGCTCGATGGGGCCGCCGCAGAGCGGCTGCGCGACCTACTCCACCGCAGTCCTCGCGACTTCGGGTACGACACGAGCCTTTGGACGCTCGACCTGGCGGCCAAAGAAGCGTTCCGCCAAGGCATGACCGACCACGCCGTGCCCGGCGAGACGATTCGCGCCACGCTGGTGCGGCTGGGCGTGCGCTGGCTGCGCGCGAAAAACTGGATCACCAGCCCCGATCCAGAGTACCTGCGAAAAAAAGGCGACGCGACCGCCTGATGCGCTGGGCGGCGGCCCATCCCGCTTGGCTCCTCGGCTTCGAGGACGAGGTCTGGTGGAGTCGCCTGGCCCGCCCCGCCTTGCACGCCTGGGCGGACGCCGATCAGCCCCTGCGGCTGGTCGAGCAGGCGGTCGCGAACGACGACCCGGACAAGAAGGCGCTGGCGTGCTATGGGCTGTTGCTGCCGGCGACCAACGAGGTCTGGCTGCGCTTCCTGGACGGCCGACCGCTCAGCGCGGTGACGACGGCCTTCCTGGACTGGTGCTGCCAGGAAGCGGCGGGGCATGGGAAGATCGCATTGCTGCTGGTGTGGGATAATGCCTCCTGGCACAGCAGCCAAGCGGTGCGCGTCTGGATTCGGATCCACAATCGTGCGGTCAAGGCGGGAACGCGGCGGGTACGATTGATCGTCTGCCCCTTGCCGATCAAGAGCCCCTGGCTCAATCCGATCGAACCCAAGTGGCGCCAGACCCGCCGGCGGGTCGTCGAGCCCACTCGGCTGCTGCC
>DATGEP010000320.1:0-58220 GCA_035310125.1 Ktedonobacterales bacterium
AGATCCGGCAATCCTACAAGACGTATCAGGGCACCCCGGCGCAGATCCACAACCGCTCGGAGCGCAACAGCGCCCGCCGCAAGGTCGAGCACAAGCTCGGCCGCGCTGCCGTGAAGGGCAAGGATGTTGACCACAAGAAGCACCTAGCCCATGGCGGCTCCAACGCTATGAGCAATCTCCGTCCGAGGACGGTTCACGCCAACCGCGGCGACACGCGCTGACTGTCTCGAAAGACCTCTTTGCGCAGGGCCTCGATCGCCCTGCCAAGGTGGCTGTCGGGGTTTACCGGCGCAGGTAAGAGTAAAACTTGGTTTGTCGTTCCAGGCCGAACTTCGAACTTAGAAGCTTCGAGGAAGTGATAGGCGTTCGACGTGCGCACCACGCGCACCCGGCCCTCCTCTCGGACACGCAGAATGCGTTGCACCCAGGAGAGGATCTTGCAGGCCTCGAGCGCCTTGAGCGCGGCGTTGACCGTCGACCGGGCGCACCCAGCGCGCTCCATGATCCGCTCGTAGGATGGGAAGCACAGGCCGGTCCTAGCATTGTGGAAAACCCACAGAAGCGCTTCGAGCACGTCGATCGCTTTGGGCGTGAGCAAGCGTCGCCGCCGCAGCCCCCGCGCCATGACCATTAGGCGCAGCATTCCCTCGCGGTCCAACGGCCTGGGGCGGCCGTGACCGAATATCTTCTCGCGCATAGGTTCTCCATGGCGAAAGATTCCGCTTGACGTCGACCAGCGATTTATGGGAACCTCGGGATTGTCAGATCTTTGAGGTTCCCACCGATGGCCCGCTCCGTGCGGGCTTTCGCGTTTTCTGGGCTCTAAAAGCTCCATCCTCCGAACCGCGGGATTGCGATTCGCGAACGGGAATCTTGAACTGATTTGCCGATTCGCGCTAGAGGCGGGGCATGAAGCTCGCAATATGCTTTTTTATAGTGGCGCTCGGCGGCTGCGCGACGCGGCAGTCGGCAGAGCAACCCAAGCCCATAGCCCAAGCCGCGCGCGTCTATACGCCCGCGCCCGCGGATCCAGAGGTCGATAAGCTCGTCGAGCGGTCTATGCTCGAGGACGAGCTAGCAGACCGCATGGAGGAGATGCGGGACGGCTTCTAAGCGCTCCTATTGAGCTTGTGCTTCGCGAAGAAGTCATTGAGGGCTTCAACACCGAGCTCCTGCGTGCTCGTGCCATGTTCTAGCGCCATAAGCCGAAGCTGCTTCCAGCCCATTGGATCCAGATAAAGGGTAAGCACGCGCTTCCCCTCGCGGCTAGGCGGGCGCGGGGCGGAAACCTTCCGACGATACGAAACCTCGGAACTTAGCTCCGGTTGCCGAGGTTTTGTAACATCCTGGTTAAACAAGCTCGGCCGCTTCATGACACCCTCCTCAGCCACTTATAGAGCTCGGCCACTTCCTGGGCCGCCTTGCCTTGCGGGTCGAACTCCTGGGCAGTGCGCCCGTCGATAACCCCATGTGTGAATGCAGCTCTGTGGGCAAGCCTGCATGGACACACAAGCGTCCCTCGGGCCGTGAGCCCCTGCTCAGCTTCGTCTGCTATGGAGCTCCGCGGCGGGACGGCGTTGAGCACGACATAGGCCGGCTTGCCTGCCGTCTTGGCGAGCATGAGCGTCGTCTCGATGGCTTCGAGATCGAACGCCGCCGGGCGGCAGGGGACAAGGATGATGTTGGCGGCGCGCGCCGCGTGCGCGGCTGCCTGGTCGGCGTTGGGCGCAGTGTCGACGAACAAGATGTCGGCGCCTCGCGTCTGCGCCAGGTGCATCAGCTGGGGCAGGCGAGCGGCTTGGCCCGACACCACTTCGGGCGCCTCCATCTGGCGCCGGTCACCCCAGCTCGCGGCTGTCGCCTGCGGGTCTAGGTCGATAATGGCAGCGACGCGCCCGGCGAGTGTCGAGGCGGTCGCAAGGTGGACGGCAAGGGTGGTCTTACCCGTCCCGCCCTTCTGGCTTAAAACGGCGATTGTTTTCATGGTCCCTCCGAAGCAGAGGGTCCACCCTACTCATTCACAGTGCGGGACGTCCATCAGCAATTCCGCTAGAAGCCTACGCTCCGTGCAATAGGCCGCCTGCCCGTATACTTTCATAGCCTCACGCCGTGGATCTCCCACCGGGACATGCTCCTGGCATCGCTTAAGAGTCGGGCACCCGCAGGTGGGGCACACC
The DNA here is from genome assembly GCA_035310125.1 of Ktedonobacterales bacterium. Lineage (GTDB taxonomy): Bacteria > Chloroflexota > Ktedonobacteria > Ktedonobacterales > JADMIN01 > DATGEP01. The sequence continues at coordinate 2,178 of DATGEP010000320.1, forward strand.
ACCCGACCATATGCCACGATCCACCACTTGTTAGGTATCGTGTAGTAACTCACGCGACATTCGCCGGCGCGGGCAGCTCGAGCGGGTTGAGCAGCCCTTCGAACTCAGTGCCATGGATGCAGAACTCAACGAGGACCTCCTGCGCGCCGCGCACCAGCGAGGTGCCAGCGCCAAGGATCCCCGACGCGTTGATATTCGCCAGGAACGGCGGCCCCTGCAGCGCGGAGAGGATCGCACCCGGTGTGTAGCCATTCTGGGACAGCCACTTGCGGAAATGCGCGCGCGAGATGCGCAGGATCCCCGGCTCGGTGGCGAGCTGCACGTAGACGCCATCGAGCTTCGCGGTGTCAGTCGTCGTGTTGATCTTGTTCTTGCCCGGGCGGCCGGGCCCGCTTGTTACCCGGTCGGTAACAATAGTGTGGCCCCGAGACATGGCAGCGAGATACTGCTGCACGATGCTCGACACCGATAGCGACTGGGTCATGTCTATTGCCGATGCGCTGCGCTCGGCGCGGAGTTTTCCGACCACGGACTTCATGAAGTCCATCATCGGGTCGATGTCGATGTCGGTGATGTTGAGCGTGTTGGCAATCGAGGCGCCGGCGGCGCACACGGTGATCGCAGCAATCCAGAACCGCTCCTCGGGGTTGGCCTTGAGCTCGTCGAACAGGTGATCCTGCACCTTGGCGACCATGTTCGCCGCCACGTCGGGGTTGGCGCCGAGCCACTTCGCATACTCGAGCCCGGCCTGGCCGAAATTCTCGCGACCACGGTCAATGACGCGCGCGACGTGCGCACCGGGAAGCCGGGCGCTCTCGGGCATGCCGGGCACGCGGAACTCGAAGAGGCGATTGATGCCAGCCGTGGACGTCTTCGTCTCGCTGGCGACCGCATCGAGGATGCTGTCGTTCGATGCAGCCATGAGCAGCGTCTGCCACTCGCCGGCCTCGCGTTGCGAGCCATCCGATCGCAGCCGCGACTTCTCTTTGCCCGATGAGAGCTGGAAGGCTATCTTGACGAAGCGCTGCGTCTGGTCGGACGTTTTGATCTCGTCCCAGAACACCGGCAGATGGCGCAGCGCGCCCATCTTGCCGCCGATCGAGTTGTTGGTGTCCTCAAGCCCATCCTTGGATATGACGCCCTTGCCCCATACGGCCTGCGCCACGTCCATCGCCGCCGACTTGCCGATGCCACTCTCGCCGATCGCCGCGATGATCAGACCACTCTGGCCTGTGAATTTCATGAGCGGCGCGCCGAATGATGCAGCCAGGATGACGTCGAGCGCCGGGCGCTTCTGGCCAGTGATCAGGCGCATGGCGTCCTGCCACACGGAGAACTCTCCCCTCGGGGTGTATTGCGCCTTGAACTTGGCACCGGAGGCGGCGGCGGGTCGCGACTTCCCGCCCTTCATCCACACGCGACCGCCATAGGCGAAGCCCTCCACCTTGCCGTTTTCAATGGTCCAACCGAACGGCGTCGACTCGACGGCGCCGCCGGCGATCTTTTGTAAGCGTGCATTCCAAGACACGAGAAACTCCTTGAATAGTGTGATTTGAGGGCCCGGCAGCATGATGCCCTGGTCGCTCACGCAGCGTAGGAGATCATTGGTGATCTGCGCCTCTTTGAATGAGATCGAGATCTCGCGAGGCTTTGGGGGGACGCCGGTTATGATCGTGAAATGGAGCCACCACGGCTCTTTCTGGACCCAGGCGCTAACGATCGGGAAATCGGCAACGGGGATGGCTTCCGTGCCGCTGCCATCCTTAGCTGGCTTGAGCCAGCACACGAGCCCTTGCGGGTCGTGGACATACCCCTCGGGCAGGTTGGCGCCCCCGCCTATGCCAGTAGGTTGTGAAATCACGGGGGCGCCAGCGGGCGGCACCGAGGCTTGGGGGGCAGGCGCCGGTGTCGGACGCACCGCAAAGTTAAGCGGGCTCTTTCCGGAAGACAATAGCGGGCATGTGGCGCAGCTCGCGCAGCCGGCGTTCTGGATGCTCTGGCACTTCGGCCATCCCAGGTTCTTCGCCTCGCGCTCGCGCACCTTGCGGTCAAAGAGCTCGTCGGTTCTCTCGTGCGAGTAGCCCACATGTCCGCATGCCATCTTGTGGGCCATGTCGCGGCCGTCGATGGCGAACGTAGCCAGGAGGGTGCTGAGGTTCCACAGGGGGTTGGCAAACGCCGCGCCGCCCGTGTCGAGCGCTTCTTTGACGAATGCGCAGCTCGGGGCGACCGTGGTCAGGTCAACGAGGAACTCGTCCGGCTCTTGGTTGGCGCCGAAATTGTCGGCCATCGCCGACCACTTCGGGTTTACCTCGCTCGGTAACTCGAACACCTGCTCGGCCGCGGCGATCGCCGGCACGGCAACCATGTAGGGCTCGAGAGCCTTAGCAATGGCCTCTACCGAATGGTTGCCGCGTTCGTTGAGCTCAAAGGTGACAGGCTTGGGGTCTGCCTTATGGTTGAAGGTCCCAGGGATACGCAGGATGCGAACGCTGTCGACTGAGCACTGCGAATCGCACTTAAGGCCGTGGCGCCGCGTCGCCTCGGCGAACGCAAAAGCCAGCGGGCGCCACTCATCGCGTGATAGCGCGCGGTCCATGATCCAATAGACATGGAGCCCACCGGACCCAGATCCGACCATCATGTTGGGGCCGGGTAGGCCGGCGGCCCTGATGAAATCGAGCACGCCCTGGATCGCCTGCTCGCGTGTCTCGTAGGCGCCCGGCTTAACGTCGACGTCAGCGAATAGGCTGTGGAGCGCGACGACGTTCCACTGCTGCCGGATTGACTCACGGTATGGGTATCCGCGCTTGCTTGTGCGGATGTGTTCGTCACGCAGCAGCGACTGGCCGAGATAGATGCCAGCCGTCTCGGGCTTCGGCGTCGCCCAGTTAATCGCCTTGAGGCATTCGTCGACCGTGGTGACCGAGCGACTATTCCACCTGAGAACGGGCTCGTGTTCCTTGCCCGGCTCGGTTTTCATCTTCCAATGGCCGGGCCGGTCAGGGTCGGGGATCTTCGCCGACCACACGACACTGCCGTGGCTCTTGCCATCCCACGGTATCGCGCGGGCGCAGTAATCCCGCATTTGCTGATGCAGCATCCTAGTCCCTCATCGAGTCAGAGAAGCAGGGGCCTAGCGCGGCCCCTACTGCAGTCTTCGCTCGGTAGAGGCTTAGGCCTTGACCGCCGGGCCTAGGAGGTTCGCCAGGGCGGCCTCAAAGCCCGCTGGGGCGGCGCCGGCGTGGACGTCAGTCTCGGGCGCGGCGGCTGCGGGAGCCGCCTGGGCGGCTAGCTGTGGGGCAGCTTGGGCCGGTTGCTGCAAGGGGATGACGTTGCTTACCTGCGGGGTAACCAGGGAGGGGGTCACCGTCTGTTGGGCGGGCAGAGTGGCAACGGCGCCAGCCGTGGGGCCGGGGGCAACGTAGGCCGACGCGGGCTGCGCGTGGACAGTAGCAGCGACGGTGCCAGCTTGCGCGGCCCTCCACGCGAGGAACTGCGCCATGTCGGCGTCGTTCATCCCGGCAGGGGTAGCGACGACGGGTGCCGGCGCGGGGGCCTGCACAACGGCGGACTGGACCGGCGCGGCGCCGGCCGGCGGGGCAGCGGCGGGAGCCACACCAGTCGAAGCCCCAATCGCTTGCCCGTGCATAGCCACAGGTTGCGGCTGTCCGAATGCCGCGGCGACGGGGTCGACGTGAGGAGCCAGCTGGCCGGCGGGCTCGTCCTTCTCGTCGGGCTGCACGTCTTCGTCGAGCAGGCGCTCGATGACCGGGTCCTGCTGCCACGCCAGCACGCGCTCGACCTCCTGATCATTCAGCGTGCGGACACCGGCGAAGGTGATTTTCGGATAGGCGACGGACAAGTCGAAGCCGAGGCGAGTGACAACGGCCCAGGACACCGCGCCGACTGCCTTGAGCTTCATGGCATACTCGCCCATGGGGCCGAGCGACGCCGCGGGAATGCCCAACATCATTGGCCCGCCAAACGTCTCGTTCTCGAGATCGGCGGCGGGGAGCACAGCGGTGCGGCGGCGATTGCGGCAGGCGCGGCTTTTCTTGCCGTCTTCGCCGACCTTCGAGCCAACTTGGTTCATCGGGCATGTGGCGCACACCGAGTGCTGGCGCTGATTGGCCGGCACGTTGGAGTGGGGCGTGACGCCATTCGACGACCAGCAGAACGGGGATTGGTTCGATCCCTCGACGAACCCGGTCGGGTAGAACGTCTTCGAGTTGAACTTGGCGCTGTCGACGATCACGACGTCGAAGACCGCTTGCGGGGTGCCGTCGTCGGGGCGAAGCAGCTGAATGTCGGTCGCGCCCTTCTTCAAGCGCCAGACCTTACCCTTATAGGTAACGACGCCGTAGCCGCCGCCGGCGTTGGCGCCGAAGTTGTCCGCTTCCTTGCCGCGGGCCTGCATGGCGCGCTGGGCGACGACGGAAAGCTGACCCTGCGGGGCGACGATGATGTTGCTCATGTGGACATGTCCTTATGGGTGGGAACTTGACGGGCTTTGTGGTGGGGCCCGGCTACTTTTTACGAACACCGATGGCGATCAGCTCGGTGTAATTGACACCTGGCGGCGGCACGCCACCATTCTCGGTGATGAAATCGTGGACCGCCGGCGCGTTGGCGCGCCAGTCAGCGAGATCCCAAGCGGCGTTCGCCTGCACGAACTGTCTGAATGCCTCCGGATCCGCGATGGTCGCCGAGCGCTTGGTGTTGCGGTAGGCGGTGCCGCTGGACCCGGCGATGCTGTCGAGCCCCGCCGCCTGCAAGTAGGCTAGGAGGATGCCTTCCAGCTGCTCTTTCGCCAGTTTGTAGGGCGAAAGGAAATCCTTGTGCTGCTTCTCGATCTCGGAGATCTTATCTCTGATCGCGAGGAATTGGTCAATACGCGTCTTAATATCGACCGTAGTGTCAGGCGTAGGTGGGGGGTTAACGTGGGTATTCATGTGGTGGTAGCCCCTTTTATACTAGCTTTTGCTCCTCGAACAAGCTCAAAAGATCGTTCTGCACCTTCTGTTTGTGCTCGAGGGCGGTGTAAATTTTTCGCTCCGCTGCAGTGCTCTGCAGCAAGAGGATCTGTTGCTTCTTCGTCTGGCCAATGCGCCTGATCCTGGCGTTGGCCTGCTCGTAGGTTTCGAGCGACGCATACGGCCCGGCCCAGACGATCGTGTCGGCCGCGGTCAGCGTGAGCCCGTGGCTCATGGTCCTGGGATCCGCGACGATCACCTTCACCCGGTTGGTGTGCTGGAAAAGCCGGAACACCTCGTTGCGCTGGGTGGTGGACACGTCCCCATGTATACACTCCACCTCGATGTTCTCATCCTTGAGCGCCGCGGCGAAGCCCTCTAGCGCGTGCCGATACGCTGCGAAGACGATCACTTTGTTCTCGACGCTCTCTACAATGTCGACTATCGCCTGGATGCGCTTGTCGTTGTCGAGCCCGACGACCCCTTTGTCGGCTGAGTAGACGTAGCCGAGCGACACCTGCAGCAGCTTGGAGAGCACCGCGCCAGCGTTCACCGCGGTGATCTCTTTGGACTGGATCATTGCATAGGCGTGCTTGCGGAGCTCGTCGTAGATCTTCTTCTGCCGGGGCCCCATCTCGACCTCGACCTGGCGAATTACCAGCTCGGGTAACTCGGTGATGTCGTCGATCGTGAACCGCACGGAGGGCTGCATTGCCTTGTGCGCCTGCTCGACGGCATCAGGGCGAGGCACATATTTGAAGTCGGTCACACGCGTCATGAGCTGGTCGCGGAACCGCCCGAAGTAGCGATGCACCGTGTTCGGGGTCATGATCTGGCACTGCCCCCACACGTCGGTCGGGCTCTCCGGTGTGGGCGAGCCCGTAAGCCCCCATGCCCACTTCCTCGGGTGGACTAGGCGGCGCAGCATCTTGTTGCGCTTCGACGTGCCATTCCGGAAGGCGGCGAGCTCGTCGGCCGTGACGACGTCGATGTCTGCGCGCGCCTCGAGCTCCTCGATGATGGTCGACACGCCATCGTGGTTGATGATGTAGACGTCCGCGTCCATGGCGAGCCTCTTGAGGCGTCGCTTCTTATCCCCGTGCAGGACCTGGCACTTGAGGTTGGGGAAGTTCACGAAGATCTCGGCCTCCCACACGAACGAGAGCGTGGACAGCGGCGCCACCACGATCATCTTGTTGGCGAGCCCCTGGCGCTTGAGATGGTCAAAGCTCCACAGGGTCGTGCGCGTCTTGCCGGTCCCCATCCCATTCAAGTTATATGCACGCGGGCATGTGGTCATGAGGGCAGCGGTGATGCGCTGCTTCTCAAAGGGCGGCTTGCCCGGCGGGTGCGGCCAATCGTAGTAAGTCAAGATCGGCGCCGGCGCCTCAAGCCCAAACTGCCGTAAGAGCCGGACCTCGGCCTCCCGATGCGGCAGGCAGATGAGCTCGTTACCCGACAGGGTAAGCTTGGGCGCGTCGGGGAAGAGGTTGGCGACGTCGGGGCGGAACGGCACCCCGATCATCTTGTGGGCGGCGCTTACGTGGATGGTCATTCCAACCACTCCTCGAGGTCTTGGAACACCGGGCTGTTGGGCCCAGAGATGACGAACGTCTCGCCGCCGGCGGCCACGACGGCGCGCAGGATCGCCTGCTGCAGCTTGGTCGGCTCTTTGCCATCGGCTTTCGTCTCGACCGCGAAGAACCGCCCGCGCGAGCACCCGATGAAATCGACGGTGCTTTTGCCGTAGCCATAGGGGACCGGCATATCCCACCAGCAATCGTGCCGCTTGAGGATCACCTTGACCTTGGCTTTGACCTTGCCCTCGGGGGTCATGACGCGATCATCTGCAGCATGAGGCGGTCGACAATGTCGCGCAGGGGGAGCGTCTTGCCCTCGACGGTCACATCTAGGATGGTGCGCACCCACACCCCGGACGGGCTCCATTGAGCGCTGCTGCGCATGAACCGTGCCCTCCAACGCCTACCAGTTCCCGGTGGCTCGAGCTTCTCCGTGGCCATGCGCTCAAGCGTAACCGGCAAATGCTTCACGGCGTTCTCGATCGATTGTTTGTAGCGCCAATGGCGCCCGCGGTGGGTCACCGCAGCCCAACCTGCTTGCGGATCTCCGCGACCTTGGCCTCGAACGCACTGATGCGCGATGCCAGATCCTTGCCCATGTCGGAGATCTTCTGGGCTTCGGCGATAAGATCCTTAATGCCCTTGTTGTCGCCGGCCGGGCCGAAATTCTCCTCGCGCATTGCGGTGACCCAGGCGCGCGGCACGCCAAGCCCATCAGCGACGGCCTGGTCGGTCCAATCGTCGAGATAGGTGAGCCCCTTGGTGTCATAGACACCATTGAGCTGCTCAAAGATCACGCGGCGGTTCTCACGCGTCATCTGGCGCGGGGGCTCTGCTCTTACCGGCTCGGGTAACTTCTCCGCGGGGAACGCAACGACGTGGTTGCTCGGCTTCATTTCAGGCTCCGGTGTGGTGGGGGTTTTCTGCTTCCCGATGAGCTCGTCGCGCACAGCCTCGAACTCAGGCATGGTTGTCGCCCAGTCGTGTATGGCCCAGTCGGGTAGAGGGTCGATGATGACCGGGACGATGGCCCGGACGTCCTTGCTGAGCTCGGCGCAATGGGGGCATCGATCGCTTTTTTCCTTGGTGCCGACCTTCCACCCCTGCGCGCCGAAGTATTTTGGCACGACGGTCTGCGCTAGCGCGTGGCCGCAATTATCCGCGGACTTGCGTGCAGAGACACCACAGCGGCCACATGCAATCTCGAACACGCGGAGGTGGCGCCCATCCTCATGCACAGTAGCGCTCATCCACTCGCGCTTCGCCATCTCTAGTTTCCTCGCTGCTCGCCGCCGCCGCGCCGCCTCCGTGTTGCAGTGGCGGCAGTCGACCGCCCCATCGGGCCGGCGGTAATTATTCTCGTCGTGTGGGTGACCCTTCGGGCAGTGGGTTAGGCCCCGCTTACTCACCATGGTGAGGGCACTTCGCCACTGGGCACCACTTGCGGCACAGTCGGCCGGGGCGCGCCGGATACTCGTCCTTCTCGTAGGCTTGCTTGAGCGCCTCGATCCGAGGCCAGAGCGAGCTCCACACCTGCACCAAGGACTGGCGCGAGAAGATCTCGCTCGTTGTGGCATCTTCCTTGAGCCACACGAACTCGCTGCGGACGCGCTGCACTGTGGGCTTGTGGGCAAACACACATGCGGCCATGAGTGCAAGCTGAACGCTGTCCTCGACGATCTTGCCCGTCTTCCAGTCGATCACTAGCGCGACCGGCCCGCTGACCTTCACCACATCGCCGACGCCGCGATACCACGCAGCCCTGTCAAAATAGGTGCAGGGCGCGAAGTCCTGGGTGATGGCGAGCTTCTGCTCGACCTCGACGTCGCCAGGGGTAGCTAGCACGCGCATCGACCAGGGCTCGACGAGCGAACGGTGCATCTCGGGCGCCGGCACCCCCTTGCCAATGCGATCGGCGAACACCTTGTGGATAAAGTTGCCGTATTGTAGCTGCTCGCTGTCTTCCTCTTTCACGTCCTTTTGGACGTCAACGTGCCAATGCCTTTTGGGGCACGTTTCGAAGTTTTTCAGCTTGCTATACGACCAGGCGAAGGGCTTCTTACCCTTGACGGTAACCGGCGCCATTTCACCCCACAATCATTTTGATTTTGAGCGTGAGCTCGTCGCTCGGGAATAGCTCGATGCTGTCGCGTATGACCGTGATCTCTTGATCGCGGACTCTGATGACCACAGCTACGTGGTCCCGCATAGCCTCCACGCCGATGATAGCGCGCTGCTTCATATCGCCGACGCGCATCTGGACCTTTTCATTCGCGGTCCAAGTCTGCTTGGGCATGGCGGCGCTAGCCACTTTATCGGAATAGACATACTGCTGCGCCAGCATCCTCTTCTGCCGTTCGTATTCGTAACGCTGCGCGCTTGCGTCGAGCGGATCCCACTTGGAGATACCGTCATTGTTGGTGGGCATCAGAGTTTGAACCCGTTCTTGCCGGTGTCGACGCTGATGTCGTGCCACTTGACGTCGGGCTTCGACGTTACGTGCTCGGGGTGCAAGCGCACATAGCCATTGCCGAAGCCGGCGAACAGCTTCTCACCGCGGCGGTAAAGCTTCGCCTGCCGGTATACGCCCTTGCTCTTGAGAATAGCGTGCTCGTCCTCGACGAGGCTGAAAAGTTCCATGGGTGGTGCTCCGGTGGTGGGACGGAGAAAAGGGAGGCGGTGGGTTCTTCGGACCCACCGCCCCAAGTGCTTTGGGAGGGACTTCCATGCCAAATTCAGCGACGGCTAAAAGGACAGGCCGTGATGAATACCTGACCTTACGAATATAGGGGGTGGTTTATACTATGTCAATAGTGGGTTTGACTATTTTTACCCCGCCATTAACGCCGCGAGCGCGATACGAGCGCGGTGATAGTAGAAACCGCTTGGTAAATGCTGGGTGGCGCGCTCTCGGTGATGGCAATAAGTACGGAAGCTGCTACCCGCGCAGCAGGGGCATGATGCCACATAGAGTTTCAGGCGGACGTCGGCCGGAATGCTCGCCCAGTGGATCAGATCGTCGGGGCGAGGCTCCTCGCTCATTCTGGCGCGGCCTCAAATATGGTGGAAATCTCAAGGCCCTTGCTGTCGACCTCGTGCATTTCTAGCAACTCGTCGCCGTCGCCAGCGAGGACTTGCCGGGCTTTCACATAGGCGGCCGTGTTGTCCTCGGCTTCAATATCGAACTCGTGGACAACCACCTCCTCCACTCGAACCGTAAACTTTTTCATTTCGCTTCTCCATAGCTCGGGCCGATCGCAGCCTCGGCATCGAGCGGCAACCCAGCCGCCCAGATCTCGGGCTCACGCATCACGGTCAAAAGGTCGTCCCGCATCTGGTGCGCCATCGACACAGGCGGCACGTAGACGAGCTCGTCGTGCTTCTGCAGGGCCAGCGGCACCGTGGGGTAGAGCTGGCGCATCTTGAGCATGGCGGCCTTGTTGAGGCACGCGGCGAGCGCCTGAACGATGTTCTCGAGCAGCTTCCCGCCGAAGATGCGCTCCCACTTATCGCCGAACTTGAACACCCACTCGGGGCGTCCCTCGCCGTTCACCCGCTGGTGCAGGTCGTGGTAGAACAGCTTGAGCCCGGTCGGTAGCACGATCTCTTGGTGCCGGAATGTCACCGGCCCGAACTCGATCTTCGAGTCCTGGGTAGCTAAAAGTGGGATCAGCGCCCCCAGCCGGTTCCAGCAGTTGGTCGGGATCTCGTGGTAGGCCCGCCGGTATGCGTTGACCACGCCCTGCGCCTCGCCGAGCGAGATGATGATCTCTTCCTTGAGGATGATGCGCGAGTCCTTCTGCACCTGCGACTTGAACCGCGGAGCCCCCATCTGGAACCCCAGCCCCAACACAGCCTGCTTGCCGACGAAGCGTTCCTTCACGTCGGCTTTGGTCACGAGCCTGTGATAGATGTGGCCGCCGGCGAACTCTGAGTAAATATCCTTCTTGGCAGCGAAGCCATCCAGCAGCGTGCCGCACTTTGCCAGCCACGCCACGATGCGCGCCTCGATCTGCGAGGAGTCTGCCTTCAAGACCACATGCCCACATGGTGCAGTGTGGGCACGCCCCAGAGCTCCGGACTTGGGGTTGTCCTTGTCGGGCTTCGTCCAGTTCTGCGGGTTTAGCTTCCAGTCGCCACTCAGACGATGAGTATGCGCCCCAGAGTAGCGCAGCGGGATCGGCGCCCAACCCTCGGTGTTACCCGGCCAGGTAAGCTTCGCGATGTTTATTAACCTTTGTGTGCGCGTCTCCTCGAGCGTCGACTTCACGCCCATGCGCGCTGCCACCACCGCGGACACCGCCGGGTCGTCGCTCTCGAGGAGCTCACCCATCGCGGCGTCGGCCTTAGCGAACGCGTAACATGACTCGCCTGTAATCTTTGAGATCTTCATAGGCGGGTCGACGCCCAAAGACCTGAGAACATCTGCGAACTTATCGTTCGACATGAGCGCGGAGCGGTCTAGCGTCCCGATGCTGGCGAGCGCCCGCTGCATCAGCATTTCCTTCCGTTCTTTAACGTAGATCAGATTATCGCTGAGCAGATTGTGATTAAGTTTTAGGCGGGGAAGCACAGCGCAGCGGAGCACCGTGTCCATCACGAGATATTCCTGTGGAGGAAAATCCCGGCGTAGGACCTTAAAAATGCCGCGGCAGATGTCATTGTCGTCGCAAGCGTAGCGTTTATACCCCCCAAACCATGGTGCGGCCTCAATCTCGGCACGCCTCTTGCCTGAGGCCTTGCCAATAATCTGTTTGCCGGTTAAACCTGTGGCCGAGTCGACAGCAGCCCCTTTGTGCCCTACATTGAGATGCGCGCCCACCACGTCTAACGAAACGCGCCCGGTCCGTGCCGCGACTAGAGCCCGTGCCATCCCCATTGTGTCGATCATGAGGTCAGGAACGAAGCCAAACCGCCATACGAGAACGCACATATCAAATAGAGAATTGTGGCTGACCAGTGTAATTCGCTCGCCGGCCAGCTGGCGGATTCTCAACCCCCTCAAAAATTGGAAGAGTTCTTCAGGAGTTACCCACAAGGGTAACCCTGTGTCGTTGACGGAGATAGACGCCCCGATGCACTCGAACCTAGGGTCCAAGATGTATTCGGCGGGGGTCATCTTACGCAAGGAATATTCCTTGTCATAATATGACTCAAAGTCGATTACGAAATATTGTATAGAGGGGACTTGTTGCATGGGTGGTTGCAACCTAATTGACGCCACACAGGCGTTTGACTAAAGGTTTAGATGCTCCGGAGCTTTATAGCGGGACTTCGCTCGTGGTGGGGTGAGTCCTTGCCAAGAAGAAAGCTGGTGGAGTTGCTCCTGGGTGGGAGCAGAGGGGCTCGCTCAAAGGGGTGAGCCCCTCACATTTTTAGAGCACCGTGGTGGTTACCGAGAGGCGCCCGTCATTGCCGGACCCGATGCGCCAATTAACGTCAACCTCGAGCGGAGCGACGGTGATCTCGGCTTTTAGCGGCCAGGGCGTGTCGGGTTTATAGTCGGAGGCGATGAGCTGCGTGCGCGTGATAGCGCCAGCTGCGTCGACTAACGCATCCTTGAACTCGGTGTTCATAACAGGGATAGAAGATGGCGGCTTTGAGCCGGTTAACATGGCCGCGGCCATACCAGCTTCGGAAGCCTCGCCATGGATGTTGAGCAGGGGGATCGTAGCCGGGAAAATATACGCCATCTGGCGCAGCGATCCGCAGGAGCAGGCGAGCGCGTCGATGGCGTGGTAGGCCCTCGCGAACTCGAGCTTGAGCCATTTATGGTGCTCCATGTGCGCCTTGAGCCTGTGGAGCGCCTTGTGCTCGGGCTGGAAAACCTCATGCCCCATATACCGCGGAAACGGCGTGTGGTTGTTATCGGGGGGGTCGTCGAATTTCGCTGCGGCACCCTCATGATCGAACACGAAGCCACTCTTGCCGTGGAAGCCCCACGCCTCGACGATAGCGCCCATCATGGCCAGGTGGGTGGGGTTAATGAAGATGTCCTTCGCCTCTTCGTAGGAGAGGCCGAACACGGAGATCCTAGCCGCACGATGGTAGAAAAGCTTCACACCTTCGCGCAGGTAATAGAGTTTTGAAGATCCTATCGACATTGTTACCTCTCGGGGTAAGTGGTGGATTTCAGTCGACGAGGAGGGCGGCGAGTGCCAAGCGCTCGTCGTGAGTGGCCCTGCCATGGCACGTTTGGTGCAGTGCGGCCCCGCATTTGGGGCACACCACTTTGGAGACCGCCGTTATGATAAGCATGGTCGACCGGGATAGGGTGGCAGCATATTCTGGGTCCGGCATGGGGACCTTGTTCGTGCTGCCCATCACGTCACCAATAGAGCAGCGAGCGCTAAGCGCTCGGGGTGCGACTTGGTTGACTTCCAGCCCCCGAACTTCTCATCGAAGCAGTTGGCGCCCGGCACGCCTTGCTCGCATACCGGACACTTAACGAGCTCGATCGCAGCCGATTGGATCGCCTGCTCTCGCTTGAGCTCAAGGACATCACGCAGGATTTGCTGATGCCAGCTAGCGATAGCCGCCTGCTGCGCCGTAAAGTCCGTGCGCATCACACGACCGGAATCTCGACGACGTCGCCGAACGGATACTGCTCCTTCTTGAGCCCGACCGACGCCCAGATCGTCGGGTAGCTCGGAGCCTTCTCGGGGAACGTGCCATACCCGTCCGTCAGATAGACCAGCGTGTCCGGCGTTACCCCAAGGTTGTCGAGCTCGTCGAACACCGGCACGAAGGACGTTCCGCCGCCGCCCGGCGCCGGCTCGGCGCGCACAACCGCGAGATCCTGCGAGTCCTCGATCTCGTTGACCTTGCCGACCTCGGCGTCGCACCAGAACACGACGATCCGGCGCGGGCGCACATCCTCGAGGATGCCGGACACCTCGCTCAAGAACGTCTCGATCATGCCCCAGCACGAACCTGACGTGTCGATGCCGATTGCTACGAGATTGGCGCCGAACCCTGACGAGGCCGGTGCAAATATCGGATCCGGATTGCGGGTGATCATGCGGCGATCCGGCCGGCGCCAGTCATACCCGCCGCCGCCCATCTTGCGCTGCATGAGGCTTAGGATATGCTCCTGCCAGCTGACCTTGGGCTCCATGAGCTCGCCGAGCACGCGCTTGATGCCGGCGGGGAGCTTGCCTTGCGCCTGGGCCGCGTTGGCCGCCGCGGCGATAGCCGCCTTCCACTCGCCGTCATCACGCCCCTTGCCGCCGGACTTACCCGCGTCGGTAGCACCGCTAGGATCGAGCAGCACGTCGAAGCCGCCCCCTGGCATGCCGTCGCCGGGCTGGCCACCCTTCTGCGGGGGATACTTCTTGTACAGCTTGGCGTAGGCGTCGATCACCGCGTCGCCCCCCTTGGCGATGCTCGTGTCATGGAGACACCCACTCGGGAACTTCCCGACCTGGGACTCGATCAGCATGTCGTTGATGACGTAGTCGGCAGCGAAGTTGTGCATCTTCGAGCTGAGCTTGAGCAGCTTGTTGGCAAACGGCACGCCGCCGCGCTTGACGTAGGACTGCAGCAGCTCGCAATGCGCCCACATGCCATGCGCGATCTCATGGCAGATCACGAACACGCGCTCGTGAATGTTCATCGCGAAGAACGTGCTCGGCCGCAGGATAAGGTTTACGCCATCGGTCGCCGCGATCGGAATTTGCGGGTCCTCGGTGAACAGCGCGACGTGCTCGGTGCCGCGCGGGTTCATCATCTGATAAAGAAGCGACGCGAAGAACGGCGCGGTGTGAAGCATCGCGGCCTTGGTTTGCGTCCAAGCGCGCTGGTGCTCCGGTGATAGCGCAACTTCCTTGAGAAGTGACGCCGTGGAGCGGCCCTTGTCGGCCACGTTCCATTCATAGTTCGGTGTGGTGGTCATCGTTACCTCAGCGGGTAAATTGGGTGGACTCGGGTAGCAGCGCGGCAAGCGCGTCGCGCGATGGATGGGTGTTAATGGTGTGGGTGTCAGGCAGAGGGCATTTCTCGCCAGGAGGCGCGCCGCAATCGGGGCACTTGACGTGGAGCTGGCCCAACAGCTTGATCACATAGACGTCCTGGGGCCAGGGTATCCAGGGTTCACCCTGCGTCCTCAATAGGGATTTCGCTGTATCCATCTGGGTTGTCCGGATTGAACTCCGCGCTCCATTTCTTGAAGCTACAGGTGGCACCGGAGACAAACGCCACCTTCATCTTCACCATGCAGCCGGCTTCGTGCATCGCCTTCTGCAGAGCTTCCAATGCCTCGGGCCGCATGTTCTTGCTGTCGGCCTCGACGGTCAGGATGTATGAGAGGTCATTCACCGAGATACTCCCAGAGTTGCTCGTCGGTGACGCTCTGCTCGCCGCCGCGGAACGACTTGCGGACGAAGGACAATTTCGCCTTCTCGACGAACTTAATCTTCAACATCATGTCGGCCGCGCCCCGCAGCAGCATCAGGCTAAGCGCCTTGCGCGCGTCGGGGGCCATTGAGCGGTTGTCGAGCACCACCCTTATGGAGAGCTCGACGGTGGACGAGGTGTCGCTCGCCCACTCCTCTTCGTGCTTAGGCATTGGTTACCTCGTGGGGTAAGTAATCAGCGCGCGAGCGGCGCCCAGAACCCGCCCCACCACAAGAGCAGTAACAGGAGAGTTCCTGAAATCATGGCGCTGCGGGCGTTGTAGTGCCCCTCGTAGGGCTTGCCGTGCTTAGCGGCGTGCGTGTAAACGTCGATGAATATCAAGCCGAGCTCGATAAGTTGGGGGAGCATTACTGCCCCCTTACTTCATCAAGATGGCGGACATCAGAGACGAGTTCGCCCGCGCCCACTTGTGGAAGCTAGGCGTATTGACGAACCCCGGCATGCGATGGACCGCGGTGCGGCAGAAGGTGATTGTGAACTCGGCCGGCATGCGCTGGACGTAGTCGACCACCGGCTCGAGATCCTCCTCGCGGCAGCGAGCCGCCAGGTTGTGGCACACCAAAAGCAGCGCATCCGGCTTCTTGCTGAGTTTCGTCCCCTTCGGGTCGGCGACGATCTCCTCGTATTTGGGCATCTCATTGCCCAAGCGGACCATCGCGAAGAACTGCGCGGCGTTGCCCTCGCCGATCATACCCGACACGTAGGACATTGCCTGAGTGTCATCCCGCAGCCGCTCGGAGTCGTCAGAGATGCTCTCGAGGAGCTTGCCAGCCATCACCAGCGATCGCGGCGTGAGCCACGGCCCTTGCTTGTCGGGCACCTTGCCGGTGAACACCTCGCCGGCGCACTGCTCGGCGAACGCCCTGATCACCGGGTGGATGTTCTTGCGCGCCGCCCAGTTGTTCCAGGCCGGGAACGTCGTATCGACTTCGAGCTCCATCCTCCGATTGATGATGAAGTCGAAGTTCTTGGTGACACCGGAGCGATCGCCGGCGCGGTTCGAGGCGCTGACCACGCTCCATCCCTCGGGCACGAAGTGTGGGCCGCAGCGCTTGTTGAGGAACAGCTCGGCGGACACGCGCTTGACGTCCGACTCGCCCTGCCCCCACTCATCGAAGAACAGAATGCCGCGCTTGTAAGCGTGCATCGGCGTGCCGTCATCGCACGTCATCCATGCCGGCTTCGACCAGCACATGGCATACGTTCCGTCGTCCTGGCGCATCGGCACGCCGAAGCCCATGAGATCGCTCGGCGTCTGCGTGGCCATGAATAGGGTGGACAAGCCCCAGGGCTCGCCGTCGCGCTTGCTGAGCGCAGCGACCTGATCCTTGACGAACTCGGACTTGCCGGCGCCGGGGCTGGACTTGAGTTCCAGCGACAGGCCAGAGTCGAGCAAGCGCGGAAAATCCTGTGCAAGAGTATCGAAATCCATTGAAGTCTCTCCGTGGGTGGGATGCTGTTGTGGTGGTTACCCGGCAGGTAAGTGGCGGGGCCGGGGTGAGCTCTAAACGCTCGTGACGTCGAAGTGAGCACGCAGCAACTTGCGCTGCGTGAATTTATCCTGCTGTTCGAACACCTCTTGGTTGATGGTGACCACATTGTTCACGCGATCGACCTTGGCGATTACCCGGCCAGGTAAATCCCTCGGCGGGGCGAACCTGATGATCCGTGGGAGCGGGTGCGCCCACATCTTGTCGTCCCACCAGGGCGTGGCCCCAGGGGAGAAAGGCGCAACATGAAGCATGGCGGTTCCTTGATGAGTTTGCGCGGCGCGCCTGTTGTTTCAGGCCCGAAGGGCGTCGGCGCAGCGCGCCGCGCGGTTGCCTTTCAGGCAACGTCCTTGAAAACGTGACGGTCGTCCGTGCCCAGCTTCGAGTGGCTGTAACGGATCATGAACATGAGGCAGCAGGCGGCATGCCAGAGGTGAGGCATGCCGCTTTCCTCGTCGAGCTCCTCGCCCCGCCAGAACGCCCAGAGATGGCGCAGGCAGGCGCTGAATAGGCGCGACCACTTGAACGTGCCGAGCGCCCAATTCCAGGCGGCGTATTTCTGCTCACCAAAAGCCAGCACCTTGGCCGTCGCCTCTAGGAACAACGGATCGAGGAGATGCAACGGCACCTTGCCGGCGTCGTGTTTCATGGCCTCGGTAGGTTTCGCAACGTCGGAGAGGTTATTCGCGGCATCGAAGCGCGGCACGCGGGGCGGCGCGGCGCGTGAGACGAGTTCGAAGCAATAGGGCGCGAAGACATGCCCTGTGCCGAGCTGCTTAAGCTCGTAATAGCCAGTCGCCGTGCGGCTGGCGATCGTATAGAGCTGGCCCTCATACAGCAGTGGGCGCCCGTAGTTATGCACGCAGCGCACCATATCGCCAGGCTGGAATACATGGTCGGGCGCACTGGTGCGCACCGGCGCGCTTTGGCGCTTGCCGAAGTCATTGACTTGGACGTTCATATGGAAGTCTCCGTTGGGTGGGGCTAACCGAAGCGAATATCGTGGTGGATAGCTTCGTTATACTATAGAATACCTGTGGTTTTAGTAGGCGTCAAGCGCGATTACCTTGTCAGGTAAGAGCATCGCTAGCGCAACGCGCTCGGTGTGGTAGCGCCCGCGCCCAGTCATGGCGTCGTAGTTGCAGTAGAAGCGGTAGCCAACCTTGTCAGCTTCCTTTCCTGCACCGCAAATCGGGCAGACGACGTGCCAATACGTGTTGTATTCGAGCCGATCCGATAGCTCGTGGGCTTGAACCACCGTGCGCCCAGCGTCGTCGTCGTGATAGCGCACTTCACTCGCCATGGAGGCGATTCCTCCCATTGGCACGGTATCCGGCGCCCGCCGGCATGAGCGAGCCGAGCGCGAGGCGCTGGACGTGCAGAACCCCCCTACTATCTGAGTAGCAGTAGCCGGGCGGCCTGCAGCCGCACACCGGGCACTCGACGCCCCAATAAGCGTTGGCCACGTCGTCGGGATTGAGGTCGTTTATCGACTCGTAGATGTGGGCGACTTTGATCACTTCATCGGTCATTGGGCGCTTGTTCCTCCCACGTCACCACGGGTGGCAAAATCGCGCCGAGCGCGGCGCGCGCTGAGTGGATAACCCCGTCAGAGCCGCCTTGGCCGGCACACCAGTGGTAGCGGGGCATGCCACACGTTGGGCAGCGGATGGCCCAGGCGTTGGTCGCCGTGTTGATGTCGAGGCTAAGCGAGTGGATAGTGCTATCCTCGAAAGTCTCTGAACTCACAGCAGTTACCTCGTCGGTAAGGAAGCGATCAGCGCCCTGGCTTCCGTCATCGGGTGTGGTCGGCGGCGCAACGGCTCGCTATCGATAACGTCCGATTATCGCTAGGCAGCGATCGACAGCTTGGGCGGCACCTTGAGCAGCTTCTGGCAGTCGGGGTCGGCACGAAGATGCTTCACGAACCCGGTCACCATCGTCTGGCCCGCGTCGCCCTTCCAACAGACCTCGAGATTGCTCTTCCAGATGTAGAATAACAGTGGGTCCGTCTCGCGGTAGTAGGTAGCTGCCACCAGCTGCTTGCCGAAAGCCACCACGTTACACCACAGCGCCTCGGTCTTATCCGAGTATGGCAGCTTGGCGCGGGCAAAGAACTCTCGCCCAGCACCGCGCGAATGGCACGCCTCAACGAATATCACCTTGCGCTTGAGCTCCTTCGCCACGCCGGCGAAGTGACCGCGGATCCTTGAGGGGGCGAGATCGAGGCGCGTGCCGAACTTCCGCTTGGCGCTCCAATCATGGTAGCAATAGATCACGCCGGACTCGATGAAGTCGTCATAGTGGCCTTGGATGGTGGCCAGCATCTCGGCGTGGTGGGTGGACTGAATCATCCCTTACCTCCTCAGGTAATCACGCGTGATCGTTCCAGCTGCCGCAGGCGGGGCACTCCCATTGCTGCCAGGTGGTGTTGATCTCGGGGTCGTCGAACTCCCACGCCTCATTGCAAGAGCCGCAGCGCCATTCGTCCTTCGGGTTGTCCGACCAGTGATCGGGCTTCGCATCTGGGCGCTTGCTAGGCACGACACGCTGGCGATACTTCGGGGTGCGCAGATCACGCGCGATTGGGTTGCGTTTCATTTGGCGAACCTTTGGGATTGCCTGTCGTCGGGCAGCAGCATGGCCAGCGCCTTACGGCCCTCGTGGACGATGCCGGCGTGCCTGCCATTCGGCATGCGGCAGAAACCCCTGGGCGCGGCGCCGCACTCGGGGCAAGCGCAGTGGCGGAATGCTAGACCCCATATCCGCGCGCTCTCGCTCCAAGGCTCGGACACGTCTTGCGTGGCCACGTCTTGCGTGGTCACGGCCTGCCGCCGCGCGATAGAGAGACCACGACCGAAGTTACCTCGGGCTTCGCGAACAGCTTCTCGAGAACCTCATTGAGGGTGACGAGCGTGACCCGCACGGTCACCTCGCTTTCGGTGTCATCGTTGTAGTTTATGGTGATCATTGCACTCACAGTTACCTCCATCGGTAAGCTCAGCGTGTGAGCCGGTTCAAACAGCGCCAATCCAATTGCTGTCCCGGCTCACCGACCAAGCTCACTTCATGGTCCTCTCCTCTGTTGGCCACGCGTCGCGCTTACGCTTCCACAGGGCGGCGCCCGCGGGCTTTACCGGCATCTAGCTGGCTGCGTGGCTGGGATTACTTGGCGATCAGCGCCGCCAATACGAGGCGCTGTCGATGGTATCTCGTGGAATATGCCTTGTTTGTCCGGCTACATGGGCCGAGTTTAACGCCGCATACGGGGCACTGCACGCGCCTGTAGGCCGCGCCTCTCACAGAGTGATGGATCAGCGAGCGTAACTCGTCATCCCACGCTGGCACCAGATCGTCGTGTCGTTCCTGGCTCACGGCGTTACCCCATCGGGTAAGAGCATCGCGAGCGCCACACGAGCTCGGTGCGCGTAGCCGCGCTTGCCGTCATTGGTGCAGAACGCCCCTTTACGTCCACACACCGGGCACCGCACGACGTAGCGTGTCTTCCACCACAGTGGACCCTCTAGCGTTTTGGACTGCACGTAGTCGATCTCCTCGGGGCACTCGGGCTCGTCGTTCAAAACGCCCCCCAGCCTTCGACATTCACACGCCCATCAACGTCGTGCCACACCCGGCGCGTTGGCTTAGGGTCATGCAGGGTGGTGCTTTCCCAGCCGAGCGCCTCATATTCGCTATAGTCCTCGTCACCCTCTAACTCGTTAACTCTTCGGATAGCGTCTGCAACAGAATAGTAGGCGTCGACCGCGCAGCCATCAGCAATGACAACAAATATCGTGCCCATAGTTACCTCCTCAGGTAAAAAGCCGCGGGCTCCATGGCTTAGAGCAGCGCGCTCTCGCGCTTGATCGTCTTGTCGATCGCGGCGAGCACCTGGCGGTGCGTGTGCCCATCGTTGAATGAGATGGGGCTACCGCCAACCGTATTCCATACGGCATCGAGCACAGCTTCGCGCACTGGGGCACGGCCGACCAGCTCGAGCGCACCATTGAAGCACCAGCACACGGCTTCTTTCATATCGGGGTAGCACGCGTTGCCGTTGGCGTCGCGCGCATCGGACCCCTGCGTCCAGTTATCCTTCGGGGTGAGCACGGTGCGGATCGACCAGAGATCCTCGACCAGTTGCTTCTGAGCAGACATTCTCGCCATGGGTGTTACCTCCTCAGGTAATGGCGTTGCGATGTGGTGGTTAGAACGCCCCCCAGCCTTCCACGACCGTCTTGCCGTCGACGCGGCTGATCTGCGCCGCGGTGGTCGCCTTCACCGTTGAGCGCTGCGACATGTAGCGCCGGAACACCTTGCGATCATACTGGCGGTTAAGCATGCGCACGAGGTGCGCGGGATAGGCGCGGTCGCCGCGAAGCACTTCACGCGTAGCGAGTTCGACCAGCTGCACGAAGTCGGGAGTGGTGATGCTCACGATGTTCGGCACCGCGATAGCTTCGGGCGTGGTAGGCGCATTGTGGAGCGCCTTGAGCATCTCGAGCGGGTGATGTGTCATCATTACCTCCATCAGTAAAAACCGCGCGCGTGATAGCGCAAACTACTCTACGAGTAGCGCAGCGAGCGCTAGGCGCGATGAGTGCATGCTTGGTTCATGCTTGCCGTTGGGCGCCCGTGGTGCGCACCAATACTGGCTAGTCTTGCCACATGTCGGGCACACGACCCGTTTGTTCCAAGCAAGCACCCATACCTTGTATGCTTGCGCGCTGAGCGCGAGCACACCGGGATACTCGACGAGCTCGTCGGGTTGGTCGCTCATAGCTTCGGCACCAGATAGACCCAGAAGAACGGGCTCGCCACGATGCCAATGCACAGGCCGAAGAACCAAAAGAATAGTTTCCCGATCATGGCTCACACCAATAGTGCAGCGAGCGCGACGCGCTCAGCGTGGAACATGTAGTCGACGTGTTCGATAGTGGCGCACTGAGTGAAGCCAAGCTCCCCCTTAGTGGGGATGCGCATGAATGTCGCCTTGCCTCGCGCGCACACTGGACATGGGATGGTGAACGCAGCGCGGGCCACAGGAACGGCAACAGCGAACCAGTTGATCAGCGTGCCACGTGGCTTGTGCCGCGATTGCGTTCGAGCACCCATGTTACCCTCTCAGGTAAGTCAGGGCCGCGCCGCGATTACGTGCGTTGCGCAGGAGCTCCGCACGTAATCGTCCTCGGATCACATTCGCTGTAGCTAGGCTCAGCTTGTGGTCACGACAGACCTCATTGAACCTGTCCGTGGCCGCGCGCTCACCCTTTGCCAGGAGAAGTTCGAACAGCTCCGTGACTACGTCATCCGCTATGTTCGCGGGGCGCATTGTTACCTCCACAAGTAAAGGGACAAAGCGAGCTGGCCGGGTGGTGGACCGGCCAGCCTTCTTCACCCCTCACTCTTCCTCGGGTGGAACTTATGCGTGCGCGTAGTCCTCGCTGCCGGCTTCCACTGTGGAAGTCATGCCGCGCGTGGCGCGCTCGATCTCGCGGCGCTCATCCTCGCTCACTGCGAGCGATGGGTCCTCGATCACACCAGCCTTGACCTTGAGCTGGATGAGCTCGGCTTCCTTCGTGGACAGCTCGAGCTCTTGAATGCGGTTCTCGATCGCAGCCTCGGCCTGTTGGAGTTGGGCCGAAGGCATGGCCTGCTTCTCGTCCGTGCCCTCACGAAGACGGGCCATCCTTTTGGAGAGAGCGCGCAGCTCGTCGAGCTCCGTCTTGTCTTCCTTGTCGGCAGGTTGGAGCGCCAGGCGGATCTCGTCGCGCGTCATCTGCGTGGGGTGCTTCATCTGCTTGCGCGAGATAGTCACCATGGCGTCGTAGGCCGAAGCCTTCACGCTCGGTGTAGTCTTCGCCACGTCGACCGCATCATGAAGAACCTGCACGGCATCGACGCCCAAGAAGGCCGGCGTGCCCGCGGCATTGCCGAGCTTGGCAATGGCGTTGAGCTTGGACACTTGGGCGGCATCGCTCGCCTTGCTGTCACCCGCAGTGGCGTGAACATGCGTCTCGCGCAAGCCCTTCTGGTATGCCTCCCAGATTTCCTTGCCGTCGTTCGACCCCTTGCTGGCGTCATACGAGCCACGCATCGCAGCACCGAGCACCGCGAAGCCGAGCTCCACTCGGGTAGACTTGCCGCGGCCTTCGAGCTTACCCAGCTCGGTAACTTCATCATAAAGAACACCATAAGAAGCCGATGGCGCGTTGGATTGCGCGGTAGTCGTGACATGCGCGTTCATTAGAATACTCCGGATTGGCAGTTGCTGTGGGTGGGAAAGGCACGGCATTGTGTGGTGGGTTGCCGTGGTAGTCGTGGTGGTTGTGCTGAGATTGAGTCTGATTTGTGACCGTGTCAACAAGCATCAGACTAGGTAGAACTACGTATCCCCGCTATTCACATTTGAATTGAACTTTAGCGAGCCGCTTCCATCGGACGATAGGTGCGCGATAGGCAGAACATGAACGTGAAGCGCCCGAGCTTCACGAAGCGCAGCCCGCCAACGCGACGAGTGCTAAAGTTGAGCGAGCCAGTGAAGGGCCTTGCGATCGCGCTAGCACAGCGCTGCACAAGTAAGAGCTCGGCAGGGATCATCTTGGGGTTCATCGTTACCTCACTGGGTAATGCCGTGCGCTAGGTTTGCGGCCTCAGCTGGGTCCATTCCTTGAGCGAGTAGCTCGTTGTAACGCTCCTCGCGCTCGAGCTCGTCGTCATCTGGCTCATAAGTTTCCGCCATCTCAGGCGGCAGCGGCTCATTTGTGGGCATGACCACATGTGGTGACGCCTGTTCGCGAACATGCGTAACATATCCCTGGGGGGTATGTTCGCTAGTTTGCGTAACGGCGTATGGTGACGCCTGTTCGCGAACATGCGTAACAGGCTTCTTTCCGCGGAGCTTGTCACGGTAGCGCTGCATGCGCTCACGTGCAGCCTTGCGCGCCTCGTCCGATTTTAGCTTTGCGGCGTATTCGGCAGGAGAAGTGAGGCCTGCGGCCTCCATTTCGGCCAGATGGACCACAAGAGCGCCTACTAAAAGGTATCGCTCGCGTAGATCCGGGTCCACTACGATGCTGAAATGGCGCAGAAGCTCCCTGAGCATCGGTTCTTCGGCAGTCGATAGGTATTTCGGGTTAATCATGGCTGTTCGTCCTGTTCGCGTAACGGTGTGCGTTACGTAACATGCGTAACAGGGTATTTCAAGGGGTCTTTTCTTATAATATCACAAAAATTGTTGTGTGTTTATAGGCACTTAGCTTATTACTAATTATAAAGAGCCAAATGAACGACAAATATACCTAGGCTGTTCGCGTAACACGTTACGTGCGCGGTAGGCTGTAGCAGATGTTACGCGAACATGGTGACGTAACGTTCGCTTCATATAGTATATATATTGAAATCTTAGTTTATAATTATAATATATATAGATAGAGAGCCTGTTACGCCTGTTCGCGAACTGCCGTAACAGGTTGGCAGTCTATCAACTGCCGAACCTACCAACCCCCCTTGCCGCTCCGAAAGTCGCGGTCCCAGTATTTCATGGCCTTCACAGGCCTGCCGGCCTCACAGTAAGTCCGAACCGGAGCGTTCGAAGCTTCGAACACCCGAAACGCATGGATATGCTCGATTGCAAGCTTTGGCGCTTGCGGCCTAGCAACAAACGAAGTGATCGAAATGTCAGCGCGCGTGAGTGCATTGAAGCGCATGGTCTTACCCCGCTCGGTAAATTGACAAACGCTCGGAGCCTAGTGCGGCTCCGAGCAATATTGGTGCCCCGCGTCTCTCACACGCGAGGGCTTTCATCCTTGCCCCTCCCTTGCCTTTCGGGCCTCGATAGGCCCTATCGCTTTAGGAGCGGGTATCGCCTGGAACTCAGTCCCAGGGAGCCATTGCGAGCCGGGCGCTTTCGCGGGAGGGCTCGGACCGGCTTCGCTCCCCAGCTTTCCCAAGCTCCCGGTATCCTTCGGGTGCGTGGTAGGCTAGGCATGAAGCCTGTGGCGCGCGGCACTTCGGGATGGAGACTTCGAACACCCTAGACCGACTAGAAGCCAGACCTTTTCGGCGCTTCGGTCGGAGGGCGGGCTATAGGGCGGTTCCGACACCCTAGGAGCTGAGTGAATAGAGGCCGGCTACCCCACCGGGTAAGCGCCCAACGGGGGGAGGGGGGGTCGGCGCTCTTTAGGTGTTTGAAAAATATATAGGACCCAAAAACCCGAGCCTACTTAAATACCATAGTAAAACTACTCACAAAACCCCTATTGACATACTAATTACCACCATATACATAGAACCAAACCACCCATTACACCCCACCACGGTGTTTCCATGAAAACTTTGCTCGACGTCGCCGGTAAGGCGACGATCGCCCTTATGGGCGCGTGTGCAGTAATCCTTGGCGTAGGAGTTGCTATCGCCTGGGCCTGCTTCGTTTTCAGCCTCTTGACTGACCTCGTGCGCTGAGATGCTTCGCTTCCTAGCCGCCGGGCCCTACGTGCTCGTGGTAGGCCTGATCGCGCTCGAGCTCCTCGCGCACCTCTACGGTGCCGTCCAGTGACGCCGCGCATCGAGCAGACATGGAGCCGCCACTGCGCAAGGGTGCTTTCGAAGGCACCGCCCCGCGGCCCGTTCGAGTTCCTGCTAATCAAATCAGGCGACGACGCCGGCTGCTACACGCTAAGCCAGGTCACCAACACGATCTACGAGCTCATCGCCGGTTACTGCGCAATCGGGAACCACTCTTACCCAACGAAGATCGCACAGGTGTCCGAGGACCGCTGGGCGGATCTGCAGCTGCTTGCGATCGCCGGGCTCGGGGAGTATTGGCATGTCGGCTGAGCGATCAATAATCTTCATCCACCCGCACGGCTCGAAGGTGGCGTTCACGCAGACGCCGCGCTGGAAGTTCTGGTGGTGGTTCCTTGGCATGCCGCCGGCATGGGTGTTCCTGCCGGCCTACGCATACGTCGCCCGGCCGAAAGTCAAACCCGGCACGCGCGAGAGCGAGTGGTCGAAGTTGCAGCTGCTCGTGCTCGCCGACCGGGCCCACATGTGGGAGTGCCGCTGGTATGACTAAGGTGGTCGAGTTCATCCTGACTGGCTTATTGGTCGTAGAGGCTGAGGTATATTGCTACACCAACGCGTCTGAATACGATGTGCGGCTGCTAGCTAAATTCGACACGCCGCTACGGCATTATGGCGGGCAGCTGTCGGTATTTGGCAGGCCAGTGGCCTTCGCAGATGCGGACATGTGGGCACGCCTACAGCTGCTAGTGCTCGCTGGGCACGCCACCCATCTCACTATCTAAACCCCACCAAAACCATAGGTATTCCATACCAAAACAGGAGGCAAACAGACGCGGTAAGTGACTGAAAATAAAGGATAAAACGGGATTGACATGGCCCGCCACCCATGACTATCTCAGCTTCGAACACCACCACGACAGCGTCGTCCACCACCCAGGACCACCACGAATGTCAGCATCAATTGAGCTGCTCACCACCAAGCAGCTTGCAGAAGTCCTCTCAGTGTCTGTGCTCACTCTGGCCGAGTGGCGGCGCCTCGAGCGCGGCCCGAAATTTACCCGGCTCGGTAAGAACATCTACTACCGCGCTGAGGACATTCGCGCCTGGGTCGAGGATAACCTCGACGACAAGCCGCGCAAGAAATCCACGACCGGGGCGCACCCTCAAGCGACGGACCCCGTTGGCGTGGCATCGGCGGGCGGCGGGCATTTCTCTCCGGTGTCCGCCGCCGCGCCTTCAACCCACCCTGCAGTCTCAGGAACCCCCACCCCATGAACGAATTTTTCAGCACCACGCCCGTAGAGCTCGGCGGCGTCGCGCTCCTCGCTGCGCTCTTGGTTGGCTGGCTCTATGAGCGCCACCTCAAGGGCCTACACGAGGTGTCAGCCGATAGCCTCGCGAATGAACTTGTCGGTGTTCTCAATTCCCTCGGTTCAAAGGTCACATACCTCCATGGCGCGGTCCATGAGGTCCACAGCGCCGTCGAGGATCTCCACGATGCGCACATGGACACGCATGAGGAGGTCACCGGCGCGGTCGCTGGTGCCATGAACGCCGTGGCGAAGACCGTCACCAACCTCGCCAACGCTCCGGTGCCGGCCGCGCCGGTCACAAGCCCCGTCAAGGCTGCACCGGCGGTCGAAGCTTCCGCCAAGCCGAGCAACAGCAAATAGCGTGGACAACTCGGGTTCCCAGTTTGTTCCCGAAGCGGCCAGCCCGTATTGGCGATCATACGAGCTGCAGATCCCCGGCACCTGTGATGAAGTCCTCAAGGTTGACCTAGATCAGCAGATCGTATTCTTCCTCAAGTTGCTACCCTGGGGCAGCAGGGTCCACTCACTGCCGATCGTCGAGATGTATGACAAGGACGAGTCGCCCACCACCGACAAGTCCAAAGCCCATCTCGTCTACTGCGGCACCATGATCAATGGTGCGGCTCGCGTGTATGTCTATAAGCCGACGCACCACTGAGGATCCGAGGCGGGATTAAAACACCCGGGCCCCTAATGAAAATCGCCGGATACTGCCCGGCGCCTCGGAATTGCTACCGCGCCACCACCGCGGATCGACAATCACCCCCTCTGCTTCCCACCCAGGAGCTACCATGTTGAACCTTATCCGCGCCTTGGTTGCAGCCCTGCTATGCGTCGCCGTGATCGGACCCGCGCCTGTTAAGGCGCAGGACGTCCAGATCCAAGGCCAGCACTGCATCCAGCTCAATGAAATGCGCACCGCGGCGTCGACTTCGGTCGAGCAAACCAAGGGCGAGGACCCCTCAAAGGAAGTTCGCCTCGTCGTGCTCGAGGGCGACCGCGCCCAGGCGGTGGCCGAAGCCTCTGCCAAAGAGGCGCGGGCGACAAACCCAGAAGTGAAGGCGCGCGCCATCTCGGCGATCGTCGCCGTCGTCTATAAGGAAGAGGTCCGCTACACCGTGCAGTTCGCCGACACGGGATGCTTCTCGAACGTCGACGACATGGACCGCCACACATGGGACCGCTGGCTTAAGGCCGCCGGCGTCGACGTCTAATCGTAGCCAGACTACGACAATGCCGCGCAAGCTAATCACGCGCCATGATCCGGCGCCTAAGTTCGAGATCCCGCAGGGGCAGGTGCTCCGCGGGCTCTCGGCGCTCGTGGATCCCGAGCACAACGTCCACCTCAAGTGGATCAAGACGAAAGAGGACCCCACCCTCCCCGGCCTCGTAGAGGCGCTACAAGACGCATTTGCCACCTACAAAGGCCGCTCGAAGCCTGTGGGCGTGCCCACACGCACACATAAGGACCTGCTCAGTGTCTACCCCATTGCCGACCAGCACCTCGGGCTCATGGCATGGGGACGAGAGACAGGAGAGTCCTCTGACCTTGAGCTTGGGGCCAAACGGCTGCGTGCTGTATCCGCCCGGCTGCTCAATCAGTCCCCGGCAAGCCGCCAAGCTCTTGTCCTCAATCTCGGAGACTGGACGCATACCGACGACAGCCGAAATGAAACGCCTGGGCATCGAAACCGGCTAGACGTCGATAGCCGCTACCCGAAGATCGTCCGCGTCGGCGTCGATCTGTTCATCGACCTGATCGAGGGGGCCAAGGCGAAGCACGAGCGGGTGCTCGTGAAGGTGATCCCGGGAAATCACGATCCACATGCCTCCGTGGCGCTCAGCATCGCGCTCGAGAAGTTCTACGCCAACGACAAGCGCGTGAAGATCGACAGCGACCCGAGCGAGCACTTCTTCCTACGGTTCGGGCAGACCCTTCTTGGCGCCCACCACGGGCACCGCGCCCGGGCCCAGCAGCTGGTCAACCATATGTCCGACGTCCGCCGCAAGGACTGGGGCGAGACGCGCTGGCATTGGATCCTGACGGGCCATATCCACCACGAGACGCTCAAAGAGATCGCCAGCTGCCGCGTCGAGAGCTTCCAGACGCTCGCCGCCAAGGACGCATACCACGCCAACGCGGGCTACAGCGCCGGCCAGAGCCTCTCCTGCATTACCCTCCATCGTGAAGACGGCGAGCTCGAGCGCCAGCGGGTCAACATCCCGCCGCCCGCGCGCGACGCCAAGACACTGGAAGTCGCATAATGGATGACCTGGCCGAGACGATACGCGTGCAGCTGCAGAAGCGCCTAGGCGATATGCCCCACGTCACCGACGTGCGCATTGCGCCCTGCAACGAGATGAGCATCGGTGGCACCGGGTATTTCGTGGCGATCCACTTCGAGCCCGGCAAGCATGGGGGCACCATTGTCGACGAGCTCGACACCATGTCGCGCAGCCAGTGGCTGGATGACGTCGCCGGCTGCATCCGCGCCTCGCTCGAGCCGCGCCGCAAGCCCGAGCTCGTGGTCAGCAATGTCTGAGGAGTTCCGCACCCGCATACGCCGGGTGACGGACAAGCGGACCGGCAACGCCGTGATTTTGCATGAGTTCCGCAAGCCGCGGCACGAGTCTGTGCGGGCGTTCATGCGCAGCGCCCAATCGATAGCCGAGATCAATAGGGATGGCACACCGGCGTATTTCATCTGCTCATTTGACCGTCAAATGATGCCAGCCGTGTGCTCTCACATCGACGACGACCTTCCGGTCACGAATGCAATTCTTGTCGCTGCGGTCACTGAGGCGTTCCGCCACCGCCTCATCGACTATGTCGCCGGAGGCGGGGAAAGCACAGAACACAATCCATGCGGCTAGTCATCCTCGAAAGCCCTTACTCGCCGGCCAACGGCCACCCTACCGAGAAGAACATCGCTTACGCCCTCGCTGCGCTTCTTGATTGTCTCGAGCGCGGCGAGTCGCCGATCGCGTCGCACCTCCTCTACACCCAGATCCTCGACGATCAGGTGCAGTGGGAGCGCGACATGGGCATGGATGCTGGGCATGCCTGGTATCGCGCGGCGCAGGCCTGCGTCGTCTATACCGATCTCGGGACGAGCTCGGGTATGAAGGCGGGGATCCACAAGGCGCGTGCGCGCGGGATCCCGGTCGAGTATCGCACGATGAAAGATTTCAGGTGGAAGGAACGTGAGAATGCCGACGAACCCATACAACAATCCGAGGCCGCCGAGGAACTGGGCGCCGGGCGGGAAGCCCCTATCAGCGCCGCCCAAGCCCAAAATGCCAAAGCCAGTCGCAGCCCCGAAGGGAACTGGTTTGCCGCCGCCCACCAAGAAATCGACGCCGTATAAGGGCCCTGGTTTCTAAGTTACCGACGCGGGTAATGAACCCAAGAGGAGATATACAATGGCTTTTCGGTGCAAGGTCGCGGTCGAATCGATCACGCAGCATAATTGGAACCCATCTGCGCGGACTATCAAGTTTAGCGCGCAATACGACGACACGATTCCGGAAGACAAGCGCTTCTACGACGCTACGCCAAGCGCCACGTTCGAGATGTTAGTCAACAACCCCATCGTGATCGAGCAGCTTAAGCCTGGCAAGAAATTTTACGTCGACTTCACGGAAATCTGATTACGCCCACATGTGGGCATGCCCTCACGTCCAGGCGCGCGCCGAGAATACGGGCTTCGGCGGCGCCTTCATCCTATGCCGATGCAGCCGGTTCGCAATATACTGCGAGTAGCCATTGTGGGCCGTAAGGCACGCGTATTGCAGCGCGTCGGCGAGGTCCGACCACGGGTGTAGCTTCTCGGGAAGCGGCGCCATCTGGCCTGACTTCATTTTCTTGAATCGATACATGCCATTCATCGCCCGCACGAGCTTCGGGCAGTTATCGGCGTCGACAACTAGCGCCGCGCCATCGCCGCGCACCCCGAGCAGGAATGCTTCGACGGCCCTCAGCCGCTTGTCGATTTGGTTGGTCGGCGCCGGGAACGCATTCATGCCGGCGCGCTCGAACAGCGTGAAGCTCGTCTCCTCATAGCTCGAGTTCTGAGCGGTGCCCGCCGGATCCCCGACGATGTAGAACTGCCGGCCGAGGAACATCTCTTCCATCAGTGCCGGCCGAAGATGCTCGTTGATGTGCTTCTCGAGCCCCATACCCTCGCTGACGATCTCCTTAAGCACCAGCAGCTGGCCGCGGTGATTTGGCTGCGTGATCAGCGCGCAGGGATTGCGGCCGAAATCCTGGGCCACTATTAAAGGGTATCCCGGCACAGGTTGGAGGTCATGCCCCACATGACGCTGCATCGAGAACGTGGCCTTGAAGACGGCCGCGCCACTGGGGTCGTTCCCATATTTCGCGTGAACATAACGCCGCTGGTAGTCATCTGTGGTCCCATCGAGCAGCTGCGTATAGTAGAGCCGCCCGCGCGCCACGCGGTCAGGATGGCCGATCGGAAGGCGCAGGGTGTCCTGCGTCTGCATCAGCCAGTTGAGATTTTCGGCGTCAGGCTCCAAGCCTCCTGGCTGGGTGAAGACGTCCCAGCCGGCTGGTTTCTCAAGAGCCATTAGCCGGTGCCAGTCTGACCCATCCGTGGGCATGTTGGTATCGGCGATAACGCCGACCCAGCTTGGCGCCTTCGGATAACGGCCGCAGCGGCCCCTCAGGGGCCCGATCAGGCCGATGTCGATCTCGATGCACTCCGACATCCAGGCGCCCGTGAGCTGTGAGCTCAGCAGGCGCTTCTGGTCTTCCGGATCCTCGAGCGGGATCAGGAGCCATTCTGAGCGCACATCGCCGAACGAGAAATACACGGTCGACTCGCTGACCTTGTATTCGGCGATGCCACGGAACCACCCCATGATGTCCTTGAGGACAGTCATCTTGAGCTGTTGAAGTGTCTGCCGGACAATGGCGAAGCGCGTGCGCCGTATACCGTCGTCGTCTGGATCCTGCTCGCAGGCGCGCCGCAGGAACTCCATCATGCACCCGATCGTCTTGCCGGATCCGACCGGGCCGGCGATCAGGCGGAACGACGCGTCTGACTTCATGAAGGCGGCGACGGTGGGCGACGCCTCATAGTCAATGGTGGTCACAGCACCTCGCCTTCGATCATTTTCGGTGCCGCGTCCTTCTTGAACTGCAGCTGCGCGTCGGCGCCCATGTTGATGGTGATCTTGACGCGCTCGCCGGTGCTCTCGCCCGCGGCCACGCCGATCCCGCCGTTGCGCGACAGGGCTTTGAAAAGCTCGACCGCGCCGGCCAGGGATTCCTTCTTGTCGATTAGCCGCTCGAACAGATGCTCGAGCGATGCCTCCACCATTGCGGCTTGCTTGATGCGCAGCCGCTCGGAGATGTTGAGGCTCGAGTTCCAGGCCTCGACCTGTTCCGACAAAATTTTTTGAAAGGCCGCCGTTTTCGAAATTCGACGGAAGGTTTGGGTAGGGATTTGGTGGGTTTTGAGTATAGTTTCTAGTGGGTTTATGTCTAAAGCAATTTCACGTGCAATACTGGTGAGCGTATGAATACTATACTCATCCAGTGGTAAAACCGATACTTCCAAAACACGCCCCGTTCCCGGCGCTTCTATTGCATTTCACTGGCCTTATACTGTATTAAGGGCAAATGGTCCAGGCCCTGCCCACCAATTTATCGTCCCGCGGGGGCGGCGGGATGATCCAAGCTATGTCGCCCGACGAGCTGGCTGCGAAAGAGCAGGCGGCTGATCTCGCGCGCGTGAAACTTACCGACGCAGGTAACAACGACGCGCTCGAGGGCGGGCTCGCCGGCCATATCCGCACGCAGTTCGACATCATGCGGCGTCACCGCTCGACCACGGCCGGCTGGAACCACCGGCTGCTCAAGGCGCAGCGGGCGTTCAAGGGCGAATACGACCAGACCCAGCTCTATGACATCAGGCAGTTCGGCGGTTCCGAGATCTACTCGCGTGTCATTGCTGCGAAGTGCCGCGGTGCGACGTCGCTACTTCGGGAGGTCTACCTCGGGCCCGAGAAGCCCTGGGGCCTCGACCCCACTCCGGATCCCGAGCTGCCGGACAACGTCACCTCTGCCGTGCAACAGCTTGTCGAGCAGGAGGTGCAGGGGTCGCTGGCACAAGGCGGCCAGGTCCAGCTCACCGACATCCGCGACCGCATTGAGACGCTCATGGACGCGGCGCGCGACGCCGCGAAGAAGAAGGCCCGCCACGAAGCTCAGAAAGCCGAGGATCGCCTCGACACGCTTCTGATCGAGGGCGGGTTCTACACGCACGCGCTCGCTGAGTTCATCAGCGACATCCCGCTTTACCCGTTCGGGGTGATCAAGGGCCCCGTCGTCCGCATGACGAAGTCGGTCCAGTGGGTGAACGCCAAAGCGCAACAAGTCACCAAACCGAAGATGTTCTGGATGCGCGTGTCGCCATTCGACATCTATTGGACGCCTGGGGTCAGCAACATCGAGGACGCCGACGTCATCGAGCGCACCAAGATGTCGCGCGGCGATCTCAACGACGTCATGGACCTGCCGGATTACAACACCGACGCCGTGCGCTCGGTCCTACAGGACTATGGCCAGGGTGGCCTCTATGATTGGCTCGACCCGACCGACTCCGAGCGGGCGCTCAACGAGAACAAGGAAAATCCGAACCTCAATCAGTCGAACCTAATCGACTGCTTGGAGTTTCACGGATCCGTGCAGGGCACGATGCTCCTGCAATACGGCATGGACCCCGATCTCATTGATGATCCACTGCGGGACTACTTCATACAGGCGTGGCTGATCGGGCGGCACGTCATCAAGGCGCAGATGTCGCCTTCGCCTCGCAAGCGGCACCCCTACTTCATCACGAGCTTCGAGAAGGTGCCGGGCACCATCGTGGGCAACGCCCTGCCGGACATTTTGGAGGACATCCAAGAGGCCGCGAACGCAACTTTGCGTGCCCTAATCAATAACTTGTCGATCGCGAGCGGCCCGCAGGTGGTCATCAACGAAGACCGCATGGATCCGTCGCAGGACTCTCAGAATCTCTACCCGTGGAAGCGCTGGTATACGCGTAATGACCCTGTTGCCGCCAACAACACGGGGTCGCAAAAGCCAGTCGAGTTCTTCCAGCCGAACGCGAATACCCAGGAACTCCTCGTCGCCTACGAGAAGTGGACGCAGATGGCCGATGAACTATCCGCCATCCCCCGCTACGTGACAGGCTCGGACCGCATGGGCGGCGCCGGCCGCACGGCATCCGGCTTGGCCATGCTCATGGGCAACGCCGGCAAGCTGCTTCAAACCGTCGCCGCGAACATTGACCGCGACGTGATGCAGCCCGTCCTCGAAGGCCTCTACGATATGGTGTTGCTCACCGACACCTCAGGCCTTTTCCGTGGCGACGAGGAGATCAAAGTCCGCGGCGTCGACGTCGCCATGCAGCGCGAGACGAACCGCCAGCGTCAGCTCGAGTTCCTGCAGCTCACGGCGAACCCGATTGACACACAGATCATGGGCATCAAGGGGCGCGCCGAAGTGTTGCGCACCGTCGCCCACACCATCGGCATCGACGGCGATGGCATCATCCCGTCCGACGACGAATTGAACGCAGCCCAGCGTGCCCAGTCTGCGCTTCAACAAGGCCCGCCCGGTTCGCCGGCGGCTGGCGCCCCGCCAGGTGCGCCACCTCTTGCTCACCCGAGCAACATGCCAGCCCCTGCCGCGAACCAACTCGGACAGGACCAACAGGATCAGAGTCGAGCAATCGCGCCGACTCCCAGCAACATAGGAAACTCAGCATGAGCTCTGCTTCTCAGCACGTCGTCGTCCAGCAGCAGGTGGACGGCAATCTGAACCCGAGCGCCGACTATGGCGTGTCAAAGTTCGTCCCCATCAACGCGGTGACCATCACCTCGGAGACGGCCGTGTGGACGCCCGCGGCGGGTAAGAAGTTCCGCCTCCGCGGTGTAGTGCTTTCGTCCCACACTGCAGCGGGCCCGATTATCGTCCGCGATGGCACGGGCGGCACAATCATTGCCGTGATCCCTAACAACGCCGTCGACTCGGCGTTCGAGATCGTGTTCCGCGGCACCGGCATTCTGTCGGCCGCTGCGAACAACGCGCTCACCTTCACGGGCGCGTCCACCGAAGTCATCAACGGCTTCGTATACGGCGACGAAGAGTAATCGGCATGAAGAAGACTCATGTCCGCTGCTCGATCGAGCCTGGAAGGGAGTAGCCAATGGCTCCTCCCCTCTACCCCCCGAAAGGGAAGGGCATCAGCGGCCGTGCGGGCGTTGCCATAAACGTCAGCTCGACCGACGCCGTGGTGAACTTCGACTCTCTTTGGGTCGGGGTCACCGGCAACATCACCCTGACCGGCGAGGACGGCGTGGACGTCGCCTTCACCAACGTGCCGGTCGGTTTTTTCAACATGAGCGGGACGACCGTCAGGCACATCGGAACCACGGCCTCGGGGCTCGTGGCCGTCACGCTCTGAGGCCGCCGAGGAGAACTACATGAGCAGCAAGGTTATCGGAAAAGAGAAGAGCGCCAGCAGCCCCAGTTGGGCGAAGGGCGGCAAGGGCCACATGTTCGGCAAGCAGCATGCGAACCCGCAATCGTCGGGCACCAGCGGCAAGTCGGGCGACGGCGACGGCGGCAAGTTCGCCAAGGGCGGCAGCGGGCACATGTTCGCCAAGCAGCACGCCACGCCGCAGGGCTCGGGCACCAGCGGCAAGTCGAGCGGCGGCGGTGGCAGCACCGGCACCGGCGGCGGCCGTGTGACCAAGACCCTTAAGGAGAAGTGGGGTGCATAAGCCCTACGCCAATCCCAAGGGCAAGAAGTCGAAAGAGCAGGTCCTCGACAGCATGTATGAGCGCGAGGACCTGACTTCCGGCACGCCTGCCAGCCGCGCCCACGGCTGGTATGGCAAGAAGGGATCCCCCCACGCCATCGTGGATGATTTCATCCAGCGTGAGAAGGCCCGCAAGGACGACGGGACGAGCGGCGTCGACAGCGTCTCGCTGCCGGCCCCGCTGTTCTGACATTCCCCCAGACGAAGCTTGAGCTCGCCAAAATAGCGCTCAAGCTTCGTCGCGCGGACCCTGCCGCCTGGCAGGAGTTCCTCGCGAAGCTTGCTGAATACAGCCACCACACCACCACCCACTGCGTCCAATCGCCGGTCGAAGGCTTACAGGTCAACCAAGGGAAGGCTCGAATGATGCTCGAGCTCCTGCAGGACCTGCAGGGCGCCCAGACCACGGTCGAACGGGCCAACGCTAGGACCCCCACCCAGTGAAGCCTGCAACCAAAGCCCCCCCGCTCCCCGAAGATCCGACTGTCATTATCCCGAGGGCGGCCCGCGACGCCGCTGCGCGCGCCGATCAGCTTATGAAAGAGCTCAATCAGGCGCCGCCCCAAGATCCGCCGGCGAATGATCCCCCGCCGCAGGATCCCCCTCAGGATCCGGCACCGCAGGATCCCCCTCAGGATCCGCAAGTTACCTCGCCGGGTAATAACGCACCGGCGGCGGACGACTGGAAGCACAAATACGACTCGTTGAAGCCGCGCTTCGACCAGCTCAACAACGCGAACCGCCAGCTCGCCTCCGAGGTGACGGATATGCGGCGCCTCATCGAGACGCTGCAGAGCCAGCATACGCAGCGCCCGCAGCCGACGTCCGACGACCTCGAGGTGACCATCACGCCGGAAGAGGAAGCCGACTTCGGACCGGAGTTCATGTCCATTGTCGAGCGCAAGGCGAAGCAGATCGTGGCGCCAAAATTGCGTGAGCTGCAGAGAAAAATCGACTCTTTTGGCCAGGAAAATTCGAAAAGCGCTCGCGAGCGCATGATCGAAACCATGAATAACCGTGTGCCAAACTGGGTGCAAACCAACTCTAACCCTGACTTTATTGCCTGGTTGCAGTATCGCGACGTTCTCTCTGGACAAAAGCGTCACGATATGCTTATGAATGCTTTCAATGGAAATGACGCCGCCCGCATGGCCGCGTTCTTCGAGGCCTTCGCGGCCGAGAACCCAACAGCAGACGACGCCCCGCAAGGTGGCCAGCAACCGACAGAGCCCGGCTCAAGGCCCGGCCCAAAGGTCCAACTGGAAACACTTGCGGCGCCGGGTCGAGCCAGGTCCAGCAGCACCCCACAGGCACCTGCGGACAAGCCCTTCATAAAGCGCTCTGACATCATTGAGTTCTACAAAGATCGCGCGAACGGACGTTTCCGCGGTCGTGAAGAAGAGGCCGCCAAGTTCGAGCGGCAGATCTTCGAAGCTCAGAAAGAAGGGCGCATCCGCTAGCGCTCGATCCTTGTAATACATGGTGAACCCTCGGGGAGAGCGCTGTCCGCAGCACTCTCTTCGAGGTTTTTGCTATGTCCGTTACCGTTTCCGGCTCCCCGTATCTTGGCTCCAACCAGAACCCGGCATACTCGGGGACGTTTATCCCCGAGATTTGGTCGGGGAAGCTCATCGAGAAGTTCTACGCGAGCACCGTGCTCAGCGTGATCTCGAACACCGACTATGAAGGCGAGATCAAGGACAAGGGCGACCGCGTCCATATCCGCCAGAAGCCGACCATCACCGTCTCCGACTATCAGGTCAACCAAGCGCTTGCCGTGCAGCGCCCGGCAGCGGCGATTGTCGACCTGACCATCGACTACGCGAAGTATTTCAACCTCGTCCTCGACGACGTCATGGAGATCCAGAGCGACATCAACTTGATGTCCATGTGGGCCGACGACGCCGCCGAGCAGATGAAGATCGTTATCGACACGGCGGTCCTGCTCAACATCCTCAACACCCCGGTGGCCGCCAACTCGGGCGCGACCGCGGGCGCGATCTCGAGCTCGATCAACCTTGGCACCACGGCGGCGCCGCTCGCCCTCGTGCCGCGTGATGCCTCGGCTGGCCGCGTCGAAATCCTCGACCTGATCACCCGCCTCGGCCAGACGCTCGACGAGCAGAATATCCCCGAGACGGGCCGCTGGATCACCCTGCCGGCTTGGGCGGCTCAGTATCTCAAGCAGTCGGATCTGCGTCAGGCTTCGATCTCGGGTGACTCCGCGTCGACGCTGCGCACCGGCCGCCTGGGTATGATCGACCGCTTCACGCTCTACACCTCGAACCTGCTTCCCAACGGCGTCGCTGGCGGCCTCTCTGCCGGCGAGTGGGTTATCTATGCGGGCCATCCGCATGCCCTGACCTTCGCCAGCCAGGTGACCAAGCTCGAGACTCTCCGCTCCGAGCAGACCTTCGGCACGCTTCTCCGCGGCCTGCAGGTCTACGGCTTCAAGGTCCTCGACGGCAAGGCGCTCGTCCAGGCCATCGTCACCCCGTAAGGCGGGGTAGTGGGGGGTGGGGCGCGATTTACCTGAGGAGGTAAGTCCGCCCCACTTTTTCTTTTCAGGGCAAGTCAAGTGGCGCTTTTCGACACGGTTGCCGATTATCTGACGGAAGCGCGTAATATGCTGCAAGACTACACGCAGCCTTACCGCTACGCCGATGCCACGATCATCACGGCCCTTAACGAGGCCGTGTATGAGGCGCGCCGCGTTCGCGCGGATCTATTCTTGCCAAATCCTTCGTCGATCCCGAGCCTCGCCGCCTCCGGCGACAGCACATCGTTCATCGACGTGCAGTATCGGCTGGCCTTCCTCGACTATGTCGTCGGCCATTGCGAAGCGTTCGACGCTGAGCCCAATCAGGACTCGCGCGCGCAGGCCTTCATACAGGGCTTCCTGATGCGGCTCACCTCGCCGATCAGCCCAATCTCCGTGATGGGGGCTAATCAGTGAGCACCACTACGACCACCAAGGTCCTCAACGATATTCGGATCCAGACGCCGGGCGTCACCGATGGTGGCCTGGCGCTTGAGCTGTTCAACGTGGTTGAGGAGCTCTGCAACCAATACCTTCAGATTACCCCGCCGGTCGACCCGACGACGGACCCCGCGACCTGGCTATCCGACGCCCAGTGGCAGAAGTATTCGCGCCTCATTATTGACGGCACGGTCGCGCGGCTCCTGTTTCAGCTCGGGAAGCCATGGTCGAACCACACGCTGGCCCAGATCCACCAGCAGCTTTACCAAGATGCGCTCTTTATCGTCCAGAGCGACTCGGGCAACACGACGGTTACGACGTCACCGACGCCGTCGCTTATCCAGCGGTTGGTCGACAATCTCCGCGTGAACCTGCCTGGCGTGCAGGATCCGTGGATCAAGCTCGAGCTCTACAACGTCGTCAACGAGTTCTGCCGCACCACCGGGTGCTGGCAGGACGTCAATCCCATAACTCTTGTCGCCGGCCAGTCGTCCTACCAAATCACGCCGACCCAAGCCGAGATCATCGACATTTTGTCGATCGCGCACGTCTCGTTCGATACGACGGGGGCCGCATATTTCCAGGGCACCCTGGCGTTCTCCAACGCCCCGACTACCACGGACGTGACGAACGGGCAGCTGTTCGTGACCATGTCGCTCACGCCGTCGCTGGACCCTGGCACGGACGTCGAGCACTGGATCCCCTCCGATATGTGGAGCACGGATTTCGACGTGCTGCTCGAGGGCGCGCTGGGGCGCCTCATGTCTCAGAAAGGTAAGCCCTACAGCGATCCGCAGCTCGGCATGTATCACACGCGGCGCTTCCGGATGCTCATGAGCACCAAGAAGCACCAGATCGATGCCGGCAACGTCGTCGACGGCCAGACGTGGCGGTTCCCGCAGTTCGCAGCGCAGCGGAAATTCCGCGTTGACTGGGGTGGGCGGCCGTGACCCAGCGCCAGCGCATCACCAACCCAATCAACGATTTTCCTCCCGGTTCCCCGGTCGGGATGATCGCCGGATCGGTCCCGCCGACCGCGCAAATCGTCGTCACGAGCGACTCGAACGCGGCCTCGGCCGCCGCCGCGCAAGCCGCCGCATCTGCCGCCGCCGCGCAAGCCGCTTCCACCACTGCCACCGGCGCGGTGTCGACGATCGCCGCCGACGCCTCGGTTGCGGCGAACGCGGCTACCAGCGCGACGACAAGCGCGGGCAACGCCGCTGGGTCAGCAGCGAGCGCCGGCACATCGGCATCGAACGCCGCGAGCTCTGCAACCGCTGCCGGGACGTCGGCCACTAACGCCGCCAGTTCGGCGACGGCCGCGGCCGGCTCAGCCACAGCCGCAGGAACGTCGGCGACCAACGCCGCCAATTCGGCGTCGGCTGCGAGCACCTCCGCGACCAATGCGGCGGGGTCCTCATCCACGGCGAGCACATACGCGACCAATGCGGCGAACTCGGCCACGGCCGCCGCGTCGTCCGCCACCACGGCCTCGAACGCTGCCACCACCGCCCAGTCCGCCGCTGCCATCCTGGCTAGCCCCGACTACGGGACGTTTTCCACCTCTCCCACCTCCACCACTGACTTCGGGACACCCTGGTAATGAGCATTCAAGTCCAGCACCGCCGCGACACCCGCGCGACGATCATGACAAAGACGCCGGCGGCCGGCGAGATCGGCTACGCCACCGATACGCTCGAGCTCACAGTGGGCGACGGCGCGACGGCTGGTGGCGCTTGGGCGCAGAAGAAGAACTTCGTGGAGGTCCTGTCGCCGTCATCTTTGAGCGCTAGCCAGAACGATTTCAACCCCACCGGATATAGCGCCCATACTGGGGCACTGCGCCTAACGTCTTCGGCCAACATCAACATCACGGGGCTTTCCGGCGGCGCGTCGCAGCGGGTGATCACCCTCTACAATGCTGGCGCGTCGAGCATCACCCTGACGAACAACGACGCGTCTTCGCTCGCGGCCAACCGGTTCTCGCTCGGCGCCGCGGTCACGATGGCCCCTAACCAGAGCGCCAAGCTCGTCTACGACGGTGCGAACTCCCTATGGTATTGCATTGGCGTATTTGTCGGTTCGGGGTTTCTGGCCGCCGGCAATAACCTGTCCGACCTCAACAGCCCATCTTCCGCCCGCACAAATCTCGGGCTCGGTGGCGCCGCGGTCGCTAAT
The DNA here is from genome assembly GCA_035310125.1 of Ktedonobacterales bacterium. Classification (GTDB taxonomy): domain Bacteria; phylum Chloroflexota; class Ktedonobacteria; order Ktedonobacterales; family JADMIN01; genus DATGEP01. Next base: position 42,495 of record DATGEP010000320.1, read on the forward strand.
ATCGGCACCGGCGCCGGAACCGTTGCGGCTGGCAATGACGGGCGCATCACGGGTGCCGCGCAGACCGCCAACAACCTCTCTGACATGGCCAATATCAGCACGGCCAGGTCTAACCTCGGGCTTGGATCCGCCGCCACTGCCAACACTGGCACGAGCGGCGCGGTCGTCCCGCTGCTGAATGGCGCCAACACCTTCGGCGCCGCACAGACCTTCGGCGCCTCCCTCGTCCCCACTGCCGACACATATTTCGGCGGGGCCGTGACTCCCCCGGCGCTGTCCGCCAGCGTCAATGACTACGCCCCGACTGGCCTGGCCACAGCTAGCATCTTGCGCCTGTCGGCGAGCGGCGGCTCGTGGAACGTCACCGGTATTGCGAGCACGGGCTTCAACGAGGCCCGCAATCTGGTGGTCATCAACGTCGGCTCGAGCAACAGCATTACGCTCAAAAACCAGAGCGCATCGTCTGCGTCGGCTAACCGGTTGTTGATCGGCTCGGATATTGTGCTTGGCCCCAGCCAGAGCGCGCACCTGATATATGACGCGACGGCCGGGTTCTGGGTCGCGGTCGCGGTGTTCGCCGGCACCGCCGGCGTATTGCTGGCGTCAAACAATCTTACCGACGTCGGTAACGTCGTCACGGCGCGCACCAATATCGGCGCCGCCGCGGCGTTCACCTCCACTCAGCTCAACGCGCTCGATTATGGCATCGTGGGCAACGGCATCGTCGACGACTCGGCGGCTATCAACACGTTCCTGACGACGTGTTCTAGCAATGGCGCGGTCGCCTATTTCCCCGCCGGAAAGACCTATCTGTGCGGGATCACTGGAATTGTGGTGCCTGATGGTGTGACCGTCCGCTGCGGTAGGACCGCCACCTTCGTGCGCAACGGCGAGCCGGCCGGGCCCGGTGGATTTGGATCGAACTCGAAGTTCGGTTCTCCGACCAACGCGTTTATCCAGATGGGTAACTATGCCACCTGGGAAGGGGGCGTGCTCAATAACACGGCCGTCCTAGGCACGAGCACGACGAGCTCCACGCTGGGATCGGGCACGTTCAACTTCACCACCCAGGCTGGATTGGACGTCGCCATTGGCCAGTTCATCCGCGTGTATCGCACCTCGGACCCGACGAAGTGGTTCGATGGCACCGCGACCACATATACCGGCACGACGCTTACCTGCAGCTTCCCCGGCTATTTCGGCTCGGGAACATTCACGGATTGGAGCTTTAACACCGGCGGCGTCAACCAGGCTGCGATGAGCTTCTACAACGTCACCCGAAGCCGGGTGGAGGGTGTTCGTATAACCGGCAACTGGTATATCGGCATCTTATTCCAGGCGTTCAACCCGCCGGCTACTAGCGCGTTTCAGGTTACCCACTGTATAGCTCGTAACTGTCTCATTGAGCTCCCGCAGAACAGGGGCATCTATATCTATGGGACCGCGACGGCGCTCCTAATCGAAGGGTGTCAGATCCTCGGCGGGAACATCTGCAATTACGGCATCAACTTCAACCCCTCGAACAGCAGTGGCAGCGCCAACCTTATTTCCCGCGTCCGTATTGACAACTGTTATATGGAGTATTGCTCCTCTCAAGGCCTCGCGATCAGTGAACAGTCGTTCTACAACCAAGTATCCAACTGTATTGCGTCCAACATCACGGGCGCTAGCACCGGATCGGCTGCGTTCCTGATCCAAACAGCAAACGGTGCCGGTATCCTCCCGCAATACAATAACCTTGTTAATTGCTTGGCGTTGAACTCTTTGTATGGGTTCGAGGTGTATGGGGGCTACTACAATTCATGGCGCGCGTGCTCGGCCATTGCATGCACCTCTGGGGGGTTCCTCATAAGCGGGTCCTCGCCGGCGACAAACTACCATCGCATTGATGGCTGTAACGCTGACGGCACGACGGCCGGTCCTGGGTTCTGGGTTGGGGCAAACGCCAACCACTGCGATCTTCTCTCCATTAGCGCAGTGGGAAATAGCACCTATGGCGTCCAGATCGACACGGGCGCGACCACCACCATGGTGTCGGGCCACTCCTACGCCAACACCTCGGCCAATCTGCACGATTCGGGCACGACCACGAGCGCCGGCCAGCTGCTGACCACCTAATATGTGGGCATGCCTTCACGAGGGCATGCCTACACCCCCACCCACTAAGGACCCACCACCATGGATTGGCTACCCATCCTCAAGAAGATCGCCCCGCAGGGTAATCCTGAGATCCTCGCCGGTCTCGCCGCTGCCATGCCCAACGTGATCAATGTGGCCCAGCTCACATCGGTCCGACGCCAGGCCTATTTCCTCGGCCAGTGCGCAGAAGAAAGCGATGGCTTCAAAACCACCGTCGAATACGCGTCGGGCAAGGAATATGAGGGCCGCAAGGACCTCGGCAACACGCAGGCCGGCGACGGCCCTCGCTTCAAGGGACGCGGCCTGATCCAGCTCACCGGGCGCGCGAACTACCTGCGTTATGGCAAGGAGCTCAGCGTCGACCTTGTGAACAACCCGGCACTGGCGGCGGGGTTTCCCGTCGCGGCGCTTATCCCAGCGCTCTACTGGCACGACCACGGACTCAATGCACTCGCTGACAAGCAGGACATCGAGGGTGTTACCCGCAAGGTAAATGGTGGCGAGAACGGGCTCGCGACGCGCCGCCTCTATACCTCGCGCGCATCTCTCGCGATCGGCCAGGTCGACGAGAAGACGCCCATGGCGCATCCACCCGGCGCGGCGCCCGTCCTCCTGCCGGCCAGCCCAGTCCCTCACCCGAACCAACCGGCAGTCGCAGTAGCCAAGCCGGCCCAGCCGCAACCAGGCTTCTGGGCGCGCTTCTGGGCGGCCCTTTTCACCCCCACCAAGAAAGTCACCTAACATGGACCTCGCATCCCTCCTCATCCAGAATGGCGCACCCCTGATCGGGGGCCTACTCAAGACCGCCGCATCCGCCGCCGGCGGCCCGGTTGTCGGCGCGCTCGCCGGCGTCGTCATCGACGCCGTCGCCAAGGCAGTTGGCGCCCCCTCCTCTGAGCCCTCGGCCATTGCCGCGGCCATCGCAGCTGATCCCGCTAAGGCCGCGGCGGCGATCCCGCAAGTGGAGGCGGCCCACGCCGAGTTGATCAAGGCGCAGACCGACGCGCAAGAGGCGGCATTCAAGGACGTCGAAGACGCCCGCGCAACCACTGTCCAGCTCGTTGCCCAAAAGTCGATCATGGCCTGGGGCGCGGTCGTCGTCTCTGTCCTCGTCGTCTTGGCGTTCCTTGCCGCTCTGGTGCTGCTCGTGCGCTACGGCGTGGACGCGAACAACCTATCTGGACAGGCCGAGCTAATCCTCACCGGCACTCTCGGTGCGGCGTTCGCCCAGGTGGTCAATTACTGGCTCGGCTCGAGCTCCGGATCTTCCGACAAGACGGCGGCGCTCACCTCGCTGGCACACGCCTCAGTGCAGCCGCCCGCCGTCATAGTAAAGGCGAGGGGAAAATGACCTTCGAGTGGATCGGCTTGGCCTATTACGGCCTATCGGCGGCGGCGATCCTCGCCACCCCCGGTGCGTGGGCGTTCCGCGTCTGCATGTCGCGGATCGCTAAGGTCGAGAAGGAAAAAACCGAGCTCGAGCACGCTTTCAATGAATACCGCATCCAGGCGAGCGAGAAGTTCGCCAGCGCTGCGGCCATAAACCGCTTGGAATCGAAGATCGACACCATGTCGGACCGTATAAACGGGACGCTGCTCGACATCTTCAAGGGCAAGCCGAAAGCATAAAGACTAGGGACGCGTTTTGTGGTATAGAAGTTACCGGCGCAGGTAATAACCCTAGCTATCCCCCACTGAAACAGAGGCGAATACATGGAACACCTTACGGACGAAAACCGCGCGCGCATCAATGCCGAGCAACAGGCCGGGCGCGCGCGGCTCGAGCATCACGCCCACACCTCGAGCCAGCGCATGCGTGAGAACGCCGAGAAGAAGGCAGCTGAGGCCGCCGCGGATGCGCAGGCTTCGCAGGACGAGAAGGACAAGCGCATCGCCGAGCTCGAGGCCAAGCTGGCTGCAGTGAGCGGCACCGCGGTCATCAAGGACGGCTCGAATATGGACGGCAAGTCGACGTCGCCCCAGCCGGTGCAGGTGAACGTCCAGTCGTATATCGACGGCTTGAGGCGCGCCAAGGAGAACAATCCCGGCCATGAGCAGGAGCTGCACCCCGCCGCGGACGTGATCAAGCGCAAGACGACTAAGCTCGACGCGATCGCCAATCTCGACGCGCTTCTCAAGAAGTAAGCTCCGATGGCCGGGTGGAAGACGCTCGATTTCATTGGCACGTTCCCCATGAACGGGCCGCGAAACGGCGCCGACAACGCGGCCGTCGATGGGGTGAACTTTAACCTTGAGCCCGGGTCGCTCACCGGCATTCCCGGGCTCAACGCCGTGCAGAATGTTTCCTGCTCGTCGGTGTTCCGCATCCCCACGGGCTCCGACCCTACGGATTGGACGTCTTCGTTCTGGATGCAGTTCGCCGACGCCGACACCAACGTCGTGCGGTCGCTTGTCGTCAATGACAGCTTCGAGCGCTACTATTGGACCTCGCCGAGCGGTGGCTTCAAATACGCGACGAAGGCGCAGATCCTTGCCGGGTCCACGCCGCTTAATGTTGGCGTCACCCCGCCCAACAGCTATTCGCTCGTAGCGTTCGCAGTGCCGGGGACGGGCGGCGCCGGGAACCCGCCTGTGACCGAAACCCGGTCATATGTGGTGTCATTCGTCTCGATCTACGGGGAAGAGTCGCAGCCCTGTAACCCCGCCAGCGGCACCGGCTACGCCGACGCTCAGTGGCAGCTAAACGACATCCCGCAGCCCGTGGTCGTGACGGGCCAGGTGCCCATCAACGTCATACGGGTCTACCGCACTGTCTCGGCCAGCGACGGGTCGAGTAACTACTACAAGGTGACCGATCTAGCAGTAGGCGTCACGGTGTTTCTCGACACGGCGTCGGACACGGCCGTAACCGCCAACGAGATCATCCCTTCGACCACATGGACGCCGCCGCCGTCAAACCTCCAAGGACTTATCGCCATGCCGAATGGCATTATGGCCGGCTGGGTGGGGTCCACGGTTTATTTCTCAGAGCCCTTCCAGCCGCAATCCTGGCCCACGACCTATGAGCTGCAGACGCAGGACGCAATCGTGGGGATGGGCGTCTATGGCAACACGCTCGTCGTGCTCACCAGTGGTCGCCCGGTGCAGATCACGGGCGTGCGCCCCAACACCATGGCCATGTCGACGAACAACGTCGCTATCCCATGCCTATCGCGCCGCTCGATCGTTAGCTCGCCGGACGGGGTCTACTACGCCTCGGACAATGGCTTGATCCTAATCGGGCCCAATGGCATCGCCAATATCACCGAGCAGTTTGTCAGTCGCGAGGACTGGAACAACATCTATCTCCCGAAGAAGCTGATGGCGGTCTATGTGGCCGGCATGTATGTCGCACTGCGCAGCGACGGGACCGGGTTCTTGCTGCGCCCCGATGGATTGAACCTTGGGCTGGCGAAGTTGAACGCCGGGCAGATAGTGACAATGATCGGCGTGGATATTTGGTCGGGCAGGGTGTGGTCCGTCCTCAACGCCGCGGGTATCTACGAATACATGTGCGTGACGGCAAACCCCATGCCCTATACGTGGACGTCGCGCGAGTTCACCCTGCCGCAGCCTTGCAATCTCGGGGTGGCGCAGGTGTATTTCGACCCCCCGACTTATACGTTACCCGGCGGGGTAAGCGCGGTCACGCTTACGGTCTATGCCTACCAGCGCGGCGCGACCGGCAACCAGAAGGTGACGGTATTCAGCGGGCCCGTCGACATCTCAGAGCGCGCGGTCCGCCTCCCCGCCTCCCTGCGCTCGGATGTGTGGCAGATGTCGATCACCGCGTATGTCCGCGTCCACCAGCTCACGATCGCGACCTCCGTAAATGAGCTGAGGAGCGTCTAATGGCCGGGTCCACCTGGGCCACGATCCCTGATCCGGCCCCCAGCCTGCCGAGCCTGCAGGCCTGCGCATTTGCGCTCAAGGAGAACGTCGAGCTCCTCACTGGGCAGCGCGGCCCGGTGACGCAATATTCCGTGCAGCAGCAAGTGCTGGACATTAAAAATGCCATCTCCAATGGCACCACGTCCATCACGGCGCGCATCACGCAGATCTATGACGCCACCGTCAACCTGAATAACTCGCAATCGCTGGCCACGTTCATCACCGAGGTCACCGCCGAGGTTGACAATGCTCGCCAGGGACAACCTAGCCTATCCGCGAGGATCACACAGGTCGACCAGTCGCGCATCAACGGCGACAACGCGCTAGCGCAGAGCATCACCACGCTGACGTCGACGGTCAACACGAACAACACGAACATCAACGCGTCCCTGACGTCCGAGGCGACAACTCGGGCCAGCTCTGACTCGGCGCTGTCGTCGAGCATCACCACCGTGAACGCGAGCGTCAACTCGATTTCAGCGAATGGGAACGTGTCGCTCGTGGCAACCGCGGCGCCAGGAGGCGCCAGCGCGGCTTACACATGGGAGCTCAGCGCCGGCGGCGTCTCGTGCGGTATGACGGCTATCGCCAAGGTGGGCGGCGGCGGGGCCATCGCCTTCACGGCGACGAGCTTCACCCTGACGGATAGCGGCACGGCGACGCCGGTGTTCTCCTATTCGAGCGGCGTGTTCACTTTCAACGTCCCGGTGTCCATCACCACGGCGAACATCGCCAATCTGGCGGTCACCAACGCCAAGATCGGTTCGCTCGCGGTCGCCAATGGCAACATGCAGAACGCCGCGGCCACTCAGGGAGCGTCAGGAACATCGTCGGGGCAAACGGCGTTCGCGACCTTGGCCACACGCGGGACCGGATCGGTAGCTGTGTTCTGCCAGTTCACCGGCTCACCAGGCAACCTCTACCTGCCGCCCAGTGTTGGAAGCCTGCAGCTGTATATCGACGGGGTTCTCGTCAGCGCCATAACCAATAGCTACTCGCCGGCTTTTGTCGGCTCGACCCAATATACAAACTACCTCGAAACGACGCTCGTCTATGTGACGTCCCTGGCTGTGGGGTCGCACACGTTCGAAGTCTTCGACTCGAACCCGACCGGGCTCGGCGGCGTCACGGTCGTCGCATTGGAGCTCAGCAAATGATCGATCCGAGCTACCTGCAGTCAGAGCCCTATGTGCGATATGACCCGGCCACCGGGGAGATAACCGCATGTGGACAGGTGGGCGTGGGGTTCGTCAATGACTGGAACACCGCCGGCACGGGGAGCTTCTTTCCCGACTATGGCACCTGCGACGCGCATTGGTTCGACACGTCGGTGTTCAAAGTTACCCCGAAAGGTAACTGCCCGGCGACCTTGTCGGGCGCCAGCCTGATCAATTGCCCGGTGCCGTCCAAGCTGACGATCTCGCAGAACTCTATCTTCCAGCAGACCTATGACGTCACCGAGTCGACGGTCGACCTGTCGTTTGAGCATCCAGGCACATATCAGCTGGTTCTCAAATCCCCGAAGTTCCTAACTGCCCAGTTCACGGTCACGATATGAAGATCCACCACACCACTGACTACGCCCAGGCCAGGCGTATGGAATACCCGCCGCTCGAGGAGCTCGCCGACGCCCTTTACCACCAAGCGCAGGGCGACTCGAGCAAGCTCGCCGCCTATCTCGAGAAGGTGGGCAAGGTGAAACAGCGCATAAAGAAGCCTTCCGGTGCATGACATTGTCATCAACAACGAGCGCATAGGGCGGCTGCTCGCTACGTGCGCAGACATCCCTTGGTTCGATGGCATGGCGACCATTGCCAGGGTGCGGGACAAGGAGATCCTGGGGGGTGTGCTGTTCACGGATTACACCGGTTCTAGCATTTGCATTCATGTCCACGCTTTTGATAAGCGTTGGATCAATAAAGATATGCTTTGGGTGACGTTTCACTACCCTTTTATACAGCTGGGTGTCACGACTTTATTTGGCAAAGTCGAGGCGGCGAATAAACATGCACTTGATTTTGACTTGAAATTAGGGTTTAAGGAAGTAGCCATAATCCCGGATGTTTTCCCATCTGGCGCAATGGTTGTTCTGAGCATGTGCCGCCATAGCTGCCGCTGGCTCTCTCTCACCCCGAAGCACTTAAGAGCTGGGAATGGCGTATACAGAGGCACAGAGGCAGGCGCAGGCGCGCTACCGGGAGCGGAATAGGGAAACCCTTCGTGCCCGTAGCAGGACCGCTTATGCGTCCAATAAAGAGAAGGGCATAGCGCGCAGCAGAAAGTGGGCTGAGGAAAATAAGCCCCGCCTTCTTTGTAAGAAGTTGCAGGACAAATACGGTATCACAGCTGCGCAGAAAGCCGAGCTATTAGCCTCCCAGGGTGGCCGGTGTGCCATATGTGCGACAGATACGCCCTCTGGATTGGGGTGGGCTGTCGACCACTGCCACAGCACAAATGTGATCCGAGGAATACTGTGCCCGCACTGTAACACCATGCTTGGTTACGCGCGGGATAATATACAGACGCTACAGGCAGCAATCGTTTATCTTAGTAGGGGGGCATAGATGGGCAGCAAATCGAAGGCACCTCCCGCTCCTGACTACACGCCGATCGCGCAGGCCTCCGAGCAAGCCGCGCAGATCCAGGCGCAGACGGCGGCTGAGCAGCTGAATTGGGCGCAGCAAGAAGCTGCGATGAACACGCAGCAAAATCAGGCCGTGCTGAATTTCGACCAAGGCGTCGCCAACCAAGAGTTGGGGATGCAGCAGAAGACTATGCAGTGGGCCGCGCAGGACCGGCAGAACTACAACCAGAATTTTGCGCCCATCGCGAAGGAATACGCGGCCAAGGCCAAGGGCTGGGACTCGCCGGGGCGTGAGCGGGCTATGGCCGGCGAGGCGGCGGGCACCGTCGCAAACCAGTTCGCCGGCGCAAAGCAAGCCAACATCGACCAGCTCGAGTCCTACGGCATCGACCCGTCGCAGACGCGCTACGCTGCGCTCAACCTCGGCACCAATCTCTCCGAGGCTGCGGCGACCGGCGCCGCGGCGAATAACGCCCGCATGCAGACTCAGCTACAGGGTGAGCAATTGCTCGGCAACGCCGTCGCAGCTGGCCAGGGACAGCAGCAGCAGGCGGTCAATGACGTCGGCGCGTCGAACAGTTCCGGCAATAGCGCCGCGTCCAACACCAATCAGACGCTCAACAACTCTCTCGCGACAACGGCCAGCATCGGCAGCACCGAGGGCACCGCCCCGCAGTGGTCGTCGCTGTCGAACGCGTCGCTCGGCACCTGGGGCAACGCCCTCAACATGGGATACCAAGATCAGCTGGCCGGGTTCCAAGCTAACCAGCAGGCCAGCTCGGGCGTCGGCGCGCTCATCGGCGCCACTGCCGGCATGGGCCTTGGTGCGTTCTACGGTGGCGGCAACTCGATCTTCAATGGCATCAAGAGCGCGCTGCCTGGCTTCGAAGCCGGCGGCGCGGTGCCAATGTTCGCCGCGGGCGGCGCCATCCCCGACTCGCAGGGCGCCATCCCGCTCGACGGCCGCGCCGGCGCCTCCGCTGTCCCCCCGGCTGCGTCGCCGTCAGGCGGCCGAGCGGTCGACGACGTTACGGCCCGGCTTAACGTGGGCGAGTTTATCGTGCCGAAGGACGTGGCTTCGTGGGAGGGCGAGAAGAACCTGCAGAAGCTTGTCCAGAAGGCTCGTAGTGAGCGCCAGGCCGCCGCGCAGCCGGGAGCTCCGCAGCAAAGCGCCATCCCTGTACCGCCCCAAGGCGCACCCCAAGGGATGCCCCGAGGAATGCCCCCGCATCCGGCGATGCAACGCCCCGCCGGCTCCATCCACGCCTTACCTGTGTAGGTAAAACCCAAAGGATCCCGCCCGGTGAGCATGGGAAGAGAGCTAAAAGACTTCGTCGCTGCTATGCAGGGCGGCGTCACTACCATGGTGCGCCTCGAGCAAGAGAGCGCCCGTGAGAAGCACTATGCGGCCATGGAGAAACTCTACGGCGCGCGGGAGAATATGTATAACTCCGCGGCGGCCAAGAACATGGCCAAGGCCGTGCCGCTCGACCCCACCGGCGGCCAGCAGGCGATCCAAGACGCGGAGTCACGCGCGGGCGGCGGAAACCAGAACGCGGGCGGCCAGAACAACAGCCAGGGCGGCAATCCTGGGCGCACCCTCGAAGCCAGTGACCTCCAAAACCCTAACGCCCTAGTCGACAAGATCGTGCAGGGCGAGTCGGACGGCAACTGGAACGCGGTCTACGGCGGGGCCAAGATGGACCTGTCGAAGATGACGATCGCGCAGGTGCAGCAGCTACAACAGGGGATGAAGCAGAACCTCAATTCTACCGCGGTCGGCGGTCCGCAATTCATCCAGAGCACGCTCGCCGGGCTCGTCCACCAGACGGGCATGGACCCGAACACGACGTATTTCACGCCCGACGTGCAGCGCCAGCTCGCCGTCACCCAGATCAATAACCGCGGCTTCCAAGCGTTCAAGGCGGGCAAGATCTCGCAGGGCCAGTTCCTCGACAATCTGTCCGAGGAGTGGGCTGCCCTGCCGGGCTCGAACGGCGCCGGCCATTGGGACGGCTATAATGGCAACAAGGCGCGCGTCGCGCTCGGCAGCTCGATCACTCAGGGCACCGCACCTGTGACGCCGGTGCAGCGCGGCCCGGTCGGTGCAATTCCGGCCGGTGGATCCACGCCCGCTACTCCCGCTGCGCCCAAGCAGCAGCCGTCGACGCCCTCTGCTGTAGCTTCCTCGGCTGGCACCCCCACGCCGGCGGCGCCCTCTCAGGCTTCGCCCGCTCAGGGATCGCCGAGCGCTCTACCCGTGGCGGCGCAACCCACCTATCGGACGCCGGACGGCACCACATATGCCGGCGATAACGCCGCGAATATCCCCGGCGCGACTTTGGTCCCCGCTGCCGCGCAGCAGGCCCAGGCACAACAGCCAACGCAAGCTTTCGCCGAGGGCGGCGAGGTGGGCAACGACGTCGACCAAGAAGCCGCCAACACCGACGCCGAGGACTCGGCTGAGGAGCAATACGGCGAGATGGAAGACCAGGGGCAGGCGCAGCAGATGGCCGCCGCGCAGCCCGAGGCGCTTCCGGTGGGCCCCGCGCAGGATCAGCAGGGCGGCCCACAAGCCCAGTCGCAGGACCCGCAGCATGTGAGCTCGTCCGACGTAGCGGACGCTGTCCATGCCGGGCTTGGCTACCTTGGCCAGCACTACGGGCTGAGCAGCCAGGGTGCGGTGCCCGACGAGACGCACGGTCAGAACGTCAAGCGCTTCGCCAGCAACGAGGGGGCTCCGTCGTCGGCCGACATTGACGCCGCGCGGCGCGCCGTCGATCCGGATGGCCACCTCACAGAGGGCCAGCGCAACATGGTCGCGCTGTATCAGGGCTGGAAATTCTTCATCGGGCACGGCGACCCGAACAAGGCAGCGTCCTATGCCGGCCAGTTCTTGATGGCAGCCCGCGCCGAGTCCCAGGCGGCGGGGGAGCGCGCCCAGGCGGCTCTCAAGCAGGGCGACATGGGCACCGCGGCGAAGGAGATCCAGAAGGCCTATGACAGCGTTCCGGATGGCGTGCAGATGCAGGTTGGCCACCCCGATAAGGATGGCGTGCCGTTTCGCATGCTCGACGAGAATGGCCAAGTTACCCAGCAGGGTAAGGCCACGATGGATCAGCTGATGTATATCACGACGGGCATGAAGAACGGCTCGGCGTGGTTCGATGCCATGTCCGGCGCCGGATCCAAGAGCTCGGCCGCGCAGCAGGCGGCGCAGCAGCGCCAGCAGGCGGCGACGGCGTTCGACGCATCGCGCAACCCGCAGCAGCTCAGCGACTTCGAGAAGACGCTCAACCCGCAGCAGCTACAACTGTTCAACCAGATGACGCCGCAGGACAAGATGGCGCGCGTGCAGCAGTTCCAGAAGCAGCAGGTTGCCCAGGTCCAGGCACAGAACGACCAGATGTTCGCCCAGAAGTATGGCGCCATCCGCCAGGCGCAGGACGAGCTCCAAGGGGCCATCCAGCAGAGCGGCGGGGCGACGAACACCGACATCGTTAGCGCTGCCCAGATGAAGCTGCGCGCCGCGCAGAACGAGGCCGTGCGCTGGGTGCAGAGCGATCCCGGCCGCGCCAGCTACGTGCAGAAGCTCGAGGGCAATCTCTTCGGCCGCAGCGCACCAGGCGCATCCCCTGGCGTCGCCGGCGCACCGGCGGCCCCCGGCGCACCGCGCCAGGCGGGCACCTCGAAGACCGAGCGCGCCAATTCGGCGATCGACGCCGACACCGCTGCCGCGATCAAGACGGACCGCTCGCAGGCCCTCGCGCCTCTCAATGGCATGTCCGACGAAGACTTCCGCAATGGCGGCGGGGCGACGGTCGCCGGCAAGGCCAACTCGGAGAGCGCGCTCGACGTTGCAGACGGCGCCTACCGCAAGGCCACGCAGGGCACGAAGGGGCTCAGCGAGAACTCGCGCCTCGGCGGATCCAACGGCAACGACATCTACGCGCCCATCAACCAGGCCATGAAGAACCAATTCGGGGAGACGATGACCAAGGCCCCCGAGATGGAGGACAGCCGCAACGCGATCACCGGCGTCGCCACCAAGCTCCTGCAGGGCAACCAAGTGTCGCCCCAGGCTGCGGTTCGCTTCGTCAAAGTGGCGACGGATCCTGACGCCAAGATGCAAATCGACTCGAAGACGGGCCGCGTGCGCTTCGGCGACAAGGTGCAACCGATGTATCTTGACCGCGAGGGCATCACCATGCTCGCCAATCTGCGCGGGCAGGCGGCGAAGAAGCCTGACGCTCCCGCCGCGCCTCCCACTGCCAAAGGTGGCGGCGCTTCCATCGGCTCGATCGCTGGGCAACAAGGCCCTGGGCCGGCGGATCCGGATAAGCGCTCGTGGCTCGAGAACGCCGGGATGCTTCGCCGGCCACCGTCGCAGGCGGCGCCGGCCACCCCTGGAACCACCGGCAACCAACTCCCTAAGAAGCCGGCCCCCGCTGCGCTTCCGATCACAGGTTTCAACGGCGCCGGTGAACCGTAATGGCCGAGAATTGGGTCGACGTAGACCTTAGCCAGTTCGCGGACCAAGGTTCGCAGAACGCCCAGGACCTCGCCAACCAGACGGAGCAACAGAACGCTCCGGTCAGCTGGGGCGACTATGGCAAGAGCCTAGAGGCCGGCACTTACCAGCTAGGCCAAGGGCTTCTTGGCGGCGTCGACTATCTAGGCAAGAAGGTCAACCTCCAAGCTGCTGCGCCCGAGTTCATGAAGGGCGTCGCCGAGGAGAAGCAATCTCTCGGCCAGGACGCTGAGGACGTCACCAAGACCATGACGCCGCGCGCCCAGCGCGACACGCAGGCGTCGATCTTCGATGCACCCGACACCATGTCGTCGCTCAAGCTCAAGGCCACGGGCATGCTGCCCAGCCTCATTGCCGGGCTTGTGCCGGGTGGCATCGTGGCGCGCGCAGCCGCGGCAGCGGGCATGTCCACCGGCGCGGCGGCCACTCTTGGCGCGGCGGCGGGCAGCGTCCCACAGAGCGTCTCGATGGGCGGCGACGTCTATAACGAGATCGAGAAGGGGATCCAAGACGCACCCGACAAGGAGTTGCAGGATCAGAGCAGCGTCTACCGCGGGCTGCGCTCCATGGGCATGTCGGAGCCCGACGCCAAAGATCATCTCGTGCAGCAAGCCGCCGGCTACAAGCCGCTGATCATGATGGGTGTCAGCGAGCTCGTCGGGCGTATGGGCACTGAGGGTATGCTCGCGGCCAAAGCAGCTGGCCAAGACGCAGGGCAGAGTATCCTAAAGGGCGTCACCAAGAACACCGCCGAGGAAGGTGGCAAGCAGGCGGCGCTGTCGGGCACGCAGGATGTCCTTACCCAGACGGGTAAGATGGACTCGAACGACAACCTCGACTTCCACTGGAAGGAAGCGCTCACCAGCGCGGCCGAGGGCGGCGTGCTCGGTGCCGTCACAGGTGCCCCCATGGGGGCAGTCCTACATGGTGGCAAGCACACAGAGGGCGAAGTGGCTCCGAAAGGGGAACTTCCGCAGGACAAGGCCGTGTCCGGCGACGACCAGGCGGCCCTCGATGCCGTCAAGCCGCAGGACCAAGCGCCGGCGCCCACCACGGCGTTTGATAAGGGGCCGCCCATTGCCGGCGCGCCTGAGATGGCGGCAGCGGACGAGCATGTCACCGACGAGGAGGAGCAACCCGCCCCCGTGCAGGCCGCCATTCCTGCGCCGACTGGGCAAGAAATTGCCCCCTCTGTGCCAGAAAAACCGATACAAACTTCGGACGTCGGCGATGTCTCGCACGCCAATGGAGTGCTCCGAGACGGCTTCGGCGGGTTGAACTGGGCGAACTCGCTACCCCTCGACGTGCAGCGCATCGTGCGCCGCCCCGACGTGTCCGAAGCCCTGGTCAACCCACAGTTCGACGCGAGCAAGCACGTCCCCTATCTCGCCGGCTCGAATATCCATGACTCGAAGACCGACGTGGACAGCCATATCCCGCGCACAGATCCAAGCGTAGTAGGAGCGGACGGCAAGCCGCTCGACCTATGGAAATTCGTCAACATTCACGAGCAGGTCGAGAAGGCATTGCGCGAGGCCGGGCACGACTACGCCGGTGCTCATGACATGGCGACTAGCGCCGAGCTTGCCGCGGTGAAGGCCGCAGGCGGCGACCCGGCGGCTTACCAAGCGTTCTGGAAGAAGCAGGCGTCCTTCGTTGAGCACGAGGCAAAGGTCAATATGCCCAACGACCTCTATGTGGTCGACAAGGGCGAGGCGGGCAAAGCAGCGGACGGCCAGACAATCGAGGCCCCCGCCGGCCAGCCTACCGACGAAGCACAGGCCAATAAGACCGAGGCGGCTGATCGGAACTTAGCGCCCCGCGTTTTGGTAGACCTGACCGCCCAGGAGACGGCGAAAGCCGACGCAGCTGCGCAGGCGAAAGCCGGGCCCCGCACCTCCGCTGCCGAGCGTGAAGCCGTCGCCAAGGGAGAAGGCGCAAGCCAGACGCTCTCGCGGGATCCGGAGGCGTGGAAGACGCAGAAGGACCGCCGGGCGGCGTCGCGCATCCTCGAAACCGAGCTAAAGCTCGCCGAGAAGGAAAGCCGCCAGCCGGCCGACTGGGCCAAGATGCTGGCCAGCGCCCGCGGCAAGATGCAAGGCAAGGGGGCTAAGGCCGACAGCGCTCGCGCTGCGTGGCAAGAGGGCCGCCGCATGCTCGACGAGCTGCAGGGCAAGGCCATTGATGCCGGCAAGACGGCACGCGCCACGAAGGAAGCCACGCGCCCCGATGTCGCGGCTGCGAAGCAGGAGCGCGCCGAAAAGAAGGCGACGCAGGCTGAGCTCGCCAAGCATGTGCTAGACGCGAACCCCATCCCGAAGGATGCCGTGGTCAACCGCCGCTCCATGCTCAAGCATGTCACGGACGTTCTCGATGCCGCCAAGAAGTCCGGTGTCGAGTTACCGGAGCGGGTAACCGAGGGCGTGGGCGGGCACGTTGCGCACCTGATGGACGCCAAAGCGCTAAAGGAGCGCCTCGAGGGCGTGCTCAGTCGCGGTCGCATGGACTCGCTGCAGCCGCATTTGAGCTCGTTCACCGCTAACTCGCATCTTCTCAAGGGTGGGCACGAGGAAGAGGTGCT